>JAYVCL010000177.1:0-33681 GCA_043749975.1 Burkholderiales bacterium
TTTCATTTGAGGGCCCAAATGAAAGTCACCAAAGCAAAGGGCCTGAATACGATTTGAGCGGTTCGTCTGCGTAGAGGTCATGAGCCCGAACTTGACCGACTCAGAACGCTCATTCGGCTCTGTCAAGACTTGCCAAAACGCAAGCGCAAGAGACGGAGAAACCCCTCGTCAAGTAGCGCTCGGTGAACCAAGCCGAGGCTCTCTTCAACAGCCGCATCTTCTTGCCGGAAGAACTGCTCAAATCGTATTGAGGCCCTCTTCTTTGGTGACTTTCTTCTGGGCCCTCAAATGAAAGTTACTCGGGTGTCGGGCCGAAACCCGACGCCGACTCACGCAGTGAGAATGACCATGCACAAGCGGCAGTGAACTTGAAGTTTCTCTTGCCCAGGGCGGATGCCCGTGGTACTCATTTTTCATTCCGAAGGCGCGGCAACTCTGCCCCCGTGCCCAAAGACAGCAAGCCCGCCTGCGCGTAGATGGCCAGCTTGTCGCGGGTGTCGATGATGTCCAGGTTGCGCATCGTCAACTGGCCGATGCGGTCTTGCGGCGAAAAGCTCGACTCGCCCTTTTCCATCGTCAGCCGCTCGGGCTGGTAGGTGAGGTTGGCGGACGCCGTGTTCAGGATCGAATAGTCGTTGCCGCGGCGCAGCTCCAGCGTCACTTCGCCGCTGATGGCGCGCGCCACCCAGCGCTGCGCACTCTCGCGCAGCATGATCGCCTGCGGGTCGAACCAGCGGCCCTGGTACAGCAGCCGGCCCAGCTTGCGGCCGTTCTCGCGGTACTGCTCGATGGTGTCTTCGTTGTGAATGCCGGTGACCAGCCGCTCGTAGGCGATGAACAGCAGCGCCAGGCCGGGGGCCTCGTAGATGCCGCGGCTCTTGGCTTCGATGATGCGGTTTTCGATCTGGTCGCTCATGCCCAGGCCGTGGCGGCCGCCGATGCGATTGGCCTGCATCAGCAAGTCCACCGCGCTGGCGAATTCGACGCCGTTCAGCGCCACGGGCTGGCCTTCTTCAAAGCGCACGGTGACCTGCTCGCGCTTGACCTCCACCTCGTCACGCCAGAAGGCCACGCCCATGATGGGCTGCACGATCTGCATGCCGCTGCTCAGGTGCTCAAGGTCTTTGGCCTCGTGTGTGGCACCCAGCATGTTCGAGTCAGTCGAGTAGGCTTTTTCTGACGACATCTTGTAGGCGAAGCCCGCCTGCTGCATGAAGGCCGACATCTCGGCGCGCCCGCCCAGCTCGTCGATGAAGGCCTGGTCGAGCCAGGGTTTGTAGATTTTCAGCGTGGGGTTGGCGAGCAGGCCGTAGCGGTAGAAGCGCTCGATGTCGTTGCCCTTGTAAGTGCTGCCGTCGCCCCAGATGTTGACCTCGTCTTCCTTCATCGCCGCCACCAGCATGGTGCCCGTCACGGCGCGCCCGATCGGCGTGGTGTTGAAGTACGTGACACCGGCGGTCGAGATGTGGAAGGCGCCGGCTTGCAGGGCGGCGATGCCCTCGGCCACCAACTGCGCGCGGCAGTCGACCAGGCGCGCTTTCTCGGCACCGTACTGCATCGCCTTGCGCGGAATCTCGTCGTAATCGGGCTCGTCGGGCTGGCCGAGGTTGGCGGTGTAGGCGTACGGAACGGCGCCCTTGTTGCGCATCCAGTGCAGCGCGGCGCTGGTGTCCAGGCCACCCGAAAACGCGATGCCGACTTTCTGGCCGACGGGCAGGTGCTGCAAGATGGTTGACATGGTCAATGGGGGGAGTGGGTGAGGCACGACAAGGCCGGGGTTTCGACGCCAACGCTTGTTAGCGGGGTATTGTCGCCGCAGGTCAACCGCCAGCGCGTCGGCGCACCCGGGTTGATTCCGTGGCCGCAGCCGCAACCCTGCGGTACAAGGATGCGATCTGTTTTCGGAGTCTCCCGTGTCGACACCCAGCGCCGTTTCTTCCCCCACCGAGCGTCCGCACCACACCATCTGGCCGAAGCGCATGCCGCGCGAGCTGGCGGTGCCCGAGACCACGCTGTGGTTCAACCTCGAGGTGTCGGCGCGGCGCTTTCCGGACAAGGCCGCGTACATCTTTTTCGGCCGCCCGCTGAGCTACCGCCATCTGCACGCCCAGGCCGAGGCTGTCGCCGGCTGGCTGCAAAGCGTGGGCGTCAAGGCCGGCGACCGGGTCTCGCTGTATTTGCAAAACTGCCCGCAGTACGCGGCGGCGTTCTACGGCATCTTGCGCGCCAACGCGGTGGTGGTGCCGGTGAACCCGATGAACAAGGCCGAGGAGTTCAAGCACTACATCACCGACCCGCAGGCGCGTGTCGTCATTTGCAGTGCCGACCTGGCCGGCTTCGTGGCGGCCGCCAACGCCGGCGTGCCCGAGAACCAGCGGCTGCAACACGTGCTGGTCACGCGCTTCACCGACGCCATGCCCGAAGGCCCCATCGCCGTGGCCGACCTGCCCTCGGCGGCGGTCGAGGAGTGGCTGCGCAGCGACCCGCCGCTGCCGCCGTCGGACGACGACACCGCCTACACACGCTGGACCGACGCGCTGGCGCAGGGCATGGCCCCCGCTGCGCACACCGCCCAGCCCGACGACCTGGCCGTGCTGCCCTACACCTCGGGCACCACCGGCCTGCCCAAGGGCTGCATGCACACGCACCGCACGCTGATGTCGAACACCGTCGGCGGGCAGTGGGGCCACGCCGGCCCCGAGAGCGTGACCCTGGGCGTGGTGCCGATGTTCCACATCACCGGCATGTTGTACGGCGTGCTCGGCGCGGTGTACGCGGGCAGCACGGTGGTGATCTTGCCGCGCTGGGACCGCGAGCTGGCCGGGCGCTTGATCTCGCACTACCAGATCACGCACTGGGTTTGCATTCCCACCATGGTGATCGACCTGTTCGGCAGCCCCAACTACAAGAGCTTCGACCTGAGCAGCCTGCGCAACATCAGCGGCGGCGGCGCGGCCATGCCGCAGGCGGTGGCCGAGCGGTTGCTGGCCGAATTCGGCCTGACTTTCGCTGAAGGCTACGGGCTGACCGAGACCGCTGCGCCCAGCCATGCCAACCCGCCCGAGCGGGCCAAACTGCAGTGTTTGGGGATACCGATCTGCGGCGTCGATTCACGCGTGGTCGACCCGCAGACCTTGACTGAAATGCCGGTCGGCGAAGTGGGCGAAATCATCACCCGCGGGCCGATGCTGTTCAAGGGTTACTGGCGTCACCCCGAGGCCACGGCGGAGGCGTTCGTCGAATTCGAAGGCCACAGCTTCTTTCGCACCGGCGACCTCGGGCGCATGGACGACGAGGGCTACTTTTTCATCACCGATCGTCTGAAGCGAATGATCAACGCCAGCGGCTTCAAAGTGTGGCCAGCCGAAGTGGAAGCGCTGCTGTTCCGCAACCCTTCGGTGCAAGAGGCCTGCATCATCGCCGCGCGCGACGCCTACCGCGGCGAGACCGTCAAGGCCGTGGTGGTGCTGCGCACCGAGGCCCGAGGCAAGACCACCGAGCAAGACATCATCGACTGGGCGCAGGCGCAGATGGCGGCCTACAAGGTGCCCAAGGTGGTCGAGTTTGTCGACGTGCTGCCCAAATCAGGCTCGGGCAAGGTGATGTGGCGCTTGCTGCAAGACGAGGAGGCGAAGCGCGCCGCGACCGGATCCTGATGCGTGCCTGCGTGCCTGCGTGCCTGCGTGCTAGCGTCGCCGCATGGCCAAACCGATTCCCCACCTGTCGCCCGCCGACATCGCCCACGTGCTCGAGATCGCCTGGGCTGACCCCGACCCGCTGACACGCCTGCTGTTCAGCCACGGGCTCACCGAAGGCCAGGTGATTCAGTTGCTGCGTCGCGAGTTGAGTTCCAGCGCCTACAAACTGTGGAGCGCGCGGCTGAAGCAACCCGGCGGCAAGCCCGTTTCGCGTGCCGGCTCCAAGGCCAGCGTGTTCAGCCGGCCCGTGTCGAAGGCGGGCAAGTAGCCGATCAAGGAATCAGCACGCTGCAACCGGTGTTCTTGCGCGCTTCGAGATCACGGTGCGCTTGCGCCACGTCGGCCAGGGCATAGCGCTGGTCGATGCGGATGTTCACCTTGCCGCTGGTCACCATCGCGAACAAATCGTCCGCCATCGCCTGCGTGGCTTCGCGCGTGGCAATGTGGGTGAAAAGCGTGGCGCGGGTCAGGTACAGCGAACCCTTGGCACCGAGCAGCCCCAGGTTGAACGGCGGCACCACACCCGAGGCGTTGCCGAAGCTGGCCATCAAACCGAACGGGCGCAGGCAGTCGAGCGACTTCTCGAAGGTGTCTTTGCCGACCGAGTCGTAGACCACCTTCACGCCCTTGCCGCCAGTGATTTCCTTCACGCGCGCGGCGAAATCTTCGGTGCGGTAGTTGATCGTGAAGGCCGCGCCGTTGGCGGCCGCGAGGGCGCATTTTTCGGCCGACCCCGCCGTGCCGATCAGTTGCAAGCCGAGCGCCTTCGCCCATTGGCAGGCGATCAGGCCGACACCGCCGGCCGCTGCATGGAACAGCACGAAGTCACCGGGCTGCAGACCTTCCTGCGGCAAGGTCTTGCGCAGCAGGTACTGGGCTGTCAAACCTTTCAGCATCATCGCGGCACCCGTCTCGAACGAGATCGCGTCGGGCAGCTTCACCACGCACTTGGCCGGCATCACCCGCAGCGCGCAATAGCTGCCCGGCGGGTTGCTGGCATAGGCCGCGCGGTCACCGGCCTTCAAATGGGCCACGCCATCGCCCACGGCCTCGACCACGCCAGCGCCCTCCATGCCGAGCGACAGCGGCATCGGCAGTGGGTAAAGCCCGGAGCGCTGGTAAACGTCGATGAAGTTGAGCCCGCAGGCCTGGTGGCGGATGCGGATTTCGCCCGGGCCGGGGTCGCCCACCGGCAGGTCGACGAGGTGCATCGCCTCTGCGCCGCCATGTTGATCGACCTGGACGGTGGGGCTGGCTTGGGTGGTGGCTTGGGGCATGGGGTTCTCCGTGGCGTGTTGTGCAGAAGCGCTATGGTGCCAGCATGTCGCCGGCCCTGCGTTCACCCTGAATACAAACTGAAGCCAAACTGCCCTATCGCCCTGCCAGCCGCGCCTTCACGCCCTCACTCACACGCTTGGGAAAGAAGCCTGAGTCGAAATACTCGATGGCCGCTGTGCGCTCGTCGGCGGGCAGCGCTTTCAGGTCTTGCGCCAGTGCGGCGGCCACCTCGTCTTGCTCGGCGACGGGCAGCGCGTGCAACTCGTCGCGCGCTTGCCTCAATTGCGGAATCATCGGCTTGAGCATGCCCATGCCCATGCCGAGCGCTTGGGCGGCGGCTGGCATAAGCAGCATGCATTGCTTGAGTTCGGCGTGCATCGCCTTCGGCAAGAAACCCACCTCGAACAGCGCGTCGAGGGTGGCCAGCGTTTGCGCAGGCGACAGCGGCTGGCTCATGGCTTGCTGGATGCTCGCCAGCCCGGCCATCTGATCGGGGTCCAGCGCCATGCCGGGCGGCAGTTGGCCCATCCCGGAGACGCCAGGCATCAGGCTGCTCATCTTCGCGGCCACGTCCGCCGGGATGCCCTGCGGCAGGCCGCCACCCATCGCCATGCCGAGACCGGCGGACAGCTTGTGCCCGCCGCCCATGGCCCCGGGCAGGTTCGGCATCGCCATGCCGGCGGGCAAGGCCGGCATGGTCATTCCGGCAGGCAAGGTCGGCATGCGGCCCGCCTCGCTGGCGGCGTTGCGCAGGTTGAGGCCCTCGAGCGCATCGGCCAGGGCCATCCCCTTGCATCCCGTGTCGCGCAAGCTGGACAACAGCATGTCCTTCAGCATCGACTTGGCCGCGTCCTGGGCGATCTGCCTGAGCACCACCAGCAGCAGTGGCGCGATCGCCTCGCTGGGTGCGGGGACCGATGCCATCGCAGCCGCCAGGGCCAGTGCGCAGAAGCGTGCAAGGTGCTTGTTCATGAACGTTCTCCTGGGTGCAACGGTGGTTTTGCATGAGGTCTGCTTCGAGCTTGCGGCGCTGGTCATTACGAAACCCTTACCGATGATGCGAGGGCTCGGTGCCAACGTGTGCCGACGAATTAGGGGGTCGACCGCCCTGCACGCAATCGGTAAGTGTTTCGTAAACCGCTCCCGCCTGGCCTTCCTGCATGCCGAATGTCGTTCGGCGCTTCAGGAGAACGAGATGAGAACAGTCGATGGTCTGGTGGGCACCCGTGCCGGTTTCGGCGCGGGGCCGCCTGCGCAACGCGGGGGATCAAATGGCTGGCGCCACGCACTGGGGCTGCTGGCGTGTTGCGTCCCTCTGGATTGGGCGGCTACATCAACGACGCGCCGTCGAGCGCGACGATCGACCTGGAGGACCGCAACACGTTGACCGACAGCCGGGCGCTGAACCCGCCGTATCACGTGAGCCACCTGCTGCAGGTCAGCGCCACGCCCACCGTGCAGGCCGACGGCGCTCCGATGCCGCCGCCCGAAGGCATGGTGATCAAAGACTACGCCGAACGGTTGCGTGGCAAGAAGCGGATCGAGCTGAAGGCGTTCGCCGCCGTGCCGGCGCAATACGTCACGACCGATGTCGGCTTCGTGAACGGCGTTGTGACGCAGGCGACGAGGTCGAATCCGATCGAACAACACTTGGCCGTGACCTGCCGCTTCGACAACGTCGACCCGTCGATCGGCGGCGAGCGCGTGGGCAGCGTGGTCGAGATCGGCCCCTATGCCTCGCAGGCGCAGATCGTCAAAGGAATCTGCAAGATGACGCTGACGCCGATCAAGCCGGGCTGAGAAGCTGCCGCGAACGGCGATGTTCACGCATCGGCGCGCGGCGCAGTCGAACCGTCGATGGCGCTGGCGATGCGGTAAGGTTCCAGCACCGCCGTTTGCCGACCGAGCCCGCCCCGCCGCCGCCTCCATGAAACGCCTCATCACGGCACCCAATCTGGCCCTCGCCACGCTGTGGGCCGACCTGCTCAGCCACGCCGGCATCGCCACCACGGTGCAGCGTGCCTACGCCAGCAGCATTGCCGGCGAGGTGCCGCCCGACCAGACCTTGCCCGAGCTGTGGGTGATGGAAGACGACCGCCTGGAGGCAGCCCGCCGCCTGCTCGACCAACTGCGCCACCCGGTGCACCGCCATTGGTCCTGCCCGGGCTGCGGCGAGCTGGTCGACGGGCCGTTCGAGCAGTGCTGGAACTGCGGCACGGCGATGCCCACGTGAGCGCGCCCATCACCGCGCGCACGGCCGTCTTGCTGACCCTTCCGCCGCTGCTGTGGGCCGGCAATGCGGTGGTCGGACGCCTGGCGGTGGGCAGCGTGCCGCCGCTGACCTTGAACTTTTTGCGCTGGCTGCTGGCCGCGCTGATCTTGCTGCCGCTGGGCTGGCGGGCGCTGTGCGCGCCGCGTGAAATCATCGCGCGCTGGCCGCACCTGCTGCTGCTCGGCCTGTTGGGCGTGGGCACCTACAACGCGATGCAGTACATGGCCCTGGTCACCTCCACCCCCATCAACGTGACATTGATCGCGGCCAGCCTGCCGGTGTGGATGCTGGCGGCGGGCACCGTGTTCTACGGCGAACATCCAACCCGCCGCCAGGCGCTGGGTGCCGCGCTGTCGGTTGCCGGCGTGCTGCTGGTGATTGCACGCGGCGATGCATCGGCACTCGCCCGCGTGCACTTCGTGCGGGGTGATTTGTATGTCGTCGTCGCCACTGCGGCGTGGGCTCTTTACAGTTGGCGGCTGGCCCGCCCGCCGGCGTCGATGCAGGCACCGAATGCCCAGTTCGCGGTTGACGCACGCGGCCTGCCACGCGCGTGGAACTGGGCCGAGTTCTTGCTGCTGCAAATTCTGTTCGGCCTGCTCGGTGCCGGTGCCGCTGCCGCCGGCGAGGCGGCGCTGGGTGCCGCGCCGGTGCACTGGAACGGCTGGGTGCTGGGCGCACTGGTGTACGTGGCCGTGGGGCCGTCGATCATCGCGTACCGCTGCTGGGGCCTGGGCGTTTCGCTGGGCGGGCCGGCGCTGGCTGCGTTCTTCAGCAACCTCACGCCGCTGTTCGCTGCGCTGCTGTCGGCAGCGGTGTTGGGTGAAGCGCCGCAGTGGTTTCACGCACTGGCGTTTGCGCTGATCGTCGGCGGCATCGTGGTGTCGGCGCGGCGGGGGTGAAGACGGCGGTGCTCAACGTGGGCTGACGCGTCTCGACATCGACAGGCGTTCGCCTTGACATCGGCTGCGCCAGCGTGCGATACACGCGCAACACGCCCAACACGCTGAACAAGACAAAGTGCAGCTTCAGGCGCGGGAGAACAAGCCTATGAATTCGAGCCTCGCGGATCCCTCTCGGGGTCACGACGACGCGCATCCCGTACCGCCCGGCGGGCGACGTTGCTACCTCACGGTGCTGTTTTGCGATCTTTGCGACTCCACCGCCTTGAGTTCATCGTCGGAGGCCGAGGATTACGCCGACGTGCTAGGTCATCTTCGGCGCATCTACGAAACCGTGGTCGCCAGGCATGGCGGCTTGGTGGTGCGCATCCAGGGCGACGGCATGCTGGCGGTGTTCGGGCTGCCCGATCCGCGCGAAGGCGATGGCCGCCGCGCCACCGAAGCCGCGCTCGACCTGCACGCCCAGGTGCGCGGTCTTCGCGAACCCGAGTTGGCGGCCGGGTGGCCCCCGCTGCGCCTGCACAGCGGCGTCCATTCGGGCATGGTGCTGGTGCAGCAGGGCGACCTGGTGCTGGGCCGCTTCGAACTGCTGGGCAACGTGCCGAACATCGCGTCACGCCTGTCCGATGCCGCCACGCGGGACGAAATTCTGGTCAGCGAAGAAACACTCGGGCCGGAAAGTCATTTCTTCGAGACCAGCCCGAGGCGCATGGTGTCTGTGGTGGGGCGGGTGGAAGCCATCGGGGCCTACACCATTGCGGGCCGCGCCCTGGTGAGCACGCGGTTCGAGGCGAGCGCGCGTCGCGGCCTGTCGCCTTTCATCGGCAGGCAGGCCGAACTCCGGGCGCTCGACGGCTACCTGGCCGAGACCCTGGCCGGAACGCCAAGCCATGTGGCGATCTCGGCGCCGCCCGGGGTGGGCAAGACGCGCCTGGCGCAACACTTTCTGTCGCTCGCCGCAGCACGGGGCTGCCGAATTCTCAGGGGCTATTGCGAGAGCTACCTCAGCGCGGAGCCGCTGCAACCGGTGTTGCAGATGCTGCGCGGTGTGTTCGGCCTGACGCATGCCATGTCGGCCAACGAGGCCACCGACTGCGTGATGCGCCACCTGACCGGGATCGGCCTGCAGGCGCAGGGGCCCGAGTTGCTGCGAGCCCTCTCCTTCGCGCCCGAGCCTGGCGCAGACGCCCAGCGCCCCGCACCCGAGACCACGGTGGCCGCGATGAAAGCTGTGTTCGCCAGCCTGCTGGCAAGCCAGCCGCTGGTGCTGTTCATCGACGACTGGCAATGGGCGGATGCAGCGTCGAAGCAGGCGCTGTCGGCGATTCGTGCACTCGAGGGTGCGCCATTGTTCGTCTTGCTGTCGACGCGGGGTTTCGGGGCCGGCAACGCGTCGATGAACGACGTGCAGGTGATCGAACTGGCGCCGTTCTCGGAGCACGAAGCGACGCAGTCCATCGGCGCGCTGTTTCCCAAGGCCGACCCGTTCGTCAGCGCCGAGATCAGCCGCTACGCCGGCGGCAACCCGCTGTTCATCGAGGAGCTGTGCCACTCGGCGGCGCATGAAGACATCGACACGCGGCTGGTGCGCCTGCACGGCGGGGCCGCCTGGCTGAACGTGCTGGTCGAGTCGCGCGTCGCGCGGCTGCCCGACGCGCAAGCCGAACTGGTGCGCACGGCCGCGGTGATCGGCAACGTCATCCCTGCCTGGCTACTGCATGAGCTGAGCGGCTGCGCCGAGGACCATCCTCTGGTGCGAGCGCTGGCCGAGCAGGACTTCATCTTTCCCGGCGAAACCCCCGGCACCCTCAGGTTCAAGCACGGCATCACCCGCGACGTGATCTACGACTCGGTGGGTCTGCATGCGCGCAAGGCCATGCACCTGCGCATCGCGAAGGCCCTGCAGCAGAACCACAGCGGGGCCCAAGACGAGGCCCACGAAGCGCTCGCCTACCACTACGCTGCCAGCGGGCGCGCGCTGGACGCGGCGCACCACGCCGAACTGGCCGGTGACAAGGCAGTGGCCGTGTCGGCGCTGGACCGCGCGAAGGCCCAGTACACGGCGGCCCTGGCCGCGCTGGATGCCGCCGCACCGACCGCCGCACCGACAGGGCCACTGCGCTCGCGCTGGGTCGCGATCACGAACAAGCTCGGCTTCGTCTGCGTCTTCGATGCCGCGCGCCAGGACCTGGACATCTTTCGGCGCGCCGTCGAACTGACCCGGGCAGAAGACGACCCCGCCGCCCTCGCGCGGGCCGAGTACTGGCTCGGCTACATCCACTACGCCCTGGGCGAGGCACGCCCCGCAATTGCCCACTGCGAGCTCGCCCTGGCCGCGGCGCAGGGCGCGGGCGACGACCGGCTGACGGTGCAGATCCGCGCCACCCTCGGCCAGGCCAAGGTCGCGGTGTGCGATTACGACGCGGCGCTGCCCCTGCTCGATGAGGCGATCGCCATCAAACAACGCCATCGCAGCGGTGCGCATGTCGCTGTCGGCCTGGCGTACTCATTGGTCTGCCGTGCCTGGGTGCTGGGCGACCGTGGCGAGTTCGCCCGGGCCGCCGAATCCTTCGACCAGGCCTGGGCCGCCGTGCAAGGCATGACGCATGAAATCGGCGCGTCGATTCAAGGCTGGCGCGCCGCCGTGCTGCTCTGGCAAGGGCGCTGGGCCGATGCGCGCCGGGCTGCGTCTGAGTCGACGCACATCGCAGAACAGACGCACGGCCTGTTCCCGTTCTGCATGGGGCGGGCGATGGTCGCCCAAGCTGAATGGATGCTGACGCGCGACCCCGATTCGCTGCAACGCGTGCAGCAGGCCACGTCGTGGCTGGACCCGCGTGGCGGCGGGCTGTTTCGCTCGCTAAACCACGGCTGGCTGGCCGACGGGCTGGTGTCGCTCGGGCGCACGCCCGAAGCACGCCACCATGCCGCAAAGGCGCTGCTGCGCGGGCGCAGCGGCGACCTCATCGGCGTGGCGATGGCGTGTCGGGCGATGGCCCGGCAAGCCGCCGCGGCGCGCTCCCGGCCACGTGCCGACCGTTGCATCGAACTGGCGATGCGCGTGGCCCGCACGCGCGGCTCGGCACACGAGGTGGCGGCAACCCAGCTTTGCGCGGGGCAGATCGCGTGCTCGTTCGAAGATCGCTCGCGAGCCCGGGTCTTGCTCGACCGTGCCATGCCGGCGTTCGAGCACATGGGCATGGCCTGGCACCTCGACCAGGCGACCCGGTTGATGCGCCAAGCTTGACCGAGTCAGGTCACGGGAACGGGCGCTGGCGCAGGCTCCGGCACGGTCACCAAGTCGATGATGGTCGGCGACGCGGTCGGGCGCACGCTGCCGGCCAGCAACAGCGCGGTGACCATGCCCAGCATCACGCCGACGGCCATCTCGTAGCCAGGGCAGGCATGCACCGCCTGCGGCGCGTCCGCTGGCGCAGCGCCATTCGTCGTCCGCTCGCCGCCGAACATCAGGCGTTCGGCACCGGCTTGCTGAACCGCAGCGACCAGGCCGAGCACGATCTTGGGAGGCTCTTCACCGTTCGGCCCGACGGACGCAGTCGGGTCTTCGCGCCAGATCACCTCGGGCACCGGCGACTTGCACATCTGCGCGAGAAGTTTGTCGCGCAGGATTTCGCTGGCGATGGCGTAGTCCGGCTCGATCCCTCGCGCCAGAACCTGCGCCTGCAGGTTCCACAGCGAAGTGGCCGGCTGCGGCGGGGCCGGATTGGCACCGGTCTGCAACCACGCCCGCATGACGCGGATGAAGTTGCCGTGCACCGTCGGCGGGAAGCCGAGCATCGTGCCGGCGATGGTGCGCGCGACGAGGCCGTTCTTGCCGTCGTCCAGGTGCTTCAATCGCGACTCGATCGCGAACGAGAGCTTGCCCAAGGTCTTTTCACGCTGCGCCAGGTCCGGCGGCGCGGCCTTCAAAAAATCATTCACGCTGTCGCGAATGGCCCGGCCGTGAGCCTGCGCATCACCCGCCACGGTCGGCGACGGATGCGGCCAGAACACATACCTTGCGACCGAGAAAAAATGGCCGGGGCAGCGGGCCTTGCCGGTGCGCTCGGTGGTTCGACCGCCCAGCACCATGAACTCAGCCTTGGCGTCGGGCAGGCCGAACCAGACCGTGCAAAGCCTGCCGAGAACCTGTTCGCTGAGCAGCACGATGTCCACCGGCGTCTCGTATCGACTGTCCGAGATTTTTTGACCCGTGCTGTGCTTAAAGCCTGCCAGCACCGCGGTCGTGATGTGCACGGCCTGCCAAAAAGCTTCTTCTGCCGAGACATCGGCAATCGCTTGGTTGATGCCTGCGTCCGTGGCTTGCTCGGTGTGACCGTCATCGGGATCGAGGCCGAGATAACCCACGCCGACGGTTTGCTGCAGACGCCTGCCGTAGCCTCGCACCGAGTTCATGCCGCCCTGGTCTTTCAAGACCTCGTCCACCTTGGCTGCATTGGCAATCAACAAACCATAGCCGGTGTGCAGCGTGCCTTGGGCCCGCGTGTCGGCGTGTGCAGCCATGACCTGCGTCCAGGCCTTGTCCCGCTCGTTCGGGTCTTCGATCACGCGCTGCCATGCCTTGAACCCATCACCCCCGCCATGCGCCGGGCAGGCCGGAGTCTGCGTTGCGGCGTGCTCCGTTTCATCGACGATCGATTGCAGCCCGGTCAATGCGCTCATCGAGGGCACGAACAAATACGCGCCCCATTGCAGCTCGGTGAAGGGCTTGTCGCCGAGCTTCACCCGCACGACCTGTTTGTCGGCGTTGAAGTAACGGTAGACGCGCGGATCGCCCGGCTGCGGCACCCCCATCAGGGGGTCGCTTTGCGCCGACGCCACGCCGGTGCTGTTGCCGCCGGCCACCCAGCGCTGGATGATTTCGAATTGCTCAGCGATGCTGGCGCAATAGGCCATGAAGTAGACGCCGCGTGGCGTGGTGCGATCGGTGTCGTCTCTCGGTCCGTATGACATGCCGCGCCGGATGATGCGCGGAATGCCAGTGCCGTGGCGTGGGTTGCCGCGCCGTGCGTGCGAGTGAAACGGACAGCGCATGCCGTTCGGGTCGTCAGCGTAGTTGAAGTCGGTCTTGCTGCCGGGCGTGATGTTCTTGACCGCCAGCGGCTCGCCGTCCAGGCCGCGCCCCATCATCTTTTGCTTCAGGTCGGGCAGCGCCGGGTTTTCTTTGAGCACGGCGTCGAGCACATCGACACGCTGCCGGATCTTTCGCAGCACCAGGAAGCAGCCGTCGTCGAGCAGACGGTTTTCGCGGGTCGGACACGGACCGTCGTGGCGGTCGTTGGGATAGCCCAGAAGAATCTCTCCGCGCGCAACCCTGTTGTTCCAAAAGGTCGAGTCGGGCGCGCCCCGGTTCGGATCGACGACCTCGGGCTGACTGAAGCCGTCCTGAAAACCGAAGTGTTCACGGCTGGTGCTCGCGCCCTTCTCGGGATGGCTGCGCATCGCCTCGATCGACAGGATCGCGAGGCCGCTCGCAGCATTGAACCGATCGGTCGCAGGCTTGAAGCCATCGTGCAACGCGTGGCCGGGCGTGTTCTCATCCTTGAGCCTGAACTGCACCACCACATGCACGCTGGCCAGCTCGATTTCGGTCGCCTGCGTCCCGTGCAGTATCGGCCGCCGCCATGCAGTGGGGTGGTTGGTGCGCACATCGCCGAGCAGGCCCGCACGGGTCTCCATTCCTTCGATGAATTCTTGCGGAAACAGGTCGATCTGCCACGCCGGAACACCGAGCGCCTTCAGCCCTGGCAGCGTGAAGGCGACGTTGCAATACAGGGCGGCGCTGCACGACGTGCCTTCGACGCTGACGGGCAAGGTCTTCAGGAACAGGCGGGCGGCTGCGGCGTCGACCACGCGCAGCAAAACCAGGCAGCCGTGCGTGATGCCTTGGTAGCCCGAGACGATGCCCGCTTGCAGCTTGCTAGCGCGGTACGCCAGCGTGCGCTGCGGCAAGTTCACCTCGGTGGGTGTCTCCTTGATCCAGGTGATTGCCGGCTCGAACGGCTCAAGCAACTCGCTCACGGCGGCGGCTTGCGCGAGGGGATTGCCCAGCAGTCCGACGAACTCGCGCAACGCGCGCTGCGCAAACAACAACAGGTACTGGTCGTCTTCGTCGGAGTTGCGCGGAAAGACCGCTGTCAGTTCATGCAGGCCCTTCAGCGCCCGAAGAACGGGTCTCGACGCGGCGACGACAGCAGCGACTTTCGCCGCGTCGCTCGGGAACGAGGCCAGGACTTGCTCGATGCTCGGCGGCTCCTTCAACGCGAACCCGGCGCTCGCGATGTCGGCCTTGGCCGCGTCCGGTTCTTGCCGGTGAATCTTCTCGATTCCTTCGAGGTAGCGCTGGTCCATCACGGTCATCGCCGACTCGGTGTAAAACAGCCCGGCGCCAGTCTCGTGCTCGCGCACCCAGCGCGTGTACACGTCGAAGCTGTGCGAACGCGACGCCCGGTAGCCCACGCAGTTGCAGAAGATGGCGTCCAGCAAGGTGCCCAGGTCGCGGTAGATGATCCGCATGTATGGCTCCCAGCCGCCATCGAAGGTGACGTTCAACGAAAGCCGGTAGACCCCCGGGCGCGGCGCATCGGCCCCGGCCGACGGGTTGGACGCGGCGGCCTCGGGGGGCACGATGGCGTAGCGAAACGAATGAAGAATGCCGACCCCACCGACGAGATCGGGGAACGGGCTTTTCGCCAACGCCGACTCGCGCGACGCCAGCCGGAGGGCGTTCAGCGTGCGCAGTAGCAATTCGAGTCGCTTGTGGTAAGTGACGGTCTCGAAGCCCTCGATGAAGCCGGGGCGGATTTCGGCCAGCAAGGCCAGGTTGGCGATGCCGCCGAGTTGTGTGCTCAACATGTTGGGTCGCATGGAATCTCCTGTTGTTACCACCTCGTTGAATGACTCCTTCCCGCTTTGGGGGAGGGAGCCCAACTGAAAAGCGCTCGCCGCCTCAGGCCTGATTCTCGACAGCCTCGGCCTGCGCCGTGCTCAGGTTCGAGACCGCCAGTGCCGGCACCAGATCACCCACAGCCGGTTGCCATCCGAGGGCTTTGGACAAGGGCACATCCCAGCGGTTGTGCGCCAGCTTGGTGAAGCCTTCCTTGGTCGGGTGAATCTCGTCGAGCCAGTCGGCGTCGGGGCCGGTCGTGTTCGCTGCAGCCGGCGTGAGCAAACCGCGCTGGTCGATGACGTGGACGTTCGCAAGGCCGGCGATCACCTGCTGCAACTGGAGGTTCATCTCGTCGATGACGGCGTCGGCGGCGGCGCGCATCTGCGTGTCGGTGAGCCCTGCAGCCTTCAGCGACGGGTGCAGCCACGGGCCCCTGCCGATGCGGCTGCCGGCGAAGATCTGCGCACCCGCAGGCCGCGGCTGCAGGTAGTCGTAGCCGTGCACGAAGATCGGCGCGGCGCGGGTCACCGCGTCGCGGGCCGAGTTGCGCAGATCGACGAAGCGCCCGATGTTCTGCACCACGTCGGCGAAAAACTCGGTGTAGCTGGCGGGATTGGCCAGCCGGTCCAGGTCCTTCGGCTGGAATGCCGATGTGACGCCCTCGTTGACGAGCGCCTGGGTGGCGAACAGGTCGGCAAAGATGTTCTTCAAGTCATTGCCGCCAGCCGACAGCAAGATGGCCTGGAAACTGAACAGCTTGAACATCGCTTGCGTCTGCTGGGCCTGGTGCCCGCGCACCATGTCGCGCACTTCGTCGCCGATGTGCGCCACGTCGACCACCGCCGTCAAGAACGGCGTGCGGATCGCGTCCAGCAGGTTGGTGCCCGGGGACGGGATCGGGGTGAATTTGTCGAACCACGAATCTCCCTCGGCGTATACCAGGCGCTGGGGCAAAAAGTCGTTGGTGGCCTTGATGACCTCGAAGACATCGCCGCCAACGGTGTCGATGCGCAGCATCTTGCGCCAGCCTCGCGCCGGGTCGGCCAGCAGCGCCGGGTTGACGGCGAGGTGCTCGGTGATAAGCGGCATGGCGGGCTCCGTTGCGGGGTTGGGTGACGACACAGCGTAGTGACTCGGCGCCGCGGCCGCATCCATCTCTTGTGGGATGCGAACGGCGGTCGGCCTGGGCCGTCGCGCCACCGCCGTCGCCTGGATTGCGCGTCGATTGCTCCTTCGATTGACGATTGCGCGGCCCGCGTCTGCGGCGTATAAGAAATCTCCTTCAACCGATGAGGAGCCTGCCATGTCCGACTTTCGTGACCTCGTGATCCTGCTGCCCGGAATCACCGGCAGCGTGTTGGCCAACAAGGCCGGCAAGGAGGTGTGGGCACCGTCGGGCGGCGCGGTGTGGCACGCGATCACCAGCTTCGGCAACTCGATCGAAGACCTGGCGCTGGCCTCGGACGACGCTGACGACGGCGTCACCGCGCCGCGGCTGGTGCCCGACGTGACGCTCATCCCCGGCTTCATCAAGATCGACGGCTACTCGCGCACCGAGCGCTACCTGATCGACCAGCTCGGCCTGCAGGCGGGCCGCAACTACTTCGCGTTTCCGTACGACTGGCGGCGCGACAACCGGGTGATCGCCAAGCGGCTTGAGTCCTCGGCGATGGACTGGCTGAAGGCGTGGCGCGCCAGCTCGGGCAACGCCGACGCCAAGCTGGTGCTGATCGGGCATTCGATGGGCGGGCTGGTGGCGCGCTACTTCATCGAATGCCTCGGCGGGTGGCAGGTCACGCGCACCTTGATGACCCTGGGCACGCCGCACCGCGGCTCGCTCAGAGCGGTGGGCTTTCTGGAAGACGGCATGAAGAAGGGCATCGGCCCGTTCGGGCTCGACCTGTCGCCGCTGCTACGCTCGTTGACCTCGGTGTATCAACTGCTGCCGATTTATCCCTGCGTGGCCAGCGGCGGGGCGGCAATGCAGCGCATTGCCGAGGCGGCGCAGGCCGGCTTGCTGAGCCATGTGAACGCACCCCGCGCCACGGCCGCACGCGCCTTTCACCAGGAAATTCAAGACGCGCAAGCGCGCAACGCGAAAGACGCCGCCTACAGCGAGCACGGCCCGGTGCTGGTGCCGATCGTCGGCATCGAGCAGCCGACCGCCCAGTCGGTGCTCATCGAGGGCGGCAAGCTGAGCTTGCTGAACAGCTTCGAGGGCGTCGACCAGGGCGGCGACGGCACGGTGCCGCGGGCATCGGGAACGCCGATCGAGATGAGCGACGCGAAGCGCGAGGTGTATGCCGCCGAGACCCACGGCGCCTTGCAAAACGCCGACGGCACGCTGGCCAATCTGAAGGGCGTGCTGACGCGCGACCGGATCGACTTTCGCAAGTTCCAGCGCGCCGAAGACGCGGCAATGCTGCGCCTGGAGGTCGATGACGTGGTGCTGCCCGGCGCCGCGCTGGCGCTGCGAGTTCGCCCGTCCGAAGGCAGCCCGAAGATCAGCGTCACCTTGACCCCGCTGGCGGGCGGCGCCGCCATTGACGAGCCGCTGGCGCGCGACGCCGAGCCCGGCTGGCAACAAGGCGCGTTCAACCTGGCCCCCGGTGTGTGGCGCGTCACCGCGCATGCCGAGGGCGCGACGCCGGTCAGCGACCTGGTGGTCGTGGCAGCGCCATGAAGATCGGCTGGAGCACCGACTTCATCGTCGTCGACGGCGAGCGGCCGGCGCTCGAAGAATTGCCGCGCATCGACGCCGCCACTGCGAGATGGGTGGTGATCGTGCGCGCTGGCGGCAGCTACCTCTACGTGTTCAGTCGCGACGAATTTTTCGAGCGGCTTCAGCGCAGCCCGGTGCCCTACCACCCGACATCGACGCGCAGCCTGGTCGACGTGATCGACCTGCACGAAACACAACGCAGCACCAACGTCGCCGACCGCTCGCAGCCCGCGCCGCCCGACCTGGCGTGGCGACCGAACGAAACCGCGCCGAGCGTGCAGCGCTATGTCGTCGTCAATTCGAGCAGCGGCCAGGTGTCGGCGGTGGGCGGTGCCGATGTGGCCGGCCTGCACTTGGCGCGCGCAAAGCCACCCCGCTTCGACACGCCGCCACCTCCGCCCCCGCCACCGCCCTCGCAAACGCGCGAGCTGTCTTCGTCGGCCGAGCCGCCACCCCAAAGCGCGCCTGCGCCGGCTGCCACTACCGCTGCGGCGCAGCCCGCCGACGACGAAGGCACGACGCCGGTGCGCCACCCGTCGATCGAGCCCGTGGCCCCGCTGGCGCGCGGCGCGAAGCTGACGCTGGTGATCGACTTGCTGCGCGACGCGACGCCGGCCACCAGCGGCGGCCCGCTGGCGCTGGGCGAGCAGGCGGCCGACTGGAGCAGGCTGGAACTCGGCGTGACGGTGGTGTCGTCGGCCATCGATTTCGACCAGCATGGACGCGGCAAGGTGACGATCTGTCGCAACGGTCCTTCGATTGCGGCGCGCATCGACGGCTGCGTGCTCGACGACGTTGCCGAGGGTGCCGAGATCGAGGTGCATGCGCAGTTCTGGAGCGGCACGCGTTGCTGCGGCTCGGCCGTGCGCCGGCTCGTCGTCGGCACAGCGGGTGCCACCGCCACCGCCACACCCGCCCAAGCCACGCAAGGAGCCCTGCGCGTGGAACCCGCCGCCGAAGCACCCGACCTGACGGTGCGCATCATCCTGATCGATCGGGCCGCGCCCGGGCGCATGCGCTGGCTGATGGTGACCCGATCGTTCGACGGCCTGCCGCCCGAACTCGACGGCAGCATCGACCTCGGCCAAGACCCGGCGGCCGAGGCGGCGGCGATGTTCAAGCAGTTCGCGAACCTGGAGCGCGGCAAGCACCGCGCGCGCATCGAGGGCTTCGGCGAGCGCCTGTGGGAGCGCGCGCCAGCCGAGTTCCGCGCTGTGTATTGGGCGCTGCACGACCACTACCAACGCCCACTGACGATCCAGTTCGTCAGCGACGACCCGCACCTGCCGTGGGAGCTGATGCGGCCGTTTCGCGACGGCGAGGTGCACCCGCCGCTGGCGCTGCGCCATGCCGTGGCGCGCTGGATCGGCCGCTGGCACGGCTACATGCGGAACCGGCTTTCGGCAGGGCGGATGGTGACGGTCGCGCCCAAATACCCGAGCGCCAGCGCGCGGCTGTCGCTGGCCGAAGCCACCGCAGCGCAACTGGTTGCAAGCTTCGGCGCGCAGGCGATCGACGGCACCGTGGCCGCATTGCGCGGCCTGCTCGAAACGCCGGGCGGAGCGACCGTGGCCTTGCTCTACTTCACCGGACACGGCGCGTTCAACGCCGAGGCCGTGGCCGCCTCGGCGATCAAGCTCCAGGACGGCAACATGGCCGTCGACGAAGTGGCGCGGCGCGAGGTGACGCTGGGCGAGCGAGACGGCACGCTGGTGTTCTTCAACGCCTGCGAGGTCGGCGCGACGGCCTGTGCACTCGGCAGCGTGGGCGGCTGGGCCGACGCGTTTTTATCGCGCCGCTTTCGCGCCTTCATCGCGCCGCTGTGGGCCATCGACGAAGAAGACGCGTCGCTGGTGACGCAAGAACTGATGACCCAGATCGTCACCGAACGCGCCCCCATCGGTGCCGCGCTGCGCGACCTGCGCGCCAAGTACGGCGACGTGTCGCCGACGTTCTATTCGTATCTGTTGTATGGCGACGTGACGGCGCGGCTGGACGCGGCGTGAGCGCTTGATTCCCCATGCGATTAATTGAAAACCGAAGTCCGCCATCACCGATGTGCACGAGGTGCCTCAAAACGTTCCCGGGTAGGCGCCGCCATCCAGCAACAGGTTCTGCCCGGTGATGTAGCCGGCGTGCACGCTGCACAAGAACGCGCAGACCGCACCGAACTCTTCTGCGCTGCCGAAGCGCCCCGCCGGAACAGCAGCGCGCCGCGCGGCCAGCACCGCTTCGGGGTCGCGACCGGCTTTGACCGCACCGGCGCGCAGCATGGTTTGCAGCCGCTCGGTGTCGAACGGGCCGGGCAGCAGGCTGTTGAGCGTTACGCCCTTTGCTGCGATGTCGCTGCGTGCCAAGCCGGCCACGAAACCGGTCAAACCGCTGCGCGCGCCATTGCTCAGGCCCAGCACGTCGATCGGCGCCTTGACCGCACCCGAGGTGATGTTGACGATGCGCCCGAAGCCGCGCGCGGCCATGACGTCGACCACCGACTTGATCAGCTCGATCGGCGTCAGCATGTTCGCGTCCAGCGCCTTGATCCACACCTCGCGGTCCCATTGCCGAAAGTCGCCGGGCGGCGGGCCGCCTGCGTTGTTGACCAGGATGTCGACCTGCGGGCAGGCCGCGAGCGCTGCGGCGCGGCCCTCGGGCGTGGTGATGTCGCCGGCCACGCTGCGAACCTCGCCGCCGTTCAGTGCGCGCAGCTCGGACGCGGTGGCTTCGAGCGCATCGAGCCCGCGTGCGGTGACGACCACGTTGACGCCTTCGCGCACCAGCGCCTGCGCGCAGCCCTTGCCCAGGCCCTTGCTGGCAGCACACACCAGTGCCCATTTGCCTTCGATGCCGAGGTTCATCGGATTGACTCCTTCATCGCCACTTGGCCAACAACCACACCCCCGCCAACACCAGCACCGTGCCGGCGGCGACCCATACGGTGAACGGTTCGCCCAAAATGAGCACGCCCATCAGGAGGGTCGACAACGGCCCGACCAGGCCGCTCTGCGCGGTGAGTGTGGCCCCGATTCGCTCGATCGCCATCATCACCATCAGCACCGGCGCAAAAGTGCACAGCGTGGCGTTGAGCACCGACAGCCAGATGACCTCGGGTGCCACCGCCAATGCCGACAGCGGACGCAGCACCAAGAACTGCGCGATGCACAGCAGGCACGCCACGGTGGTGGCCAGGCCGGTCAGGCGCAGCGCGCCCAGGCGCTGCACCTCCTGGCCGCTGAACGACAGGTACACCGCATAGCTCACCGCACTGCCGAACACCAGCAGCGCGCCGAGCGCGGTGTGCGCGCCGGTCAGGTTCACCTCGTGCCCGAACACCAGCAGCACGCCGGCGTAGCTGACCGCCAGCGCGATGAGCTGGCGCGGCGTGACGGTTCTGCCGAACGCGAACACGCCCAAGGCCAGCACCAGCGTGGGGTTCAGATACAGGATCAATCGCTCCAGGCTGGCACTGATGTACTGCAAGCCGGCGAAGTCGAGAAAACTCGCCAGGTAGTAGCCGCAAAAACCGAGGCCCAGCACGGCGATCCAGTCACGCTGCTGCAAAGCCGGCTTGCCGCGGCCGGCCCACCACGACAGCAGCAAGAACATCGGCAGCGCGAACAGCATGCGGTAGGTGATGAGCGTGACCGCGTCGACCCCGTGCCGGTACGCCAGCTTGACGATGATGGCCTTGCCCGAGAACGCGATGGCACCCAGCAGGGCCAGCGCCAGGCCCGGCCAGACAGCGTGCGATGGCTGCGCAGGTGCGCCACCCGGGTCGGCGATGAGCTCGGTGCCGAGCCCCGATGCGGATGACTCGACGGCGTTCAGAACACCACCGCTTGCCCGTCGCGGCGCGGGTCGCTGGCGGCCACATAGCCTTCGATGGCCGGGTCGCCCAGGCACCAGATGAACTGGCCGGCACCGAAGTCCTGGTAGCTGTCCTGAATCACATCGACCTGGTGGCCGCGCTCTTTCAGGCCCTGCACGGTGGCCGGGTTCATCGCGCTCTCGACATTGATTTCCAGCCCGGCGTTGAAGCGCCAGCGCGGCGCATCGCAGGCGGCTTGCGGGTTCTGGTGGTGGTCGAGCATGCGCACCAGGGTTTGCATGTGGCCCTGCGGCTGCATGTTGCCGCCCATCACGCCGAAGCTCATGACGGGCTGAATGTCTGCGTCCCCTGTTGGGGGAAGGGGTGAACAAGCCTTCGGCTTGGTCAGGAAGGCTGGAATGATGGTGTGGAATGGGCGCTTGCCCGGCGCCACCACATTCGGGCTGTCGGCGTCCAGCGAGAAGCCGTGCCCGCGGTTCTGCATCGACAGCCCATAGCCGGGCACCACCACACCGCTGCCGAAGCCCATGTAGTTGCTCTGGATGAAGCTGACCATCATGCCGCTCTCGTCGGCGGCGGTGAGGTAGACGGTGCCGCCTCGCACTGGGTTGCCCGCGCCGAAATCCTGCGCCCGTCTCATGTCGATGAGCTTGGCGCGCGACGCCAAGTAAGTGTCGTCCAGCAGTTGCGCCGGGGTGACTTCCATGCTGGCACCGTCGGACACGTAGCGGTACACATCGGCGAAGGCGAGCTTGATGGCTTCGATCTGCAGATGCTGCGAATCGACACCGTCCAGCGGCATCGAGGCCACATCGAAGTTCTGCAAAATGCCCAGCGCAATTTGCGCGGCGATGCCCTGCCCGTTGGGCGGAATTTCGTGCAGCGTGTGGCCGCGATAGTGCTTGGCCAGCGGCGTGACCCATTCGGGCCGATAGGCGGCGAAATCGGCGGCGGTCATCGCACCCCGGTTTTCGCGCGAGTGCCGCGCTGCTGCTTCGGCGATCTCGCCTCGGTAGAAGGCTTCGCCGTTGGACTGCGCAATCAGGCGCAGCGTGCGTGCCGCATCAGTGAACCTGAACAACTCGCCGACCTGCGGTGCGCGGCCACGCGGCATGAAGGCCTGCGCATAGCCGGGCTCCCCGTTCAACAGCGGCGCGGCGGCGGCCCACTTTTGCTGCACCACCACCGGCACTGCGTAGCCGCGCTCGGCGATGTCGACGGCGGGCTCCAACAGGTCGGCGAAGGGCAGCTTGCCGAAGCGCTGGCTCAACGCCACCCAGCCGGCCACCGCGCCCGGCACGGTGGCACTGTCCCAGCCGCGCTTGGGCGGCGTGGCGGCGTCGGCACCGTACTTGCGCTTGAAATAGTCGGGCGTCCACGCGGCGGGTGCGCAGCCCGAGGCGTTCAGGCCGTGCAGTTGCCGGCCATCCCACAAAATGCAAAAGGCGTCCGAGCCCAGGCCATTGCTGACCGGCTCGACGATGGTCATCACCGCCGCCGTGGCAATCGCCGCGTCCACCGCGTTGCCGCCTTTGAGCAACATGCGCAAGCCAGCCTGCGCGGCCAGCGGGTGCGAGGTGGACACGACATTGCGGCCGAACACCGGCAGCCGCTGGCTGGCGTGGCCGCTGGCCCAATCGAAGCTGTGAGACATAATTTTGATTCCTGTAGGCGTGCGAACGGCAGCGGCTGTCAGCGGAGCCGCCCAAAGGCGGCTCGTCGATTCGGTCCAACGAGCCTACGCTTCACTCTTCCTTGAACGTCGCCTCGCGCTTGTTGCGGATCGACGGCAGCATCACCACCACGATCATCAGCGCGGCGGCAATCAGCAGGCCGGCCGACAAGGGCCGCGTCATGAAGGTGCTCCAGTCGCCGCGCGACAACAGCAGCGCGCGGCGCAGGTTCTCTTCCATCATCGGCCCGAGGATGAAGCCCAGCAACAACGGTGCGGCTTCACAACTGAGCTTGTAGAAGATGTAGCCGATGAGGGCGAACAGCGCGGTCAGGAACACGTCGAAGGTGTTGTTGTTCAGCGTGTAGACGCCGATGCAACAGAACAGCGTGATGGCCGGAAACAAAAAGCGATACGGCACCGTCAGCAGCTTGATCCAGATGCCGATCAGCGGCAGGTTCAGGATCACCAGCATCGCGTTGCCGACCCACATCGACGCGATCAGGCCCCAGAACAACTGCGGGTTGCTGGTCATCACCTGCGGGCCGGGCTGGATGCCTTTGATGGTCATCGCGCCGACCATCAGCGCCATCACCGCGTTGGGCGGAATGCCCAAGGTCAACATCGGAATGAACGAGGTCTGCGCCCCCGCGTTGTTGGCCGACTCGGGCGCGGCCACGCCGCGGATGTTGCCGCGGCCGAACGGCACCTCGCCGGCGCGCCCGGGCATCTTCTTCTCAAGCGTGTACGAGGCGAACGATGCCAGCAGTGCGCCGCCGCCGGGCAGCACCCCCAGGATCGAGCCCAGCGCGGTGCCGCGCACCACGGCGGGCCAGGCGTCGTGAAAGTCCTGTTTGGTCGGCCACAGGCCTTTCACGTCTTTGGTGAACACCTCGCGGTGCTCGGCAGGTTGGCCCAGGTTGGCGATGATTTCGCCGAAGCCGAACACGCCCATCGCGATGACGACGAAGCCGATGCCGTCGGCGAGTTCGGGAATGTCGAAGCTGTAACGCGCCGTGCCCGAAATCACATCGGTGTTGATCTGCGCCAGCAACAGGCCGAGGATGATCATCGCGATGGCTTTGATGAGCGAGCCCGAGGCCAGCACGACAGCACCCACCAGGCCGAGCACCATCAATGAGAAGTACTCGGCCGGGCCGAACTTGAATGCGAGTTCGGTGAGCGGCGGCGCGAAGGCCGCGATGATGATGGTGCCCACGCAACCCGCGAAGAACGAGCCGAGGCCCGCTGCGGCGAGGGCCGGGCCGGCGCGGCCCTGGCGCGCCATCGCGTAGCCGTCGATCGCGGTCACGACCGACGACGATTCGCCCGGCACGTTGATCAGGATGGCGGTGGTGGAGCCGCCGTATTGCGCACCGTAGTAGATGCCGGCCAGCATGATGAGTGCGGGCGTGGCGTCGAGGGAGTAGATCGAGGGCAACAGCATCGCGATGGTGGCCACCGGCCCGAGGCCGGGCAGCACACCGATGAGGGTGCCGAGGACCGAGCCGAAGAAGGCGTACAGCAGGTTCTGGGCGGTGAATGCCACCCCGAACCCGAGCGCCAGATTATTCAGAAGGTCCATGCTTCAAGCCTCGTTCACGTGCATGCTTTTTATTCTTTTGCGTTTCACTTGACGAAGCTGGGCCAAAGCGGAATCGTCAGCTTGAGCCCCCACACGAAAACGAACCAGGCGAAAGCGGTGAGCACCACGCTGTTGACGATCACGCCCTTCCAGCCGAACTCGTCGCCGGCCAGGCTGACCATCACGATGAGCACCGGCACCGCGGCCAGCATGCCGAGCCAGGGCAAGGTCACGCCGAAGGCTGCGATGGACGCCACGATGACGATCAGCGGTCGCCAGGCGATGTCGCCCACCGGGTCGCCGCCTTCGGTTTCGATCGTCAATGCCTTGAACAGCACGACGGCACCGAGGATGGCCATGATCACGCTCAGGATCAGCGGAAAGTAGCCGGCACCCGGACGCGCCGAGGTGCCCCAACTGTAGTTGGTGGCACCGACCGCGAAGACGATGCCGACCACCAGAAACATCAAGCCGGACAGGAAGTCGCGTTGACTTTTTATTTTCAAAATGACGCTCCTGGAACCGTTGACTTGTCGAGGCGATTCTAGGCAGCGCCGTCGAGTGACCTTGTGTGGTTTACGCGTAGCGGGGTTTGCCGCTTCCCCCGGTACGAAAGAGGCAACAACTCACTCCCAGGCCGGCGTGGCGCTCATCACTTCGAGCAGCGTGGTCACGCCTTCGGCCACCTTCATCGCGCCGGCCAGGCGCAGCGGGCGCATGCCGTCTTGCAGGGCTTGCTGACGCAGCTTGGCGGTGTCGGGCAGCGGCTGCAAAAAGGCCCGTGCGGCGTCGGTGATGGCGAGCAATTCGTACAGGCCGGCGCGGCCTCGGTAGCCGGTCATGCGGCACTCGAGACAACCCACCGGCTTGCAGGCGCGCACGGCCCCGCTCAAGCGCCAGGGCTGGATGAAGTCGGCCAGCGTCTGTGCCGTGACGGCGTCATCGGGCTGCTTGCAGTTGACGCACAAGGTGCGCACCAGCCGCTGCGCCAGCACGCCGATCACGGTGGCGCTGATGAGGTAGGGCGGCACGCCCAGGTCGACCAGGCGCGTGATGGCCGAGGCCGCGTCGTTGGTGTGCAGGGTGCTGAACACCAGGTGGCCCGTCAGCGCGGCCTGAATGGCCATCTCGGCGGTGTCGAGGTCGCGAATTTCACCCACCATGATGATGTCCGGGTCTTGGCGCATCAGCGCGCGCACGCCTTCGGCAAACCCGAAGTCCAACCCCGGCTGCACCTGGGTCTGGTTGAAGGCGGGCTGGATCATCTCGATCGGGTCTTCGATGGTGCAAACGTTGACCTCGTCGGTGGCCAGCCGGCGCAGCGTGGAATACAGCGTGCTGGTCTTGCCCGAACCGGTGGGGCCGGTGACCAGGATGATGCCGTTCGGGCGCGCCACCAATTCTTCCCAGCGCTTCACGTCATGGCTGCCGAAGCCCAGCGCGTCGAGCGGCTTGACGGTGGTGTCGGGGTCAAAGATGCGCATCACCATCTTCTCGCCGAAGGCGGTGGGCAAGGTCGACAAGCGCATCTCCACTTCGTCGCCTTCGGGGTTGCGGGTCTTGATGCGGCCATCCAGCGGACGCCGCTTTTCGATCACGTCCATGCGGCCCAGCAGCTTGATGCGCGCGATCATCGCGTTCATCACGCCGGGTGGCAGTTGGTAGACGGTGTGCATCACGCCGTCGATGCGAAAACGTATCGCGCTGCGCTCGCGGCGCGGCTCCAGGTGGATGTCCGACGCGCGCTGGTCGAACGCGTATTGCCACAGCCAGTCGACCACCTGCACCACCCCCTGGTCATTGGCATCGAGCGCCTTGTTGCTGCGCCCCAGCTCCACCAGTTGCTCGAAATTGACGATCGCCGACGACTCGCCGCTCTTGGCCGCAGCGCGCACCGAACGCGACAGCGTGTAGAACTCGGTCGTGTAGCGCTGCAACTCCAGCGGGCTCACCAGCACCAGCTTCACGGCCTTGCGCGTGTGCGCCGCGATCTCGGGCACCCAGTCGATGTCGAACGGCTCACAGGTGGCCAGCGTGACCTCTTGCGCACCCACTTGCAGCGGCAACACGCGGCGCCGTTCGGCATAGCTGATCGACATCACCTCGGCGACCCGGCCCACGTCGACCTTCAACGGGTCGATGCGCAGATACGGAATGCCGCAGCGGCCGGCCAACCATTCGGTCAGCGCCTCGACATCCAGCGGCTTGTGCGTGCCCTTGCGCACCAGGCCGGCACTGGCCAGGCGGATCAGCGGGTGCTGCGAACTGTCGGCCCCGCCGAAGCGCTTGGCGGTGCGCACGGCGTCTTCGGTGCTGATGAGGTGTTCGTCGCGCAGCGCCTTCAACAGCCAGCGCCAATCGAGCGGGCCTGCGGGGGTGGGGCTGGGGGTGGGCTGCAGGGGCAAGGCGGTGGCGTTCATGCGGGTGGCGGCGCGGGCTCGGCGGCTTGCGGCGGTGAAGGCAAAGATCGAATCATCTTGACCCATTTTTGCGCAGGCAGCTTGAAGCGCGTTTTGATGTGCTCGGCGCGTGCGACCAGCACCTCGCGCTTCGGCAGTGCAACACCCTTCATCGCCACCACCACGCTGTTGCCTTCTTTGGTGGGCTGCATGCTGAACACCTGCGCGTGGCCGAAGGCGCGGGCAATGCGCTGGGCGCTGCGCTCGAAGCTGGCGTCGCGCCCGAACAAGTTCACCGTCATCACGCCGCCGTCGGCCAGCAGGCGGTGGCAGTCGCGGTAGAAGGCTTCGCTGTCCAGCACCGGGCTGGCGGCGTCGTGGTCGTACAGATCGACACACAAGACCTGCACCGTGTCGGCACGCTCGGGGTCGGCGGCGTAATCGGCGGCGTCCATCTCCAGCACGCTGAGGCGGGCGCTGTCGTCGGGCAACTTGAAGCAGAAGCGACACACCATGATCACGCTCGGGTTCAGCTCGACCGCCGTGCTGCGCATGCGCAGCACGCTGTGCGTGAAGCGGGTGATGGCCGCCGCACCCAGACCGAGTTGCACCGCATGGCCGCGCGTCAACTCGGCCTTTGGGCGCAGCAGCATCCACACCATCATGCGCTGGATGTACTCAAGCTCCAGCGCCAAAGGTTTGCGGATGCGCATCGCCCCCTGCACCCACGGCGTGCCCAGGTGCAGGTAGCGCACGGCGTCGGCTTCAGAGACGGTGGCGGGGGCGAGCGCGGGGCGCTTCTTGGCTAGCGTCATGGGCCGATCATGCCGTGCTCAGCGAACGCGCTGCGCCACGCCGCCAGCTTGCGCTCGAAGCTCCAGCTCGCATGGGCCGGACTGGTCGAAGGCAGCTTCAACACCGGCAAGCCCAAGGCCTGCGTGTGGTGCATCGCGCGGGCCGATTCGCCGCCGTTGTGCGCAACGGCCTGCAGCAGCGGCGCGCGGCGTTTCAGGCTGGCGAGGTCGTTCAGCACCGCGTCGTGGATGGCGCTGTCCAGGCTGCCCACGCGCCGGCAGGTGGCGTAGACATCCCACACGCCGAGGCCACGCTCGCGCAATTCTTGCAAGCGCTGCGGATAAGTCTTGCTCAGCAGATCGACACCCCAGAGCGCCGACAAGATGGGCCAGAAATGATTGCGCGGGTGGCCGTAATACTGCTGCGCCTGCAGCGATGCCATGCCGGGAAAGCTGCCCAGGATCAGCAGGCGGGTCTGGCGGCTGATGACCGGGGGCAGTCCGTCGAGCGGCGCGGTTTGCGTCGGTGTTGTCGCTACCATCGCGTCTTTCGCGAGCACTCCACTGAGGCAGTCTATGAAGAAGAAGACCCGAGCGCCCCGATATGGAATTGCAGAGTGGTTCGGAAAACCGGCTGCCACATTGACCACAGAGGAACGAGTCCATTTCGCGAAGGTGGCGACAACCAGCTCAATGCCTCGTCCGCCGTGCCCATTCTCCGCCTCGCTCAATCCAAAGGCGGCTTGCAACAAAAAGAGCGGTGTTTGCACTATCAGGCGACATGCAGCGGACTCGGACGGCAACGTCAGCGTCAGTGATCAGCAGCTTGTTACGGTTTGCCCGAATCGCTTCTTGGAACAAGCTTCCATGCTGCGATGGGCTGGCGAGGTCATGCTCGGAACCAGGCACCCGCTGGTCGTGAAGGAAGCGCCTTTCCTCTCGAAATTGACCAAGTTGGCCATAGGCGATGAGCCTTCCGATGTGGAGTCCAGCCGGAAGGCTGGACGAATCGACTGGGTGCTCGTGCATCCCGATCTCAACTCACCGATACGTTGGTGCGCGGTAGAAACTCAATCGGTGTACTTTTCCGGCTTGGCAATGAGTTCAGAGTTCGCCAATTGGGGATCGGCCCCATCCGGAACGATCCCATTTCCCACTGAAGTGCGCCGCCCAGACTATCGAAGTTCCGGTCCGAAGCGCCTGGCTCCGCAACTGCGCGTCAAGGTGCCCGAGCTTCGCAATTGGGGGGCCAAGACCTGCGTCGTGATTGATCAGTATTTCTTTGACCAGATGAGTTCGCTTCCTTCAGTCAAGCTCTCGAGCCCGCACGACATGTTGGCCAACGCAGAGGTCGTTTGGCTCATCGGAGACTATGCAAACAGCACGCATCTGACTCGTGGCAAGGTGATCTATTCCCGTTTGGACGAGTCGATTCAATCACTCAACGCGACCGAATCTGTTGGTCAGGCTGCGTTCGAGAAAATCTTGCGTAGCGCGATCCTCGACGGCAAGAAGTTGGGCGTCAAGGTGTTCAAGCTTTGAGCAGCAGCAACTCGGACTTCACTTCATGGTGTGTCGTCTTCATTGGCACCTCGCGAACAGCAAATCCGTTCTTTTTGGCAAGAGCACGCACCTCGGGCGCGTCGTCGTAGGTCATCATCACCGCGCCCGCACAGGAGGCCATCCGCTGGAAAAGCAGTTCGTGGTCGATTTCGTTGAATGCATAAAGGCGACTACCAGCCTTCTTGCCACCCGCGGTGTATGGAGGGTCCACAAACCAGGTTGCCGTCTCGCGGTGTCCATGTTCCTCGATCACATCGAACGCATCGCCTTCGATGAACGAGAGTCGTTGACGGATGGATCGGATAGCCCGCATCCGCTTGACCAGCGTCTGCGGATACCAGCGTGAGCGAAGGCCCCTCCCGTTCTCGCCGGACTTCATCATGCTTGCCCCCGGCGCAAGAATGCCGCCGCGGTTGACTCGGTTCTTGACGATCGTCGCGAAGGCTTTGTCGACAGCAGAAGTTGGATAACCAGACAACGCAGCTTTGACTTGCTCGATTTCCATTTCAAAAGAGATAACCCGGGAAAAGAGCTCTTCTGCCCGCGACTCTCCGCCGTGGATGAGAAGCGACCACAGCGCCGCCACCGCGGGATCTCTTTCCGCAAGAATCGTTTCGTCCGCCAGGGAATCTGCAGCTATCGACAAGCCAGTGATAGCGCCTCCGGCGAACGGCTCGATGAACAGCTCTGTACGTCTACCGAGCGTTCTGACCCAGCTCTTGACCTCTGGCACCAACCACGTCTTGCCGCCGGGATATCGCAAGGGACTTAGCTGCGAAACTTGCGAGACGTTCACTGGTCCGTTCTTTCGTTTCAGTCCCTGAACGGCGAACAGCAACTGCTCACCGTACTTCGGATCGATCAGATAGGGTCGGACCTCTTGGAACAACTCCGTGCAGAGAGAATGCACGACGACTGTTTTGCGCTTCATGCCCTCTGACGACAAACGGGCGAGGCGCCTGTGCTGCCTCTCGTTGGCGGTGGTATCGATCAATATCGTCTCCGTGAACATTCACGGTGCGCATCGTATCAGTCGAGCGTCGCCGACTCAACCAAATTTCAACTTGTTGCGGCGGCTGGTCGATCGAAAACCTGAGTTGCGTTCTCGCTTGTCGCACGCTCTATCTCATCGATGTCGACACCGCGCAGTTCAGCCAGCACGTGCGCAATCCGCGGCAACTCACCCGGCTCGTTGCGCGCGGTCTCACCGGCCCGGCGCTGCTCCAGCGTGCGGTACAGCCACGCGGGCGGAATGTCCGGCGCGTCGGTTTCGATCACGATGGCGCTCAGCGGCAGGCTTTGTGCGAGCCGGCGAATCTGCAGCGCCCGCTCGAAGGTCAGCGTGCCGCCGAAGCCGAGCTTGAAGCCGAGCGCGACGAAGGCCAGCGCCTGCTGCTCGCTGCCGTTGAACGCGTGCGCAATGCCACCGCGCACGCGGGTCAGGCGCAGGTGCTTGAGCAAGGTGTCGGCGGAGCGGCGCACATGCAGGATCACCGGCAAGTCGAACTCGCGCGCCAGCTTCAACTGGGCCGTGTAGAAACTTTCTTGCCGCGCTCGGTCCAGCCCCGGTACGAAATGGTCGAGGCCGATCTCGCCCACCGCCACCAGGCGCGGGTCGTTGCGGTGCAGTTGCAAGGCAGCCCGCAGCACGTCCAGGTCGGAGGCTTGGGCAGGCTCGACACACAGCGGGTGAATGCCCAGCGCGTAGACGAAGCCGTGCTCGTGGGCCAGCGAGCGCACCGTGTCGAAGTTGCCCGCCTCGACCGCCGGCAGCACGATGTGTTGCACACCCGCCGCGCGGGCGCGCGCCACAACCGCGGCGCGATCGAGGTCGAACTCGGCCGCGTCGAGGTGGCAATGGGTGTCGGTCCAGACCATCCTGGAATCATGCCTTGGGGCTTGTGGGCAGCTTGTCATGCACGCCGCGCGGCTCCGTGGTACGTTTCGCAGCACTGGCTCGTGTTGTTCAGGGCCGCAAAGGTGCAGCGATGAAGAAGGCTCCGCTCTACAGCCAATCACGCCAACCGGCCCACCGGGCTGAGCCGCCTCTGGCCGGCGATTCGCCGCCCCCATCCACCGCTCCCGCGGCCCCCACAGCATCCACCACACCCACCACCCGCCGCACCCGACTGCGGGCTTTCGTGGCGCGTCACACCGGGCCTGTGTGGGCGCTGGGCGGCGCGCTACTGGTGGCAAGCGGCATGCTGCTGCAACACGCGCTGTCGCCCGCCATCAACGAGTTGACGCAAGGCGACATCGACGCCGCCGTGCGCAGCTCGCTCGAGGCCGAACCCCTGCCCTCGCCGTATGCCCGCGCCTACAAGGCGATCCTGCCGTCGGTGGTGCGCGTGGTCGGGCTGGACGATGACAAGCCCGCCACGATCACCGCCGAGCCCGACGGGGCCGACCCGCGCGAGCACCGTCAATCCACCGGCAGCGGCGTGGTCATCATCGACAACGGCACCATCCTGACCAACCTGCACGTGGTGACGGGTGCCAAGCGCATTCGCGTGACCTTTTTCGACGGACACGAGTCGGACGCCACGCTGATCAACGCGCAACCGCAAAACGACTTGGCGGTGCTGCGCGCCAAGAGCATCCCCGACGACCTGGTGGCCGCGACCATGCGCTCGACCAGTGACCTGGCCATCGGCGACCAGGTGCTGGCGGTGGGCTTTCCGTTCGGCATCGGCCCCTCGGCCTCGGGCGGCGTGGTGTCGGGCCTGAAGCGGCAATTCCGCTCGCCCGAAGACGGCCAGCGCCTGACCAACCTGATCCAGTTCGACGCGGCGGCCAACCCCGGCAATTCGGGTGGCCCGCTGGTCACCACCGACGGTGCGGTGGTGGGCGTCGTCACCGCCATCCTGAACCCCGGCGACGCGGGCACCTTCATCGGCATTGCCTTCGCGGTACCGATCGAGAACGCCGCCTCGGCTGCGGGCACGCCGCCTTTCTGAAACCGCTGACGCATCCAAACACGCACGCCATGGACTCATCCAACGACAACACCGCCACCTTGATGGAGCGCATCCTCTACGAGGTCAAGCGCGTGGTGGTGGGGCAAGACAAGTTTCTGGAGCGCGTGATGGTGGCGCTGCTGGCGCAGGGCCACCTGCTGGTCGAAGGCGTGCCGGGGCTGGCCAAGACCATCACCATCAAGACGCTGGCCACCACGCTGCGCGGCAGCTTCAAGCGCATCCAGTTCACGCCCGACCTGGTGCCGGCCGACCTGGTGGGCACGCGCATCTGGAACCAGCGCACCGGTGAATTCAGCACCTCGCTCGGCCCGGTGTTCGCCAACCTGTTGCTGGCCGACGAGATCAACCGCGCCCCGGCCAAGGTGCAAAGCGCCCTGCTCGAAGTGATGCAGGAGCGGCAGGTCACGATTGCCGGCGAGACGCACAAGGTGCCGTCGCCGTTCTTGGTGATGGCCACGCAAAACCCGATCGAGACCGAAGGCACCTACCCACTGCCCGAAGCGCAGGTCGACCGCTTCATGATGAAGGTGCTGGTGGGCTACCCGAGCGAGGCCGAGGAGTTCGTGATCGTCGAGCGGGTGACGGGCGAGCCGGCGGCTGTCAACCCGGTGGCCAGCACCGCGCAACTGGCCGAGTTGCAACGCGAATGCCGCCAGATCTATGTCGACCCCTCGCTGATCCAGTACGCGGTGAAGCTGGTGGCGGCCACCCGCGACCCGGCGCGCCATGGCCTGCCCGACCTGGCCAAGTACCTGAGCTTCGGGGCCAGCCCACGCGCCACCATCGGCTTGATCGAGGCCGGCCGCGCGATGGCGATGCTGCGCGGACGCACCTATGTGCTGCCCGAAGATGTGGTCGACCTGGTGCCCGACGTGCTGCGACATCGCCTGGTGCTGAGCTACGAAGCGCTCGCCGATTCGCTGACGCCCGACGCCCTCATCCAGCGCATCGTCGGCGTCGTGGCCCAGCCCGACAAGCCGATGGCCCACCACGCTGGCGGTCAGGCGAATGGCTGAAACCGTGCTCAACGGCAGCAGCATCGAAGCGCTGCTGCGGCGCCTGGAGTGGACCGTGATCCGCCG
>JAYVCL010000178.1:0-14707 GCA_043749975.1 Burkholderiales bacterium
CTCGCCGACCGAGAACGCCTCGAGGTGCAGGTCCATCTTGCCGGCCTCGATCTTGGCCAGGTCGAGCACCGAGTTGATCAGCTCCAGCAAATGCTTGCCGGCGCTGTTGATCTTCACCAGGTCGGGCACCAGCGCCTGCGCGCCTGCATCGACGGCGTCTTCCTGGAGCATCTCGCTGTAGCCGATGATCGCGTTGAGCGGCGTGCGCAACTCGTGCGACATGTTGGCCAGAAACTCCGACTTGTGACGGCTCGCCGCTTCCAGCACCCGCGTGCGTTCGAGCACGCGTTGCTCGGTCAACGCCTCGTTCAATTGCCGATTCTCGAAGCGCATGCGGATCGCGCCGACGATGACCCGGTTGAACTTGTGCGCATACGACATCAGCAGCACCAGCAACACGACGCAGGTCACAGACAAGATGCGGGCCAGGGTCGAGCTGTCACGGGCGGTGGGGACGATGAAAAGAAGCGCCATCGGAATGTTGAATGCGTAGGCGGTTGGCAGGTAGCTGGCGGTGGCGGCTGCCACGCTCAAGAACAGGGCCATCACGATCAGCAGCAGCACGGCCAGGCGCTCCGGGTCGGCGTCAAGAAACAGCGGCGTGGCCCAACCCCAGGCCGTCCCCGCGAAGACTGCGCTGATGACGAAGGCGCGCGCCCACGGGCGCATTTCGGCAGGCCCTGGGCGGGCGGTGCGGAAGCGCCACGAAAGCACCAGCCCGACGCTCACCGCGGCGCAGACGCTCGCCGCCCAGGCCCAGAACAGTGGCGGCCAGTGCGCCCTGAACAGTGCGAAACCCGCCAACGGCAGCATCAGCAGGCCCGCGTACAAACCGAAGGTGATGTTGGGGTCCAGCAGTTCGATTTGCTCGGCGAAGACATCGTCCTCGCTCGACGCCGCCGCTGCTGCTCCCGCATTCGGCGGAGCCGGCAAGCCGGCACCGCTGCTCTGCGCGGGCAGGGCTTCGGCCGGCGGCACGCTGGCGTGATCGGGTTGCATGCGGATCGTCGCCTCAAGCCTTCGGCAGGGCGCGCGGCTGGCCGGCCATGTCGATCGCCACATAGGTCAGGTTCGCTTCGGTCACCTTGACCACATGCAGATCGGCCGGGTTGCGCTCGGCGTAGACCTCGACGTTGATGGTGATCGAGGTGCGGCCGATGCGCTCGACCTTGGCGTAAAAACTGAGCAGGTCGCCCACCGACACCGGTTGCTTGAAGATGAACTGGTTCACCGCCACGGTGGCGATGCGGCCCTTGGCAATGCGCGCCGGCAGCACCGCGCCGGCCAGGTCGACCTGGGCCATGATCCAGCCGCCGAAGATGTCGCCGTTGCCGTTCGCGTCGGCCGGCATCGGCATCACGCGCATCACCAGTTGGCGGTCGTCGGGCAATTGCAGCGGGGCGATTGAATTGGCAGCAGCGTGCGCAGCGCGGCTTGAAATCTCGGGCATATTGCTTCACCTGCTTTGGTTGATTGCCCGATTCTTTCACGATGCGTCCTGCCACTCTCACCGTTCCTGTCCCTGTTGCCGCGGGTGCCGGCGCACCGCGCTCCGACTGGAGCACGCTGAAGAAGCTGATTCCGTACGTGTGGCAGTGGCGCTGGCGGGTGGCCGTGGCGCTGTCGTTTCTGGTGGCCGCCAAGCTGGCCAATGTGGGCGTGCCGCTGGTCTTGAAGCAACTGGTCGATGCGCTCAGCCTCAAGCCCGGCGACCCGGCCGCCGTGCTGGTGGTGCCGGTGGCGCTGCTGCTCGGTTACGGCGCGCTGCGGCTGTCGATCACGCTGTTCACCGAACTGCGCGAATTCTTGTTCTACCCGGTGGCGGCCCGCATCGCGCGGCGCGTGTCGCTCGAAACCTTCGAGCACCTGCTGGGCTTGAGCCTGCGCTTTCACCTGGAGCGGCAGACCGGCGGCGTCTCGCGCGACATCGACCGCGGCTCGCGCTCGATTCAGTCGCTGCTCAACTACCTCATCTACAACATCCTGCCCACCCTGGTCGAGATCACGCTCGTCATCAGCTTGCTCTCGGCCAAGTTCGACGGCTGGTTCGCCGCCATCACGTTCGGTGCGTTGGCGCTGTACATCGTCTTCACGATCACGGTGACCGAATGGCGCACCCACTTTCGCCGCGCCATGAACGAGCAAGACAGCAAGGCCAACACCAAGGCGGTGGACGCGCTGATCAACTACGAGACCGTCAAGTACTTCTCGAACGAGCATTTCGAGCAGGCGCGCTATGACGACAACCTGCAGCGGCTCGAAAAGGTGTCGATCAAGTCGCAGACCTCGCTGTCGCTGCTCAACCTGGGGCAGAGCTTCATCATCGCGGTGACGGTCACATTGCTGGTGTGGCGCGCCACCCTCGGCGTGGTCAACGCCAGCATGTCGCTGGGCGACTTGGTGCTGGTCAACGCGCTGATGATCCAGCTCTATGTGCCGCTGAACTTTTTGGGCGTGATCTACCGCGAGATCAAGCAGTCGATGGTCGACATGGAAAAGATGTTCGCGCTGCTCGGCCAGCACCGCGAAGTGGCCGACGCCGCAGATGCCGTGCCGCTGCACACCGCCGGCGGCGCAGTGAGGTTCGACAACGTGCGCTTCGGCTACGACGCCGACCGCACCATCCTGCACGGTGTGAGCTTCGAGATTCCGGCGGGCAAGACGGTGGCCGTGGTCGGCCCTTCGGGTTCGGGCAAGAGCACCTTGGCGCGGCTGATGTTTCGCTTCTACGACGTGAACGCAGGCGCGATCACCATCGACGGGCAGGACATTCGGCGCGTCACCCAGCTCAGCCTGCGCCAGGCGATCGGCATCGTGCCGCAAGACACGGGGCTGTTCAACGACACGGTCGAATACAACATCGCCTACGGGCGCACCGGTGCGTCCCGGGCCGAGGTCGAAGCTGCAGCTCGAGCGGCGCACATCCACAACTTCATCATGTCCACGCCGAAGGCCTACGACACCATGGTGGGCGAGCGCGGGCTGAAGCTGTCGGGCGGAGAAAAGCAACGCGTGGCGATTGCACGCACCTTGCTCAAAGACCCGCCGATTCTGATCTTCGACGAGGCCACGTCGGCGCTCGACTCGGCCAACGAACGCGCCATCCAGGCCGAGCTGCAAAGCGCCGCCGCCAACCGCACGGCCCTGGTGATTGCGCACCGCCTGTCCACCGTGGTCGATGCGCACCAGATTCTGGTGATGGAACTGGGCCGCATTTTGGAACGCGGCACGCACAGCGAGTTGCTGGCCAAGGGTGGGCGCTATGCCGAGATGTGGGCCTTGCAGCAGAGCGTCGCCGAAGTCGAATGACAGCGCTGCCGCGCCTTTGCTGTCTGGTGCTGCTGTTGGCCGCTGCCGTGCACGGCATGTCGGCGTGGGCGCAAGGGGCACCCGTGCCGGAACCTGCGGCGAGCCCTGCATCGGCCGCAGTGACTCCAGCGACTCCAGCGACTGCGCGGCCCACACCATCGACGCCGCCGGCCAGCACGCTGGAGCGGGTCGAGGTCACCGGCGGGCGGGCCGACGACACGCAGCAGCGGCGCGATTCCAGCGCCGCCAAAATCATCATCGGTCGCGACGAGATCGAGCGCTTTGGCGACAGCACGGTGGGCGACCTGCTCAAGCGCCTGCCCGGTGTGACGGTGCAAGGCCGCCCCGGGCGCGGCGGGGCCATTCGCATGCGCGGCCTGGGCAGCGGCTACACCCAGATCCTGCTCGACGGCGAGCGCGTGGCGCCGGGCTTCTCGGTCGATTCGCTGGCCCCCGATCAAATCGAGCGCATCGAGATTTTGCGTGCGCCCACCGCTGAAACCGGGGCCCGTGCGATTGCCGGCACGATCAACATCATCAGCCGCGAAGGCTTCGCCAAACGCCTGAACGACCTGCGCCTGACCGTGGCTGCCGAGAACGGCCGGGCGCAGCCCGCCGCCACCTGGACACGCAACGACAGCGTAGCCGGGTTGATCTACAACTTTTCGCTCTCGGCCTCGCGCAATGACCGTCAAAGCGACAGCAGCGTCACCACCGTGGCGCGCAACATCGCCGCCGACGCGCTCACGCTGGAGCAGATCGACATCGGCCAGGTGCGCGAACAGCGCCAGGGCCTGCATGCCACCGGGCGCTTGCAATGGCGCGGCGAGCAGGGCGACTCACTGGCGTTGATGCCGCTGCTGATCTACGGCCTGAGCAACACGCAGCGCAGCGGCGTGTTGCAGCAAAGCGTGGGCAGCCTGAGCCCACCTTACGAGCAGGCCGACAGCGCCAGTGACAGCAGCTTCAGCCTGCTGCGCCTGAACGCGTTGTGGAACAAAAGTCTGGGCGACGGCGCGCGCATGGAATGGCGCGCCGGCATCGGCCAAACCCGTTCGGCGAACGACAGCCTGCGCCTGGAGCAACGCGCGGGCACGCTGAGCCGCACATTGCAAGACACGGCCCACACGCGCGACACCAGCCTCAGCGTGAACGGCAAGTTCAGCCAACTGCTGGCCAACGAGCACAGCCTGGTCGCCGGCGGCGAGGCCGAAAGCAATCGCCGCACCGAGGCGCGCACCACCTTGCAAGACGCTGCGCCGCTGCTGGGCGAGTTCGGCGACAACCTGCAGGCGTCGGCCACCCGCTTGGCGCTGTATGCGCAAGACGAATGGAACATTTCGCCGCAATGGGCTGCGAATGCGGGCCTGCGCTGGGAAGGCATTCAGACGCGCAGCGGCGACATCAGCAACCGCAGCGGCGACATCACCAACCGCAGCAGCGTTTGGACCCCCTTGCTGCATGCGGTCTGGAAACCCGACCCGAAAAGCCGCGACCAGGTGCGCTTCAGCCTGACGCGCAGTTACCGTTCGCCGACGCTGCAAAACCTGATCGCGCGGCCCGCCATCAACCTCCGCGACCCGGTGCCCGGCCCGAACACACCGACCCAGCCCGACCTTGCCGGCAACCCGAACCTGGTGCCCGAACTGGCCAGCGGCATCGACGTGGCTTTCGAGCGGTATTTGAGCGGCAGCGGCCTGCTCAGCGCCAACCTGTTCCAGCGCCAGATCAGCCACTACCTGCGCAACCAGACCACGCTCGAAACCGTGGCCTGGGCCACATCGCCGCGCTATGTGTCGCGTCCGCAGAACGTGGGTGATGCGCTGACACAGGGAATCGAGCTGGAAGCCAAGTTCCGCTGGAGCGAGCTGGTGGCCGAGGCACCCAAGGTCGATGTGCGCGCCAATGCCAGCGTGTTCCGCTCGCGCGTCGCCAGCGTCAGCGGCCCCGACAACCGGCTCGACCAGCAGCCCGGCTACACCGCCAACCTGGGTGCCGACTACCGCCTGCCCGGACTGCCGCTCAGCGTGGGTGGCAACCTGAACTGGACGCCCGGCTACACGACCCGGTTGAGCGAGGTGCAGACTGCTGCGCAGGGCAAAAAGCTGATCGTCGACGCCTATGCGCTGTGGGTCTTCAGCCCGACCCTGCAATTGCGCACCAGCTTCAGCAACCTGGACCCGCGCGACTACATCACCGGCGGCAGCCTGACCGACGCGGGCGTGCGTGAAACGACACAGACCACGGCGCCGACCTACCTCAATGTGCAGGTGCGGCTGGAGATCAAGCTGTAGCGCGCTCTGTCTCGCCGTCGTGTTGAATGCCGTGTCCGCCTTGCAACTGGGGCCGCCGCGCTGTGTTTGTCAAGCCATCGGCGATGGGCACAATGCACGCGTTGCCTACCCAGGACACTCACATGAACCAGAAACTTCATTCCATCGCCGCCGCCGTCAAGCTGGCTGTGCTCGCCAGCGCAGCGGTCGTTTTGATGAGCGCTTGCGATGACGGCGACGCGCCAATCAACAGCCTGCCCTCGGGCATCACCCAGCAGGGCGTCACGGCCTACACCGCCACGGCCATCGGGGCCGGCGACAGCGCTGCCACGCAAGACCTGCTGACGGCGGGCCTCGGCCGCAGCGGGCTGGGCCGCGCACCGGCACCTGCCTATGCGAACCCGCTCGCGCCGACCGCGCTGGAGCTGCGCCGCAACGCCGTCTACAGCAACTACCGCGGCCTGCTGGACAGCACGGCCAACGGCGGCTTCGGCACGCTGTACGGGCCGAACGTCGACAGTGCCGGCAACGCAACCGCATCTGAAGGCTTGATCCCGGGCCGCGAATACATGGCCTCGCTCGATGACGGGAGTGGCCGCAAGCGGGTGGTCATCGCAGTGCAGATACCCGACAGCTTCGACCCCGCCGCGCCGTGCCTGGTGCTCGGCCCGTCGTCGGGCTCGCGCGGCGTCTACGGTGCCATTGCCACCGCCGGCGAATGGGGCCTGAAGCACGGTTGCGCCGTGGCGCTGACCGATGCCGGCAAGGGCGTCGGTCTGTATGACCTGGGCGATGACACGGTGAACCGCCTCGACGGCACCCGCGCCACCCGCGCCGACGCAGGCGCGCTGGGCTTCTTTGCCGCCGACATCAGCGATGCCGCGCGCGCCGCCTACAACGCCTTGTTCCCGAACCGGCTCGCGTTGAAGCAGGTTCATTCGCAGCTCAACCCTGAAAAAGACTGGGGCAACGACACCCTGGCCGCCGCCAGTTACGCGCTGTTTGCGTTGAACGACCGCTACGGCAGTGCAGCGGCACCGGTGCCCTTCACGGCAGCCAACACGCTGGTGATCGCCGGCTCGGCGTCGAACGGCGGCGCGGCGGTGCTGCATGCGGCCGAGCAAGACGGCAGCGGGCTGATCGACGGCGTGGTGGCCGCCGAACCGGTGACCGAAATGCCCACGGCCAGCGGCTACGGCATTCAGTTCGGCGGGGTTGCAGTGGGCAGCTACGGCAAGCCGCTGGCCGACTTCACCACCTACGGCAATCTGTACCAGCCCTGCGCGGCGTTGGCCGCCGGCGCGGTGATGACCGAGACCTCGACCTTCAACTACATCGCCAACCCGTTCGTCAACATGACCGCGCGTGCCACGGCGCGCTGCGCCGGGCTGGCCGCCAAGGGGCTGCTGACGGGTGCCGACACGGCGGCACAGTCGGCCGACGCATTGAACCGGCTGCGCAACTACGGCTGGACGCCCGACAACGACCAGATGCACAGCGCCCACTGGGGCCTGGGCAACGGGCCGATTCTTTCGGCGATGTACCCGGCCAGCTATGGCCGTTTTGCGGTCACCGACAACGTCTGCAACACCAGCTTCGCCCAGGTCGACGCGACTGGTGCACCGGTGCCGGTGAACGCGACGACGAAGGCGCAGAGCTTCGCCGTCGGCAACGGCACCGCCAACGGCACGCCGGCCTCCGTGGTCTACAACGACTCGGTCGGCGGCGCGCGCTCCTGGCAGCTCGCCACGTCGGTGTCCACCGGCGTGCAGGATTTCGGCCTCGACAACGCGCTGTGCCAGCGCGCGCTCGTCACCGGTGTCGACGAAACCGGTGCCGCGCTGACCAGCGTGGCCACGTCGACGCGTCCCACCGCGGCGCAAAGCGCGGCCGTGCGCGCCGGCATCGCCGAGGTGCTGCTGAACGCCAACCTGCGCGCCAAGCCGACGCTGATCGTCGCCGGGCGCAGCGACGCGCTGGTGCCGGTGAACAACAACGCGCGGGCTTACGTGGCCTACAACCGGGTGGTCGAAGGCAGCGCCAGCCGGGTCGGCTACATCGAGGTCACGAACGCCCAGCACTTCGACGCCTTCTTGCCCTTCGGCGGCTTCGACACGCGCTTCGTGCCGCTGCACCTGTACTTCGTGCGGGCCATGGACGCGATGTACGCCCACCTCAAAAATGGAACCGCGCTGCCGCCGAGCCAGGTGGTGCGCACCACGCCGCGCGGTGGCGCGCCGCTGGCCGCTCCCGCGATCACCGCTGCCAACGTGCCGCCCATCGGTGCCGCGCCGCTGGCGGCAGACCAGATCGGCTTTATGGGCGGCTCGGTCGCCATTCCCAACTGAGCTGCCTGCGCTGCGAAGGCTGCCAGCCCGGCTCGACGTTCAGCGCTTGAACTTTCCGTCGGCACCGATGATGGACAGGTCGGTAAAGTCTAGCCCGGTGTGGTCGGTGGGGCTGTAGCTCAACTCCATGCCGCCGAGGTCGAACTTGCGCAGGGTGTTCAGCGCGGCGACCAGCTTTTCGCGGGTGGGGTTGGCGCCAGCGCGGCGCAAACCTTCGACCAGCACCTTGGCAGCGGCAATGCCTTCCAGCATGGCCGGCGACACGCCGTCGATGCCCTTGGCCTTGGCCAGTTCCAGCGCCTCCTTCACGAGCGGCGTGGCCACCGAACGTTCATTCGGGAAAACCTGGGTCACGATGGTGCCGTGCGCGTTCTCGGCCATCAGCTTGATGAAGCCGGCGGCGGCGTTGTTGGACAAGGTCACGATCTGCGCCTTCGAGCCCGCGGCGCGGATGGCCTTGGTGCCGTCGGCCACGGCCGCGCCGGAGCCGATGAACAACACCGCCTGCGCATCCGCCTGCGCCACCTTCGGCACGATGGCGCTGAAGTCGGGCTTGGACCGGTTGAACTTCTCGTCCAGCACGGCCTTCTTGTCCAGCGCGGCGAAGCCCTTGGCCGCGCCGGCTGACGCGTCGGCACCGAACGAGTCATCGACCCGCAGCACGGCAATGCGCTCGATGCCGATCAGCCCGAGGTGGCGCACGACGCGCTCGGCTTCGCGCTGATAGGTGGACCGCACGTTGAAGATGTAGGGGTTCACCGGCTGGTGCAGCACCATGGCGCCGCTGCTCGGCGCCACCAGGGCCAGCTTGAACTCGGCCAGCAGCGGGGCGATGGCTTCACTGTGCGGTGTGCCGCGGTTCAGGAACAGCGCGATCACGCCCTTGTCGACGATCAGCGTGCGCGCATTTTCAGCCGCCAGCTTGGGGTCGAACTGGTCGTCCATCGACAGCAACTGAATGCGCTTGCCATTCACGCCCCCGCCCGCGTTGACCCTGTCGATGTACAGCTTGGCGCCTTCGGTGGTCTCCTTCGCGCTGGCCGCCACCGTGCCGCTGAACCCCGCCGTCTGGCCCACCAGGATTTGCGCCCGGGCTGCTTCGCCGCCCAGCCAGGCAGCCAGACCCAGGACGAGGGCAGCGCAGCGCTGGGTCGATGAGTTCATGCGTTTTCCTTCAGTGCGACAGGGGCCGGGCGGCGGACGAAGTATGTCCATTTCACGCGCCGTGGGGAATGTGCTCGATCGAGCCAAATTCGGATGCAGTGTTGAACCTGGAAACCGCAGTTGACCGCTCTCCTCCGCTGGCAAGGCCGAATGAACATCATGACCTGTTCGCACAACCGACGTCACCTTTTGGGTGAGATCGCTACGCGCCCGACTGAGCCACGCTGCGTCACGCTGGCGGCGTTGGTCCTCCTCGCGGGCATGAGCCCGCAGCGACGTCCCGCCTTGCCAGCGCACCGCATCGCGGCCCACTCGGGCGCGTCCAACTGCGGTTTCCAGGTTCAAAAGCCCGCCGCCAGCACGATTCGCGGGCTTGTCTAGACTGTCTGCCTCGTTGTTCACCGGCCTCTCCTTATGTCATCAGGTGTCATCCGCATTCGCGGCGCGCGACAGCACAACCTCAAGAACCTCGACCTCGACATCCGCACCGGCGAAATGACGGTGGTGACCGGGCCCAGCGGCTCTGGCAAGTCGAGTCTGGTGTTCGACACGCTGTACGCCGAAGGCCAGCGCCGCTACGTCGAAACCTTCAGCGCCTATGCGCGCCAGTTTCTCGACCGCATGGACCGCCCGGCGGTCGATCGGGTCGACGGCGTGCCGCCGGCCATCGCCATCGACCAGACGAATCCGGTGCGCACCTCGCGCAGCACCGTGGGCACGATGACCGAGTTGAACGACCACCTGAAGCTGTTGTTCGCACGCGGTGCCGACCTGTTCGACAAGCAGACCGCGCAGCCGGTGCGGCACGATTCACCGGAGACGATTTACAGCGAGCTGATGGCGCGCACGGCCGGTGTCGCCGGGCCGAGTGATCCGCGACTGGTGGTGACGTTTCCGGTCGAACTGCCAGCCAGCACCACAGCCGAGGAAGTCACGCAGTGGCTTTCGGCCAGCGGCTTCACACGCGTGCACGCCGAGCGCGAGGTGGCGTCACCCACCGGACCGCGCAAGCTGCTCGACGTGGTGGCGGACCGGTTTCGCATCCAGGGCACCGAGAAAGTTCGTGCGGTGGAGGCGATCGAGACGGCATTGAAGCGAGGCAGTGGCCGCGTCAATGTCTATGTGCTCGCCGACGAAGGCGAAGCTACGCTGTGGCGCTTTTCGACCGGCCTGCACTGCCCCGACAGCGACCTGCGCTACGCCGACCCGCAGCCGGCGCTGTTCTCGTTCAATTCGGCCCTGGGGGCCTGTGAAACCTGCCGTGGCTTCGGCCGTGTGATCGGGGTCGACTACGGGCTGGTGGTGCCCGACCCGCGCAAGACCTTGCGCTCCGGGGCCATCAAGACCCTGCAAACCCCGGCCTGGGCCGAGAACCAGGCCGACCTGATGCGCTACGCCGGCGAGGCCGGCATTCCGCGCGACACCGCCTGGGCGCAGCTCAGCGAAGCGCAGCGCGAGTGGGTCGTCAACGGCTCGCCGCACTGGAACGGCAAGTGGCACAAGCAGTGGTACGGCGTGAAGCGCTTCTTCGAGTACCTGGAATCGAAGGCCTACAAGATGCACATCCGCGTGCTGCTGTCGAAGTACCGCAGCTACACGCCCTGCGGCACCTGTGGCGGTGCGCGGCTGGCGACCGAGGCGCTGTTGTGGCGCTTGGGCACGCGGGCCGATGCCGATGCGGTGTTGTTGCCTGCGAAGCGGTTCATGCCCAGCGGCGTGACGTGGTCACGCGAGCAACTCGAAGCCTTGCCGGGGTTGACGGTGCACGACTTGATGTTGATGCCCATAGAAAAAATGCGCTCGTATTTCGACCGCCTGTTCACCCCTCCCCCAGCGGGGGAGGGAGTGAACGGTGCGCTGCAACTGCTTTTGCTGGAAATCCGCACCCGCCTCAAATACCTGTGCGACGTTGGCCTGGGCTACCTCACGCTCGACCGGCAAAGCCGCACGCTGAGCGGCGGCGAGGTGCAGCGCATCAACCTCACCACCGCGCTCGGCACGTCGCTGGTCAACACGCTGTTCGTGCTCGACGAGCCGAGCATCGGCCTGCACCCGCGCGACATGAACCGCATCGTCGAAGCGATTCACCGGCTGCGCGATGCGGGCAACACGCTCGTGGTGGTTGAACACGATCCGGCCGTGATGCTGGCCGCCGACCGATTGATCGACATGGGCCCTGGCCCGGGCGAGCGGGGCGGCAACATCGTCTTCGATGGCGTGCCCGAAGACATCCGCAGCGCCGACACGCTGACCGGTGCCTATCTTGGCGCGCGCAAGCACGTCGGCATGGGCATCAAGCGGCTCGTCACCGCGGCCACGCCGAAGCTCATTCTCGAAGGCGCGCGCGACCACAACCTGAAAAACGTGACGGTCGAATTTCCGCTGCAACACCTCGTCTGCGTCACCGGTGTCTCGGGGTCAGGCAAGAGCACCTTGATGCAAGACGTGCTGGCCCCCGCGCTGGCGCGCCACTTCGGCAAAGCCACCGAGGCCCCGGGTGCTTTCGACCGCCTGCTGGGGGCCGACTGGCTGACGCAAGCGGTGTTCGTCGACCAGTCGCCGATCGGCAAGACGGCGCGCTCCAACCCCGCCAGTTACGTTGGCGCGTTCGACGAAATCCGCAAGCTGTTTGCCGAAGCGCCGCTGGCGCAACAGCGCGGCTACGGCCCAGGCATGTTCAGCTTCAACGCCGGCAATGGCCGCTGCCCGACCTGCGGCGGCTCGGGCTTCGAGCACGTCGAGATGCAGTTCTTGAGCGACGTGTATTTGCGCTGCCCCGACTGCGACGGCAAGCGCTACCGCGCCGAGTTGCTCGAGGTCAAGATCGATCGCAGGTTGCCGGGCGACGTGATCCGCGACCTGAGCGTGGCCGACGTGCTCGACCTCACCGTGAGCGAAGCTGTGCTGCTGTTCGCACACGACCGCGAGGTGCTGCGCGTGCTGCAGCCCATCGTCGATGTGGGGCTCGAATACGTCAAGCTCGGCCAGCCGGTGCCCACGCTCAGCGGCGGCGAGGCGCAGCGTTTGAAGCTGGCGGGCTTTTTGGCCGAAGCGGCGCAGGGCGGCGGCGCGAGCCGCCAGCCGGTGGCGCGCAAGGGCACGCTGTTCATGTTCGACGAGCCCACCACGGGGCTGCACTTCGACGACATCGCCAAGCTGATGCGTGCGTTTCGCAAGTTGCTCGATGCGGGCCACTCGCTGGTCGTCATCGAGCACAACCTGGACGTGATTCGCGCATCCGACTGGCTGATCGACCTGGGCCCCGAAGGCGGCGACGCCGGCGGCTGGGTGGTGTGCACCGGCACGCCCGAAGACGTGAAGCAGCACCCGACATCGCACACCGGAAAAGCGCTGGCCGACTATGACCATACGCTGGGCATCGGCGGCCACGCGGTGCGCGAACCTGTTCTCCCTCCCCTCCTGGGGGAAGGAGCCAACGTCAACGCCAGCGACGAATTCATCCGCATCGTCAACGCCCGCGAGCACAACCTCAAGTCGCTCGACGTGAACATCCCGCGCGGCAAGTTCAGCGTGGTCACCGGCGTCTCGGGCTCGGGCAAATCGACGCTTGCGTTCGACATCCTGTTCAACGAAGGCCAGCGCCGCTACCTGGAAAGTCTCAACGCCTACGCGCGCAGCATCGTGCAGCCGGCGGGCCGGCCCGAGGTCGACGCGGTGTATGGCATCCCGCCCACCGTGGCGATCGAGCAGCGGCTGTCGCGCGGCGGCCGCAAGAGCACGGTGGCCACCACCACCGAGGTGTGGCACTTCCTGCGGCTGCTGTACGTGAAGCTCGGTTTGCAGCACTGCGTGAAAGACGGTGCCGAGGTGCGCCCGCAAAGCGCCGAGAGCATCGCCGCGCAACTCTTGCGTCATCAGGACAAGGGCGGGCACAAGGGCCAGCACGTCGGCCTGCTGGCACCGCTGGTGATCGCCCGCAAGGGCCTGTACACCGACCTCGCCAAATGGGCCAAGGCACGCGGCCACACGCACCTGCGGGTGGACGGCGAGTTCATCAAGATCGACCCGTGGCCGCGGCTCGACCGCTTCAAGGAACACACGCTGGAACTGCCGGTGGCCGACCTCGTCGTCAGCGCGGCCAACGAGGCCGAGCTGCGCAGCCTGCTGGCCAAGACGCTGGAACTGGGCAAGGGCGTGATGCATTTGCTGACCCCGCTGGACGGCCTGCAGGGCGCGATGATCGCCAACGCTTCCACGCTGGGCATCGGCGCGGTGAAGGTGTTTTCGACCAAGCGCGCCTGCCCCAGTTGCGGCGCCAGCTACCCCGAGCTGGACCCGCGCATGTTCAGCTACAACAGCAAGCACGGCTGGTGCACCACCTGCGTCGGCACCGGCCTGGCGTTGACGCGCGAGCAGCGCAAGGCCTTCGACGATTCGGTGCGTGATGACGACAACAAAGGCCGCGAGCAAAGCTTTCCGTCTGAAGAACTGGATGTCGAAGACCTGGTCGATGCGCCGTGCCCCGACTGCGCCGGCACGCGGCTGAACCCGATCTCACGCGCCATCACCTTCGAGCAGCACGCCATCACGGCGGTGGCGCAGTGGTCGGTGGCCGATTGCCGGCAGTGGGTGCAAGCCTTGCAACTGAAAGGCCGTGATGCAGATATCGCCCGCGACGTGGTGACCGAGATCAACAGCCGCCTCGAATTCCTCGAAGAAGTCGGCCTGGGCTACCTCACCCTCGACCGCGCCGCGCCCACGCTCAGCGGCGGCGAAGCGCAACGCATCCGCTTGGCTGCGCAGTTAGGCAGCAACCTGCAAGGTGTGTGCTACGTGCTCGACGAGCCCACCATCGGACTGCACCCGCGCGACAACCAGATCTTGTTGAAGGCGCTGCAAGGCCTCAGCGACAAGGGCAACACCCTGGTGGTGGTCGAGCACGACGAAGACACCATTCGCCGCTCAGACCACATCATCGACATCGGCCCGGGTGCGGGAAAGCGGGGCGGGACGCTGGTCGCGCAAGGCAGCGTGAGCGATTTGTCGAACAACCCCGACTCGCTGACCGGGCGCTTCCTCGCTCGCCCCCTGGTTCATCCGTTGCAGGCGCGGCGGGCGTTTCTCCCTCTCTCCACAGGGGCGGGGGAGCCATTCGCCGCCATCCAGATCCAGGGCGCGAAGCTGCACAACCTCCAAAACATCAGCGTCCACATTCCCCTCAAGCGCCTGGTCGCAGTGACAGGCGTCAGCGGCTCGGGCAAGTCAACGCTGGCGCGCGACGTGCTGCTCGCCAACCTCAAATTCATCAACATCAAAGGCGGCGTGCCGGGCTTCCACGGCTGCGACAACATCGAAGGCTGGGGCTACATCGACCGCGTGCTCGAGGTCGACCAAACCCCCATCGGCAAGACGCCGCGCTCTTGTCCCGCCACCTACATCGGCTTCTGGGACACGATCCGAAAGCTCTTCGCCGACACGCTGGAAGCGCGCGCCCGTGGCTACGCGCCGGCCCGCTTCAGCTTCAACACCGGCGATGGCCGCTGCGCGGGCTGCGAAGGCCAGGGCATGCGCACCATCGCGATGAGCTTCTTGCCCGATGTGAAAGTGCTGTGCGACACCTGCCACGGCCAACGCTTCAACCCCGAGACCCTG
>JAYVCL010000179.1:0-10623 GCA_043749975.1 Burkholderiales bacterium
GCTGGGTGACCGCACCGCAGCCCAGGCAGCCTTCAACGCCGCCGTCGAACTGTTTGAAGATCAACGCCGCGCCTTGCCTGGAGACGAACTGCGCAGCGCTTTCCTGACCGATCACCTGCGGCCCTACCAGGAACTGCTGCGCATGGCACTGCAGGCGCATGCGCATGCGCAAGCGCAAGCGCCATCGCCTTCGCCTCGGCTCGCAGCCGAGGTGTTGCTGCAACTCGACCGTTTTCGCGCCCGCTCACTGGGCGATCGTCTGGAGCAAGGTGTCAGCATCGAAGACAAGGCTTCGATGCAGGGCCTGCGCGACCGCTTGAATTGGCTTTACCGGCGCGTGCATCGCCTGGACGAAGAAGGCGAGTCTTCTGCGGCGTTGACCGACGAGTTGCGCCGCACCGAGTTGCAACTGCTGGAAGGTGCCAGGCGATCTCGACTCGCGGCACCGGCACCCGAGCGTCAACCAGGCAGCGACGATGACTTCACGGTCGAGGCCTTGCAGCGCCGGCTCGGCGAAGCAGGCGCGCTGGTCGAATACGGCGTGCTCGACAACGAGTTGTTCGCCTGTGTCGTCACCCGCACCGATGTGACCTTGCATCGCCGGGTGGCGGCCTGGAGCGATGTGCTCGACGCCTTGCGCGCGGCGCGGTTCCAGATCGACACGCTGCGCCATGGCGCCGCGCCGGTACGCGATCACCTTGCCAGGCTGACTGCCCGCACGCAGTTGCGCATGGGCCGCTTGCACGCGCTGGTGTGGGCACCGCTGGCGGTTGCGCTGCGGCACTGTCGGCAGGTGCTGGTGGTGCCGCACGCGCAACTCGGCTTGCTGCCGTTTGCCGCGCTGCACGACGGCGAGTGTTTTCTTGCGCAACGCTGCGAGCTGGGCGTGGCACCCAGCGCCCGGCTCGCCTTGCGCGGCCTGCTGCGCCGCCCCGTTCGGCCCCGCCAGGCCGTGGTGCTGGGCGAGTCGAGCCGCTTGCCCCACGCCGCCCGCGAGGCGCACTTCGTGGCCGGCCTGTTTCCTCAGGGCAGGGCCTTTGTCGGCGCGCAGGCCACGCTCGACACCCTGCGCGCGCAGGCGGGCAGCGCCGACGTGCTCCACCTGGCCTGCCACGGGCAGTTTCGCAGCGACAACCCGATGTTCTCGGCGCTGCATCTTCACGACGGCGCGCTCACGGTCGAGTTGGCCGAAGCCTTGAACCTGCGGCCAGGCATCGTCGTGTTGAGTGCCTGCGAAACCGGCTTGGCCGAGCTCGGCAGCGGCGACGAGATGGTCGGCCTGGTACGGGCTTTTCTGGTGGCCGGCGCGGCGCGTGTGCTGGCCAGCCTGTGGCCGGTCGACGACGAAGTCACCGCCGCCTTCATGGCCAGTTTCTACGCTGCGCTGTGCCGCGGCCAACCCCCGGCAGCGGCCCTGCAATCGGCGCAGACCGAGGTCATGCGGCAGCACCCGCACCCGTTCTACTGGGCAGCCTTCACGCTGCACGGCGGTTGGTAATGCAAAAAACCGCAGCCAGGTATCAAACGCATTCGCCGCTGCTCTGTCTTGTCGTTCAACCCTCCACTTTGGACAGGTCACCATGAAATCTGCTTCTTCACGATCGTTCACCACGGGCACGTTTCGCACCGTGCTCGCGGCGGCGGTGCTGATGCTGGGTACCGTCATCCATGCCAAGGCCCGGGCCGATGCCGCCCTGCCCGGTGAAGTGCTGGTGCAACTGACCAGCACCGCGGCCATAGGCCCCTTGCTCGGCAAATACCAGCTCAGCCTGGTGGCCCAGTTCGGTGCCCGGCCGATCTACCGGCTCAAGGTGCTGGGTCTGGTCGATGTGAACACCACGGTGAACGCCAAGATCGCGGCCCTGGCTCTGGAGCCCGGCGTTCTGAACGCCGAACCGAATTTCGTTCATCAAAGCCCCGAGGCGCGCAAGGTCAGCGCGTGGGCCATCGGCACGCCCACGGCCTACACGGCGCAGTGGGCACCGCAGGCACTGCGCCTGCCCGAAGCGCACCGCATGAGCACCGGCGTCGGCGTGCGCGTGGCCGTGCTCGACACCGGGGTCGACGCCCTGCATCCGGCGCTGGCCGGCAGGCTGCTGCCGGGCTTCGACTTCGTCGACTTCGACAACAACCCGGCCGAAGTCGGCAGCCGGGCGGCGAACCTCAGCTTCGGCCACGGCACCCACGTGGCGGGGCTGGTGGCCATGGTCGCCCCAGGCGCGAAGATCATGCCGCTGCGGGTGCTCGATGCCGAAGGAATGGGCAATGCCTGGGTGCTGGCCGAAGCGATGCTGTACGCGGTCGACCCCGACCACACCCCCGCTACCAACGACGGTGCCCACGTCATCAACCTGAGCCTGGGCAGCCTGAGCCGCACCCGCCTTCTCGACACGATTGCCAAGCTCGCCACCTGCGCCATTCCGGCGGCGGTGCTGCTGCCGACCGACCCGCTGGCCGACCCCGGCTACGACGGCGACCGCGATCGCTGCAACGCCTTCAGCGGTGCGGTCGTTGTCGCTGCGGCAGGCAACGACGCCAGCGACGCGGTGCGCGAATATCCGGCCGCCGAAGGCACCTACGGCCTGTTGGCGGTGGCGGCCAGCAACGCCGCCGGGCGGCTCGCGGACTTCAGCAATTCCGGCTCGTGGGTGCACATCGCGGCCCCCGGCCAGGGCATCACCAGCTCGGTTCCAGGCGGTGGCTACGGCACCTGGAGCGGCACCTCGATGGCGGCTCCCCTGGCGGCAGGCACGGCAGCGCTGGTGCGCGCGCTGGACCCCGGTATGACCGCGAAGGCCGTTGCCCGGCGCATCGCCCGCGTCAGCGCAGGTTTGTGCGACACCGATCTGCGCCAGGTCGACGCCGCCGCCGCGTTGCTGAACCTGTTGCCGCCCGACGCCACCTGCCCCTGATTCGTCTTCGTTTCCAGCTCACCGGGCCGGTGCACGCGCAAGCGTCACCGGCCCGTTGCATTGGGGCTGGCGGGCCGCGAAAACGCGCTGGGAACGCGCTGGTAACGATTTGCTCGACCGCGTATTTCCGCACCTGCGCGCGCCTCTGTCCGATGTGTCGATTCGATGACACGCACGACGAAAGCCCGCATGAAGCGCATCCTGATTTATTCGCACGACACCTTCGGCCTCGGCAACATCCGCCGCATGCTGGAGGTGGCGCGCCACCTGGTGCAGTCCTCACCCGAAGTGTCGGTGCTGGTCATTACCGGCTCGCCGATGCTGCATGCGTTTCGCATCCCGCCGCGCATCGACTACGTCAAGCTGCCCTGCCTGGCGCGCCATGTCGATGGCCGCTACGGCGCGCGCTTTCTCGACCTGTCGCTGGATGCCACGGTGCGCCTGCGTGCCAACCTCATCCGCAGCGCCATCACCGATTTCGCGCCCGACCTGATCCTGGTCGACAAGAAGCCCTTCGGCGTCGAAGACGAACTCTCGGGCGCGCTGGTGGCGTTGCAGTCGAGCGCACGCAAACCGAAGCTGGTGCTGCTGCTGCGCGACATCCTCGACAGCCCCGAAGCCACCACGCGGGTGTGGCGCAAGAACGGCTGCTTCGAGGCCATCGAGGCTTACTACGACGCGGTGCTGGTGGTCGGCGCGCCGGAGATTTTCGACCTGCGGCGCGAATACCAGTTTCCGCCGTTCGCCGCCGCCAAGGTCACCTTCTGCGGCTACATCGCGCGCGAGGCCGGGCGGCGTTCGCGCGCCGAGGCGCGGCACGAGTTGGGCGTGCTCGACGGTGAACCGCTGCTGCTGGTGACGCCGGGCGGTGGTGAAGACGGCCACGCCCTCATCGAGGCTTGTTTGGCGGGCCTGCAAGCGCTGCCCGCGCCGAGCCGGCCGCGCACCCACATCGTCTGCGGGCCCGAAATGGATGAGGTGCAGCGCGCCGCCGTCCACCACGCCGCTGCCGCCTTGCCGCAGGTGAGCGTGCAGGACTTCAGCGACGACATGATGTCGCTGCTGGGCGCCGCCGACGTGGTAGTGGCGATGGGCGGCTACAACACCGTCTGCGAGCTGCTCACCCTGCGCAAGCGCGCGGTGGTGGTGCCGCGCAACAAGCCGAGCCAGGAGCAATGCATACGCGCCGAGCGCATGGCCGCGATCGGCTTGCTGCGCATGCTGCACCCGGATCGGTTGACGCCGGCCGCGCTGCTGGCTGCGGTGCAGGCCGAGCTGGCCGCGTTGAACGGCCCCACCACGCAGCCACGCCTCAAGTCGCTCGACGGCCTGGAGCGCAGCACCGCCGCGATCTTCGAGCTGATCGGCCTGCAAGCGGCGGCTCCGGCCGGCAGCGCCAAGCCCGCACCCCGCGGCGCGGATTCACCGCCGCTGCACCGCCATCAACACCTGACCCCGAGCACCCCATGGCACCCACACGCTTCGACAGCCGCCGCCCCCTCGGCGTGCTAGTCAAGATCTACCCCAAGCTGTCCGAGACCTTCATCCTCGAAGAGCTGCTGGGCCTGGAACGGCTCGGCTTCGCGCTGCGCCTTTACTCGCTGGCACCCGCCACCGATGCGCTCACCCACCCCGCGGTGGCGCGCGTGCGCGCACCGCTGGTGACCGTGCCCGAATCATTGCGAGGCCACCTGCGCGAGTTCGCGCTTCGCCATGCGCGCCTGCTCGGCAGCTCGCCGCTGCGCTACCTGCGCACGCTGGCCGCTGCGCTGCGGCGTGGCCGGCGTGGCCGGCGTGGCCGGCGCGGCCTGCACGACTTCGCGCGCGCCGGCTGGCTGGCCGGGCAACTGCGCGCGGACGGGGTCGATCATCTGCACACCCATTTCATCTCCACCCCGGCCGATGTGGCCGAGCTGGTGGCGGGTCTGGCTGGACTGCCGTTCTCGATTTCGGCCCACGCCAAGGACATCTACCGGTCCGTCCCGGCCGACCTGCGGCGCAAGCTGCGGGCGGCGCAATTCACCGTCACCTGCACCGAGTTCAACCGCCAGACGCTGGCCGACATCGCCCCGCAAGCCAGCGTGCAGCGGATGTACCACGGCGTCGACCACGGCCTGTTCCACCCGACGCAGCGCAAGCCGGATCGCGCCGTTCCGCTGATCCTGAGCGTGGGCCGCCTGCGCGAAAAAAAGGGGCTCGACACCTTGATCGACGCTTGCGCCGTGCTGCGCGACCGGGGCCGCGCCTTCGCCTGCGAAATCGTCGGCTACGGCGAAGAGCAGGCGCGTTTGCAGGCGCAGATCGAAAGGCTGGGTCTGAGCGATCACGTCCACCTGGTCGGCACGTTGGCGCGCGAGCAGGTGATCGCGCGCTATGCACGCGCGGCCGTCTATGTGCAGCCCTCGCGAATCGCCGCCGACGGCGACCGCGACGGCATTCCCAACGTGCTGCTCGAAGCGATGGCCATCGGCCTGCCGGTGGTCGCGTCCAGGGTGTCGGGCATTCCGGAGCTGGTCGGGCACGGCCACAACGGCTTGCTGGTCGAGCCTGACCAGCCCGAGGCGCTGGCCGAGGCCATCACGCAACTGATCGAACAGCCGCAGTTGTGTGCCGACCTCGGCTGCCGTGCCCGCCGGACGGTGACCGAATCGTTCGACAACGACCGCAACCTGCGGCTGTTGAGCGGCCTGCTCGAAGGCCGTCCCGGGTTCGCCGCCGCGGGTCTGCACACAGGCGCGTTGAGCCTGGGCGAGGGGACGCCATGAACCGCCTGCACGCCAGCACGACCGAAGCCATGCCGGGCACGTTGCTGCCCGCGCGAAGCCCGTTGCCCGGCGCAACGGTGGCCTATGTGATGAACGGCTATCCGCGTTTGTCGGAAACCTTCATCGCGCACGAGATCCACCAGATCGAGCAAATGGGGCTGCGGCTGCGACTGTTCGTGGTCAAGCGCGAGATCGAGGACAAGGTGCATCCGGTGGTCGCGGCGATCCGCGCACCGCTGAGTTACCTGCCCGATGCCACGTCGCTGTCGGGCACCACGCTGTGGCACTGGTTGGCGCAAAACGGGCCCGCCTTCTGGCGCGCCAACGCGGCGCTTGCGCTGCGCCACCCGCTGCGCTATGCGCGCACGCTGGCCTCGGCGTTGGCGCTGAGCTGGCGCTACCGACCCAAGGGGGCAGAGCGCACCGAGGGCGGCCTGCTCCTGCGCAAGGTCTTCATCAAGGAATTTTTGCAGGCCGGCCAGATTGCCGACGCGCTGCACCGGGCCGGCGACGTGGGCCATCTGCATGGCCACTTCTGCCACGGCGTGGCCACCATCACCTGGTTCGCGAGCCGCCTGAGCGGCATTCCGTTCAGCTTCACGGCGCACGCCAAGGACATCTACCAGACCGAGCTGAACCCCGGCAACCTGCTCGAACGCAAGCTCGGCGCGGCGCGCTTCGTGGCCACCTGCACCTGCGCCAATGCCGGCGTGCTGCGCCTGCGCCACGCGCGGCCGCAGGAGGTGCACTCGATCTACCACGGGCTCGACACCGACTACTTCTCACCCGTGCCGGCAGCCCATTGCGCTGCCACGCTGCCTTCGCTGCCGCTGATCCTGTCGGTCGGCCGCTTCGTCGAGAAAAAGGGTTTCGACCAACTGATCGAAGCCTGTGCGCTGTTGCAGCAACGCGGCGTGCGCTTCGGCTGCCTGATCGTCGGCGAGCGTGGCAGCGCCTATGAGTCGATGCGCGCGCTGATCGAAGCGCGCGGGCTGGGCGACTCGGTGCGACTGCACGGCGCGGTGACGCAAGACGAGCTGCGCGACATCTACCGCGCCGCGCGCATCTTCGCGCTGCCGTGCCAGGTGATGCAGGACGGCGACCGCGACGGCTTTCCCAACGTGCTGGCCGAGGCCATGGCGATGGGCGTGCCGGTGGTGTCCACCTGCATCTCCGGCATTCCCGAAATGATCGACGACGGGGTGCACGGCCTGCTGGTGGAACCGCGCGATGCGCCCGCGCTGGCCGACGCCCTGCGCCGTGTCCTGACCGACTCTGCCTTGCACACGCGGCTGGCCCGCGCTGGCCGCCAGCGCATTTGCGAGCGCTTCGATTCGCGCCGCACCACGCTCGCCTTGCGCGATCTGTTCATCGACCAATTGCGCCAACGGCAGCAGGCCACGGCATGAACACGCTGCGCCAACCTTCGATCGAGTTGCTGCGCGCCGCAGCCGAGCCGGGCGCGTCGATCTTCCTGCCGCCCTGGAACGGGTTGGACGACGCGGCCTTGCTGGCGCACTTTCGCGCGCCACGCGCGGTGCGCTACTTCCCGGTCGCCGATGCCGACGAGACCGAGCCCGAAAAGATCGAGGCGCTGCTGCACGGCGAGTTCGAGTTCAACCACGAGACGCACCACCTGGGCGAGCCGATCGCCTGGCTGCACAATCCGAGCGCCGACGTGGAGTGGCACATCCTGCTGCACAAGTTCTACTACGCGGTCGGCTTGGGGCTGGCCTTCGAGCGCAGCGGCGAGGTGCCTTACGTGCAGCGCTGGGCGAGCCTGATCGATGGCTGGATGCGCGTCACGCCGCCCGGCTTCATCGCCGCCGACGTGACGGGCCGGCGGGTGCAGAACTGGATCTACAGCTACCACCACTTCGTCAGCCACGCCGCGTTCGATACCGGCGCGCACATCGACCCCGCGTTTCACCGCCGGCTGCTGCATTCGATCCACCAGCAGGTCGAGTATTTGTGCGCGCACCTGACGCCCAAGCGCAACCACCGCACGCTGGAGCTGTACGCCATCTTCCTGGCCGGCGTGGTGTTCCCCGAGATGGGCAGCGCGGCGCGCTGGCGCGCCTTTGCGCTGGAGCAGACCGTGGCCAACATGGCCAGCGACCTGCTCGCCGACGGCGTGCACTGCGAGCTGTCCACCGACTACCACCACCTGGTGCTGAAGAACTACCTGAACCTCAGGCGGCTGGCCTCGCTGAACCGCATCGAGGTGCCGCCGGCGATGGACGCGGCCTTGCAGCGCGGGCTCGAATTCAGCCTGCACGTGCACAAGCCCGACGGCATCGTGCCCAGCCTGTCGGACGGCGACGCGCGCAGCTTTCTCGACCTGCTGCGCCAGGGCGCCGATCTGTATGGCCGCGCCGACATGCTCTACGTGGCCAGCGGCGGCACGCAAGGCACCCCGCCCGGCCAGCGCGTGGCGCACTTCGCGGCCAGCGGCTACAGCGTGGTGCGCAGCGACTGGGGCGACGGCACGACGCGCTTTGCCGACGCGCAGTACCTGGTGTTCGACAGCGGCCCGCTCGGCGAGGGCAATCACGGCCACCTCGATTGTCTGAACTTCGAGCTGGCCGCGTTCGGCCGCTCGCTCATCGTCGACCCCGGGCGCTACACCTACAGCGAAGCGCTGGCTGCCGACAACGGCGTCAACTGGCGGGTGCGGTTTCGGGGCACCGCGGCGCACAACACGGTCTGCGTCGATGGCCGCCAGCAGACGCGTTACGTGCCGACGCCCATCAAGGAAAACACGCGCCACGCGCCGGGCTCGCTGCGCCACAAGATCAGCGGGCCGCCGCCCGAAGCTCGCCTGCTGGATCGATTCCACAGCCGCCACTTCGATCTGCTGCATGGCCAGGCGCGCAGCCATGAATACGACGCGCTGCACGAGCGCTGCATCGTGTTCGTGGCCCGGCGTTACTGGATCGTCAGCGACTGGCTGCGCGCCGAGACGCAGCACGACTACGCGCTCAACTTTCAACTCGGTGTGCACGCCCAGGGCCACACCGCGCTGTCGGTTCACACCGGGCTGCGGCTGCACAGCCCCGGCCTGCTGATCGCCCAGCCCGCGCGCGCAGGCCTGGCGCATGCCGTGCGGGCGAGCTGGGTGTCGGCGCGCTACGGCGAAAAACAGCCCGCTCCGTCGCTGCGCAGCAAGGTCACCACGTGCAATACCGACTTCGACACGGTGCTGATTCCGTGGCAAGGCCAGGCCCCCGCGATCACGCTCGAAGACATCGCGGTCGATGGCGACGGCGTGGTGGCGCACCCGCACCTGCACTCGCACCCGCACGCGCACCCGCACTCCTGTTTGCACTCGCGCGCCCAGCGCATCACCTTGCGGGTCGATGGCGGGCTCGTCTGCGACACATGGTTCCATGCCCGGGGCGTGACGGCCCAGCGCTGGCGCATCGGCGGCTTCGAGTTCAGCGGCCGTTGGGTGCACTGGCGCTGCGCCGTCGATGGCCGCGTGCTGCACGCCGCGTCGCATGCCGGGGCCTCGCTGCAAGACATGCGCTTCGGCGGGTCGGCAGCGGTCACGCTCGACGCTGCGGAGGTCGCATGAGCCGGGTCCTGCCGCACGATCCGGCGCTGCCGCAGCTCGCGCAGGCGCTCGATCCGCAGGCGATGGCGCAGGTCTTCGCCCGGGCGCTGCGCGGCGTGCAGGTTCGAAGCTGCGAGGTCGACCGCATCAAGTACCGGCCCGGGCGCAACTGCAGCGTCTCTTACGTGCTGCGGCTGCACGACCCGCAGCGTGGGCGCGATGTCGAGCAACGCGTGGCAGCGCGATTTTGCAGCGCCGGCGATTCGCCGCGCCGGCGTCTCAAGTCGATCACCCGCGCCACGCAGGCATCGGCTGCCGGGCCGGCGCTGCTGCACCTGCCCGCGCTGGACACGCTGGCGCACTGGTGGCCCAACGATGCCAAGCTCGACGCGCCGGCGTTGCTGCATGACGACGAACGCATGCGCGTGCACTGCGTGGACAACGTGGTTGCGGCGCTGACCGGCGGCCGCGGGCGCCGGGTCGGCCACCGCACGAGCATCGTTCAGCACGTGCCCGAACTGCGCGTTTGCGCGCGGGTCGACCTGCGCCTGCAAGCTGAGGCTGGCGCGTCGATCACTTCGCAGCGCGAGCCTGCCGTCACGCTGCGCGGCGACCTGCACCCGCGCAACATCCTGGTCGACGGCCAGCAGCTCGCCTTCGTCGACCTCGACAGCGGGTGCAGCGGCCCGGCGCTGATCGAGCTGGGGGCCTGCGTGGCCAACCTGAAGCCGGGCCGCTTTGAGGCCGTGCCCGCCTTGCTGGCGCTCGCCGAATCGATCGCCCGCGCCGGCAGCGTCGATGCAGCCATGGCCTGCGAAACGGAGCCGGCATGAACGCCAGGGTGCGCGATGCGAGCCGCCCCGCCGTCGCTGCGGTCGGTCTCGACTTAGAAACCGACATCGACCTCGCCGCGATGCGCGTGTTGTTGCAGCGCCTGCTGTCCGGTTTTGCCGATGGCCGCCTGCGCATCGACGGCTTGAGCGTGAGCAAGGCGCGCCGCAGCAGTTCGCTGCGCCGCAACCCCTGTCCGATCACGCTGTGCTTCGAGCTGCAGGTCAGCGACCTGGCGCGCGGCCGGGTCGGCACGCAAACGCTGTACGCGAAGGTCTTTCGCCCCGGCCTGGCCGAGCCGTTCTTTCGGCAGCAAGACCGTAGCCGGCTCACACAGCCGGCGTTCGGCGAGGCGCTGGTTCACGTGGCCGAGCTGAACATGGTGATCTGGGCCCTACCGAACGACCCCGGCCTGCCGCAACTGGCACCCCTGCTGGACCCGGTGCAGGCCGAGCGCGCGCTGCCCTGGGCGGCGATGGCTGTGTCGCCGGGAGTGCAGCGCAGCGAAGTCTCGGCGCTGCGCGCCGAGCTGCTGCGCTACGAGCCGGAGCAGCGTGCC
>JAYVCL010000180.1:0-17376 GCA_043749975.1 Burkholderiales bacterium
TACCACTGCGTGGTCGTGGTGGTGTGCCGGCCTGAGTTGAGCGCATGCGAGATGTCACCCACCTGCGCTTTTGCATCGGGGGCCAGCAGGTTGATCAGCGTGCTTTTGCCCGTGCCGCTGGGGCCGAGCACCAGGGTGGAGCGGCCAGCCAGCAGCGGATCGAGAAGGGAGCGGGCTTCATCGGGACGCGTCTTCAGCGCCACTTCAAGCACATCGCAACCCATGGCGCTGTAGGGCAGCAGGCGCGCGCGTGCCGCAGTGATCTGCGGCAGATCGGCCTTGTTGAGCAGGATGCGCGCCGCGATGCCCGCACTTTCGGCTGCGATCAGCGCGCGCGCCAGTTGTGATTCGCTGAACACCGGCTCGCTCGCCACCATGATCAAAATTTGATCCAGGTTGGCGGCGAAGGCCTTGGTTTTCCACTCGTCTTGCCGGTACAGCAGGTTGCGGCGTGGCTCCAGATGCTCGATCACGCCTTCGTCGCCGGCCGGTTGCCAGCGCACCATGTCGCCCACCACACAATCGCTTTTCTTGCCGCGCGGATGACAAATGATGCGGTTGCCTTCGGGGGCCTCGACGATGTAGTGGCGACCGTGGCCGGCTACGACGAGGCCCAGGTCCAGAGCAACGCCTTTGCTCAAGACTCAGGGTGCTGGTTGGGTTTGCGGACGCGGCAGCGCTGCCAAGCGCTCACCCGCAGGTGGGTGCGAATAGTAGAAGCGGACGTACAGCGGATCGGGCGTCAGCGTGGCGGCGTTGTCCGCGTTCAGCTTGAGCAGCGCGGCGGCCAGGTCGCGTCCGTCGGCTTGCGCGCAGGCATAAGCGTCGGCCTCGAACTCATGCCGGCGCGAGAGTTGTGCGAACAACGGCGACACGAAGAAGCTGAACACCGGCACCACCAACAAGAACAGCAGCAGCGCCAGTGCGTCGTTCGGCGCGTTCATCGAAGCTTGCACACCCAACCCGTTGTAGAACCAGGCCAGGCCCGACAACCAGCCCAGCAACGCGAAGCCGACCAGGCTGAGCGCGAACATCGAGACGATGCGCTTGATCACATGGCGGTGCTTGAAGTGACCCAGCTCATGGGCCAGCACCGCTTCCACTTCGCCGGGAGAAAGCTTATTCAGCAAGGTGTCGAAGAAGACCACGCGTTTGGCCGCACCGAAACCGGTGAAGTAGGCATTGGCATGCGCCGATCGCTTGCTGCCGTCCATCACGAACAAGCCCTTGGCGGCAAAGCCGCAGCGTGTCATCAGGGCTTGCACACGCGCCTTGAGCGATTCGTCGGCCAGCGGCTCGAACTTGTTGAACAAGGGCGCAATGACGGTCGGGTACAACACCAGGATCAGCAGGTTGAAACCCATCCATGCAGCCCAGGCCCACAGCCACCACAAGCCGCCCGTGTGGCCCATGATCCACAGGATCAGCGCGGCGACCGGCAGCCCGATCAGCAGGCCGACTGCCGCTGTCTTCAGCATGTCGCCGAAGTACATCTTCCAGGTCATGCGGTTGAAGCCGAAACGCTGCTCGATGCGAAACGTGCTGTACAGCTCGAACGGCAGATCGAGCACCGCGCCGATCAAGCTGAACCCTGCGAGCAGGGCCAGTTGATACACCATGTCGCCGAAGCGGGGTTGCACCGCGTCGCGCACTGCCAGGTTCAGCGTGTCCAGTCCGCCCAGCAGGGTCCAGCCCAACAGCACGGCGGCCCCGAAGGCGGCGCTTAGCAAACCGAAGCGGCCTTTCGCCAGCGTGTAGTCCGCCGCCTTTTGGTGGGCCGCGAGCGAGATGGTCTGCGCAAACGCGGCCGGCACGCTGGCGCGGTGTGCCGCCACATGACGCGCCTGGCGTGTCGCCAGCCAGAATTTCACCACCAGCGAGCAGATCAGCACGACGGCGAACGAGAGGGTCAGGGCAGATGGGGTCATGGCCGCAAGTGTAGGGCTGCGAGAATCGGCACAAGGAGTCAACGACATGAATGAAGCAAGCGACCTGGGTGCAAGCGCCAAAACCCGGAGCATGGTCATGAACGACCAGAACCTGGTCTGGATCGACCTGGAAATGACCGGGCTCTACCCCGACACCGATCGGATCATCGAGATCGCCGTAGTGGTGACCGACCTGAATTTGCAAAACCGCGTCGAAGGACCGGTGTTGGCGGTGCACCAGAGCGACGCCGCGCTCGACGCCATGGACGCGTGGAACAAGAGTACCCATGGCCGCAGCGGGCTGATCGATCGCGTCAAGGCGTCGACCACCGACGAAGCGCAGGCCGAAGCGCAAGTCATTGAATTTTTGAAGCAATACGTGGCACGCGGCAAGTCGCCGATGTGCGGCAACAGCATCTGCCAGGACCGGCGCTTTCTGGCCCGCACCATGCCGACGCTGGAGGCGTTTTTTCATTACCGCAACCTTGACGTGAGCACGCTGAAGGAACTGGCCAAGCGCTGGAAACCCGACATCGTGGCGGGACTGAAGAAAGCACAGGCGCACACCGCGCTGGCCGATGTGCACGAATCCATCGACGAGTTGGTTTACTACCGCGAGCATTTGCTAGCGAAATAGGAGCCTGTTTGTCGGCGTTAACCCGAATCGCATACAATCTAAGGCTCGCTGGAAATTTGCCAGCGTTTCGTTCATTTCCTCTGACCTCTTTCGAGCCACCCCACGGTTGATCCGTGCGGCCTGTCTTGATCTCCCACCAGCATTGAAACGCAGGGCGCACTACTCGGTGCGCGCACGAGCGTGAAATGCCAGGGCAATGGTTGGCGGCGATGCCGTCGCTTTGACTGTTCCCTGAACGCTGTGGCGACCTGACCGGGCGGATCCACCGATGGACCGCGGGTGCCCTCGCACGTACCGAACCTCGGTACGCGGGCACTGCTTTTCGAAAGAGAAAAAATGAGTTTCGATACCCTGGGCCTGCAAGAAGCCCTCACCAAAGCCGTGACCGAATCGGGTTACGACACTGCCACCGAAGTGCAAGCGCAGGCCATTCCGCCCGCGCTGGCCGGTCATGACCTGATGGTCTCGGCCCGCACCGGCAGTGGCAAGACCGCTGCGTTCATCCTGCCCGCGTTGCAACGCGTGCTGGCCGCCCGCGCCGACAACACCAAGCGGCGCGAAAAGGGCGTGATCTACGGCCCGCGCATCCTCGTGCTGGCACCCACGCGCGAACTGGCGATGCAAGTCGCCAAGGCAGCTTCCACCTACGGCCGCCATGTGCAGGGCCTGCGCGTGGCCACCGTCGTCGGCGGCGTGCCATACCCGGCGCAGATCGCTGCGCTGCGCGGTCCGCTGGACATCCTGATCTCCACGCCCGGGCGCTTGCTCGACCACATCCAGAGCGGCCGCTGCATTCTGGAAAACGTCGAACTGCTGGTGCTCGACGAGGCTGATCGCATGCTCGACATGGGCTTCATCGACGACATCACCACCATCTCGCAGCAAATTCCTGCGGCGCGCCAGACCGTGATGTTCAGCGCCACTTTTGCCGGCAGCGTGGGACATCTGGCCAAGAACCTGTTGCGCGACCCGAAGCGCATCGACGTGGCCTCGCACACCGACACGCACGAGAACATCGAGCAGCGCCTGCACTGGGCCGACAACAGCAACCACAAGAACGCGATGCTGGATCACATCCTGACCCAGCGCGAGATGGAACAGGCACTGGTGTTCACCAGCACCCAGCGCGACGCCGACTGGCTCGCCGACCGCCTGGCCGACATGGGCCACGCCGTGGCCTCGCTGCACGGCGGACACCCGCAAGGCCGCCGCAACCGCGTGCTGCAAGGGCTGCGCAACAAGCAGTTGAAGATCCTGGTTGCCACCGACGTGGCCGCGCGCGGCATCGACGTGCCCAGCATCAGCCACGTCATCAACTACGGTTTGCCGATGAAGGCCGAAGACTATGTGCACCGCATCGGCCGCACGGGCCGGGCCGGGCGCAACGGTCTGGCCATCACGCTGGGCGAGCGCATGGACACCGGCATGATCCGCCGCATCCAGCAGTTCACGACGCAGAACATTCCGGTGGCGATCATCGCGGGGCTCGAACCCAAGACGCCCGAGCCGAAGATGTTCGCGCCGCGCCCGGAAGGTCGCTTCGGTGGCGGCAAGCCGTTCAATGGCGGCTTCAACAAGGCGGGCGGCGCGGGCAAGCGGTTCGACAAGCCATTCGCGCCGCGGCGCGATGACGGGTTCGCGCCCCGCCGCGACGATCCCTTCGCGGCCCGCCGCGATGACCAGCGCGCGGCGCCGCGCCAAGACGGAGGCTACGTGCCGCGTCAGGACGAGTCCTTCGTTCCGCGCTCTGCCGGCCCCGGCCCGTTCGACCGTGCACCGGCACATCGCCCCTCGCACGCGCCAGCGGGCGGCCACAAGGGGCCGCGCAGCGGCCCGGCCGGTGCACCCAACGCGCACTTCAAATCGCAGCGCCCGCGCCAGGGCGGTTTCAGCCGCTAAACCGATGCGCTCTGACCGCTGTTGAAAAAAAGCCCGCAGCAGCGGGCTTTTTTATGCGACCACCGCGATGTTCACCGGCGCACGCTGGCTCAGCTCCACGGCAAGTGCCGCGCCGAGCAAAAAAATCTGGCTCGACCAATAGATCCACACCAGCAAGGCGGCGAACGAGCCAGCCGCACCCAGCGCCGACTGGGTTGCCGTGGTGGCCACGTACAGGCTGATGCCGTAGCGGCCGACCATGAACATCGCGGCTGCGGCTGCCCCACCGACAAGCGCCGCCCGGCGGGGCAGCCGTTGCACCGGCAGCCAGCGGATCATGCCGGCGAACAGCAGCGCGATCACCAGCAGCGACCATAGCGTCTCTGCCGCGGCCATCGCCGCGAGCCAGGGCTGGGACAGTCCCCAGTCGCCGGCGATCCAACGCAATCCCACCAGTGCAGCGGTCTGCGCCAGCATCGCCACCGACAACAAGAACCCGCAGCCCAGCACCACGCCGATGGCGAGCAGCCGCACTTGCACCAGTCGCCACCAACTGAACGCGCCGTCGCGTTCGCCCGCCATCGCCTGCACGGCGGCGCGCAACTCGACGAAGATGCCGGTGGCACCGATCAGCGTGGTACCCAAGGCAAGCCATGAGCTGAACAGCGCCTGCTCACCGGCGGCCGGGCCGACGCTGCGATGCGTCAACAGATCGGCCAGCGTCTTGGTTTCACGCGCGCCGATGAGGCGCGTCATCGCGTCGAGCAGGGCAGCCTGCGCGCCGTCGTTGCCCAGCAGCCAGACCATCACGCCGGTCACCACCACCAGCAACGGTGCGATCGAGAAGGCGGCGTAAAACGCCACTGCGGCACCCTGGCGCATGCCATCGGCATCGAGGTAGCGGTTCAGTGCGGCCCACAGCAGGTGCAACAGCGCCCGTGGGGTGCGCAGCATGGGGTGCGCGGGGTCGGGTCTTGCTGGCAGAGGACCTGCGTGCGATGGCTCCACCTCGCGTCACCCTTGCATCAGCCGAGCGAGCCGCTGACCAGTGCGTGAATGTTCAGCGATCACCTTCATCAGAACCACCAGCGCCGGCCCCAGGAACAGGCCCCACACACCCCACAGTGCGCCCCAGAACATCAGACCGATGAAGACGGCTGCAGCGTTCATCTTGGCGGCGCGCCCCTGCAGCCAGGCCGTCACCAATGTGCCCGCCACGGTGGAGAGCAGGACGATGAACGCAGCCATTCCCAGCGCGGCACTCAGGCTTTCGTGCACCAGAAAACTCTCTGCCGCGCCCAGCCCGGTGAGCAGCGCCATGCCCAGGTAGGGCACCACGTGCAGCACGGCGGCGGTCACGCCCCAACCTGCCGCGTCGGGCAGTCCGCTGACGCTGAAGGCCAGCCACACCGCCAGTCCCATCAAGCTGTTGGTGACCAGCAGCACACCGCCGTAGATGCGAATCTGGCGCGCACATTCCAGCAGCGCGTGCTGAGCACGGTGTCGCGCCGCGGGTTGATCGCCCCACAGGTCGATCAGCCGGTCGCTCAGCGGCTTGCCGCCGGCCAACACGAAGAAAGCGATGAAAAAGATGATGCTCAGGTCGCCCGCGAACTTGAGCAGCGCGCTGGACCCATTGAACGCCGTTTCGCGCAGCGCCACCGTGGCGCCCGTGGTGAAGGTGGTGCCCGCCGCCGGTTGCGATGCGGCTTGCACTGGAACGACCGCAGCGGTGGTGCTGCGATAGATGCCGCGCCGAGTCACTGGCCTGGTGCCGGTGAAGCGGTCGGCGGCGCGGTCGAGCTCTTGCAAGGCGTCGCGCACGCGGGTGAGCAAAGAGTCGGTGCCGGGGTCTCGCGCAGCGACTTGCTGCGCCGCCACGCTGATCATCTCGGGCGCGCGCTCCGCCACCCGCAACAGTTGCCCGCCGAACGCCAGTGCGGCAGCCGCCATGCCGATCATCACCAGAGCCAGGGTCAGCACCGTGGCCAGTGCACGACTGCGCACGCGGTGGGTCAGCGCCACGTTCAAGGGCATTACCAGCATGGCCAACATCAGGCCCGCAGACAGCGGCACCAAGAAGCGCTGTCCCCACCACAGTGCGGCGATCACCGCCAGCGTGGCCAGCACCGAGTTGGCAGCGCTGGATCGCGGCAGGGAGTCGAGTTCGTCCGTTGCGTGAAGCGCCAACGGCCGCTCTGCTTCCACTGCCGCCGAGGCGAGCACGGCTTCGTCAATGGCGGCTTGAGGGGTGATGGCGTTCATGCGCAGGTTCCAGCTTCGACACCAAAACGCCCCGGAGTTCGCGAGCGAACTCCGGGGCGTACGACGTTTGGCGTTTGCACGCGGGCGCGAGGCTCAGGTCAAACGCGATCCTTGCCGCGCGTGAACCACGAGTCTGTGGCGCTGCGCTCCCAGGCGCTGACCTGCTTTTCGGCTTCGTCTTTGGCCACGCCGTAGCGTTCCTGGATCTTGCCCGCGAGCTGGTCGCGGCGGCCGGCCACGACATCGATATCGTCATCCGTCAGCTTGCCCCATTGCTCCTTGGCCTTGCCGGTCAATTGCTTCCAGTTGCCTTCGATCTTGTCCCAGTTCATGTGCTGCTCCTTGCGAGTTGAGGGTGGTTAAAAACAGCGGGTGCGGTCATCCGCGGACGGCGATTTCGTTCTTGACCGATTTCACGCCGTTGACACGGCGGGCGATGCTCTCGGCCGTGCTCTTCTCGGTCATGTTCTTCGCGAAGCCCGACAACATCACCGTGCCGTTCAGTGTTTCCACTTTGATGGAAGAGGCGTCGACGTCCTTGTTGTCGATGAAGCGTGCCTTCACCGAGGTGGTGATAGCGGCGTCGTCCACATAGGCACCAACAGTTTCCTGTCCGCGCGTGACGGCGCAGCCTGTGATGGTCAGAAGGGCGACTGCGGTAACGATGGAAGCGAGTGTGGTGCGCAAAATCATGGTGAATCTCCTGTGAGTTGAAAAGTGTTTTACAAGCCAGATGGTGCAAATGCCCCCACCACCTCGGGGCCGGGAAAAATTACTTCGCCATCCAGTCTTTGAGTTCGTCGGCGTGCTCTTCTTCCTGGCTCAGGATGTGTTCGAGCATTCGGCGTGTGGACGAATCTTTGTCGCCGATCAGCACGATCATTTGCCGATAGCTCTCGATCGCCACTCTCTCGGCCACCAAGTTGGCCTTCAGCATCGCCATCAGTTCCGACGATTGGTCGTAGTCGGCATGGCTGCGCTGGCTCAAGCTGTCGGGCGAAAAATCGGGCTCGCCGCCCAATTGCACGATGCGCTGCGCCAACAAGTCGGCGTGCGCCTGTTCTTCGACTGCGTGCACCATGAACTCTTCAACGATCTTGGGCGACGCCAGGCCGTCTGCCGTGAAGTGGTGGCGGCGATATCGCAAAACGCACACCAGTTCGGTGGCCAGCGCGTCGTTCAAAAGCTTGACAACGTCTTCGCGCCACGGCCCATAGCTGGGCGTCACCGCGCCATCGTCGAGGCTGCGCTTGGCGGCGTTGATCGCGTGTTCGTCGAGTACAAGCTTTTGCTCGTTTGAAGCGGGCAGGTTTTTGACGTTGGTGTGAATTTTGGAAGACATGAACAAACCTCGGGTTATCTTGATGAGTAGATCGCCGTTGCCGGCTGCGTCAGAGTTTCTTGATGGCACCGATGCCGAGCAAGCCGATCGCAACCACCGCGATGAACAGCGCCAGAAAAACGACGAACAAAATTTTCGCTATGCCGGCGGCACCGGTCGCGATGCCGGTGAAACCCAGCAGGCCCGCCACCACAGCCACCGCTGCAAAAATCACTGCCCATTTCAGCATCGCCGTCTCCATGATTCGCAAGCACTTCACGAGCGCCGGAGCGGTTGCGGGTTGTCGATAGCTGAACTTTAGAAACCCGCAGAGTCGAAGGCCATCGGAGCGCAGCGCTTGCGCCTGTAGGACAAGGGCGCGTGCCAGATCAATTTCTATGGCTTGGCAGCAGCTTTGCCGCTTTCCAGCGACGGACTGGAATGGTTGTTCGCCTGCCCTGCCTTGGGCATCGCGTTCGACTCGTCTGCCTTGGTCAGATCACCGCGCGGACGCGTGCTGGCGTCGTCACGCGAGGTGAGTGCGGCCGGCTCGTTCTTGACCACGCTGGCGGGTGGCAGCGACGGGTCCGAGGCCGCTGCAGAACCCAGCGGCACGGCTTCGCTGCTGGGCGCGGCGGCCGTTGACAACACGGTCGGTGTCGGCGGTTTTGTTTTATCGCACGCGCTGAAGGCGAGCAACGCACTGAGCGCGGCGACGCTTGCGATGCCGATGTGACGTGAAGTCATGGCGTGTCCTTGGCACTTGGCTTGCGAGATGAAAGCTTTTTTTCAAGAATAGGCACGCGCTTGGGCCTGCGCTGTCGGACGCCGCCGATTGCGCTGTAGGAGCCGGCGCAGCGTGCTGCGCCGGATCGCCGCGTCGCTTAGCATTGCCCCACGCGCCTTTCCAGCCTGCACGCATGCGAGTCAGGCCGGTTCGGCAGAACAAGCACCGCGCGCCGACAGCACCGAACCCGAGGACGACACAGCATGCACAGCGCCGGACAAACGCTGGTGATCTGCGAGCGCTGCGGCAAGCTGCACCGCTGGCCGTCGCTCAGCTCGCGCGCGGTGGCGCGCTGCACCCAATGCGAAGCCGTGCTCGGGCGCGGCCACCTGGTCAGCGTGCAGACGCTGCTGGCGCTCACGCTGGCGGCCCTGTTCGTGTTGCTGGCGGCGCACCTGACCGACGTGGCCTCGATCCGCTTGCGTGGGCCGGCGCAAGTCGCCACCTTCCCGATGGCCATTGCCGCCACCTGGCGCGAAGGAGAGCGCCTGGTGGCGGTGCTGTCGGCATTCACCGCCATCGTGGCACCGGCGCTGTTCATTGCGCTGCGGCTGTACGTGTTGCTGCCCCTGGCAGCCGGGCGGATGCCGCCCGGCTTTCGCGCCTGCATGCGCTGGCTGCACCGTGTGTCGCGCTGGAACATGGTCGAGGTGTTGACGGTGGCGGCGGTGGTGTCCATCGTCCGCCTTGCCGACCTGGCCCAGGCCGAGCCGGGGCCGGCGCTGTATGCGCTCGGCTTGCTGGCCTTGCTGCTGGCGGCCATCGAATCGGCCGGCGTGAAACACCTGTGGCGCGAGCTGCCGTGAACGCGCAAAACGTCATCACGGCCGATCCCATGCCCCGCCACGGCTTGCTCGGCTGCGAGTGTTGCGGCCTGGTGTCGGCCAGTGCCAGCGATCACTCTGAGTCAAACGAAGCGGCCGACGACGCGGACCAATTCGCGCAGGAATGCCCCCGTTGCGGCTACACGCTGCATGCGCGCAAGCCGCAAAGCCTGCAACGCACCTGGGCCTTTCTGGCCGCCTCGGCGCTGGCCTATGTGCCGGCCAACCTGCTGCCGCTGATGAGCACCACCAGCGGCTTCAGGCGCAGCACCCACACACTGCTGGGCGGCATCACCGAGCTTTGGATGTCCGACGCATGGGGCCTCGCCATCATCGTTTTCATCGCCAGCATCGTGGTGCCTTTGGCCAAGATCGGCGCGCTGGCTCTGCTGGCGTGGAGCGTGAGGGCCGCACCGCGCTGGCGTCAACTCGACCGCGCGCGTTTGTTTCGAATGATCGAGGCCGTGGGCCACTGGTCGATGCTCGACGTCTACGTGGTGGTCTTGCTGGGCGCGATGGTGCGCTTCGGATCGGTCGCCAGCGTTCGCCCCGAAGCCGGCCTGCTGGCATTCGCCGCCGTCGTGGTTCTCACCTTGATGGCAGCGCAAAGTTTCGATGCACGATTGATCTGGCCCGATCCTGAATCATCTGAACCTCGGACCACGTCCCCCCCGCTACCCACGCCCCCACGCACCCTTCCCCACGCCCCATGACTGAACCTGCAGCCCCCCTGCCTGCGCCACCGCCTGTGGCCACGCCCGCCACTGCGCCAGACGCTGCGCAGGCCAGCGCCGACGACCTGCTTGAATCGAGCGCCGGGCCGCAGCAAGACGTGCCGTGGCCCGATGCGCCCAGCCCCGTCATCCGGCGCAAGAACCGCATGCGCTTGTCGCTGGTGTGGTTGGTGCCCATCGTGGCCTTGGTCATCGGGGCGTCGCTGTTGGTTCGCAACCTGCTGGCGGTGGGCCCGCGGATCGAGATCGAGTTTCGCAATGCCGAGAGCCTGGAGCCGGGCAAGACCGAGGTGCGCTACAAAGAGGTGGTGATCGGCCGCGTCGAATCGGTGTCGCTGCACGACGACCGCAAGCGCGTCATCGCCACCGTGCAGCTCGACCGTTCGGCGGCCAGCATCGCGGTACAAGACACCGGTTTCTGGGTCGTGCGTCCTCGTGTCGGCGTGGCCGGCATCAGCGGCCTGGGCACCTTGTTCTCGGGCTCCTACATCGGCGTCGACGCCGGCACCTCGCCTGAAGCCCGCAAGCAGTTCGTCGGCCTGGAGGTGCCGCCCTTCGTGCTGCGCGGCGAGCCTGGGCGCAGTTTCGTGCTTCGAGCCGCCAACCTGGGCTCGCTCGACGTGGGCTCGCCCGTGTTGTATCGGCGCACGCAAGTGGGCCGCGTGGTGGGCTACACGCTCAGCCCCGAACAAGATGAGTTGTCGGTGAAGGTCTTCATCGAGGCACCGTACGACAAGCTGGTCACGCTGCAATCGCGCTTCTGGAACGCCAGCGGAGTCGACCTGACGCTGAACGCCAGCGGCCTGACGCTGAACACCCAGACGCTGGCCTCGGTGCTCGTCGGCGCGGTGGCCTTCGAGCAGGCCCCCGATTCACCGAAAGCGCAGGCCGCGCCGGCTGGCAACCAGTTCTTCCTGTTCGGCGACCGGCGCAGCGCCATCGCTCCGCCCGACGGCCCGGCACAGCCGCTGCGCATGGTGTTCAACCAGTCGGTGCGTGGCCTGACGCTGGGCGCACCGGTCGACTTTCTGGGCGTCGAGATCGGCAACGTGCGCTCCATCGCGCTGCAGCACGACGTGAAAGGGCGGCGCTTTCCGGTGCAGGTGACGGCCGACATCTACCCGCTGCGGCTCGGCGCCGTGCGCACTGCGGCCGCCGACAGCACCGCGCCCGAAACGCGCACCAACGGTGCGTTGCTGCAACGCCTGGTCGACAGTGGCTTGCGGGCGCAACTGCGCACCGGCAACCTGCTGACCGGCCAGCTTTTCGTGGCGCTCGACTTCATGCCCAGGTTGCCGCGCGTCGCGCTGACAGAAAGCGACGGCGTCATCACCTTGCCGACCGTTGCCGGCACGCTGAGCGAGCTGCAGCCGCAGATTGCCGACATCGTGCAAAAGCTCAGCAAGATTCCGTTCGACGACATCGCGCGTGGCGTGCAGGGCACCTTGGCGCAGGTGAGTGTGGCGGTGGCCGCGATCGGGCAGTTGACGCCCGAGGCGCAGAAGGCATTGGTCGAGGTGCAGCGCACCTTGACCGAAGTGCAGCGCACGCTCACCACCGCGCAGGGCTCGCTGCAGCGGCTCGATCGCAATTTGCTGGACGACACGGCACCGGTGCAGCGCACCGTGGAACAAACCCTGACCGAGCTGCAACGTGCCGCCCAGTCGCTGCGCGTGCTGACCGATTACCTGCAACTGCACCCCGAGGCGGTGCTGCGCGGCAAGCCCGCCGACCCGACCACGCTGCCCGACAAGAGGACGCCATGAAGAACCCCATCTGCCGTGCCTCGACGGCTTCCCTGTCGGTGGCCGTGTCGGTGACCATGGCGGCGATTTTGGCCGCTTGCGCCAGCGCGCCGCCGGTGCGTTTTCACAGCCTGCTGCCGGTCGACTCGGTGCAGAGCCCTGCTGCGCCCGCTGCCGGCTTCAGTGTTTCGCTGGCACCCGTCGCGGTGCCGCCCCAGGTCGATCAACCGCAGTGGCTGGTGCGCAGCGCCGACGGCACGCTGAGCTTGCTGGAGCAAGAGCGCTGGGCGGCACCGCTGCGAAGCGAGTTGCGCAGCGCGCTGCTCGATCGTTGGGTCACGCGCTGGGCCGCGCTGGAAGTGCCGCCGCCACAGCCGCCGAGCGCGGCATCCACGTCAACGCTTTCGGTCTGGCGGGTGGTGGTCGACGTGACGCGCTTCGAATCGTTCCCGGGGCGCGAGGTGCGGCTCGAGAGCCGCTGGTCGGCGGCGCAATCAGGGCAGCCTGCGTTGGCGCTGAACTGCCGCTCGGTGATCCACGAAAACATCGGCGACGGCATGCTGGCCCTGGCCGCAGGCCACCGTCGCGCCGCCGCGCGCCTCGCCGACGAGGTGGCGCAGCAACTGCTGGCGCTGCAGCGCGGCGAGACGGCCCAGTGCGCGCCGGCGGGTTGACGCCGAACTGGCTGGCTCAACGGCCGAGCGCCATCAAGCCGCCAAGTTAGCCGCGAACTTGCCCGCCAACGACGCCACGGCGCTGACGCCGGTGCCCAAGGCCATGTCCATCAGCGCCAGGCCGAGCGGCCAGTTGCGCAGCGTGGCCAGGTTGGTCAGGTCATACGTGGCGTAGGCGAAGAAGCCGAACAGGGCGCCGAGCAAGGCCGTCTTGCCCAAGCCGGCGTCGGCGAGGCCGGGGATCACCGCGAAGACCATCAGCCCGAGGGGAAAGAGCAGGTAGAACAAGGCGGCGGCCGCCAACTTCGGCTCGGACGCCATCAAGTGCCCGATGCCCTGCTGGTACCAGGGCTTGGCGATCACGCCCAGCCAGAGCAGGTCGATCGCCACCATCACGAGGGTGGTGGCGGCATAAGCGATCACGATTTTGAGCATGCGGTGAGTCCTGTGAGAAGCTCGTGAGGGGGGCCGATCAGCGCGAGGGCTGCGCCGCGCTGACCCGCCAGACCACGTTGCCCACATCATCGGCCACCAGCAGCGCACCGCGCTGGTCCAGGGCCACTCCCACCGGGCGGCCGTTGGCCTTGCCCTCGGCGCTCAAGAAACCGGTCAGCACGTCCACCGGCACGCCGCTTGGCCGGCCGTTGTCGAACGGCACGAAGATGACCTTGTAGCCGCTGTGCGGGCGGCGGTTCCACGAGCCGTGCTGGCCCACGAACGCACCGCTGGCGAAGGGCGCGGGCAACGAGGTGCCGGCCGAGAACGCCAGGCCCAGCGAGGCGGCGTGTGCACCCAACGCGTAGTCGGGCACGCGTGCCGTGGCCACCAGGTCGGGCCGCTGCGGCTCCACCCGTTCGTCCACATGCTGGCCGTTGTAGCTGTAGGGCCAGCCGTAGAAGCCGCCGTCGAGCACCGAGGTCATGAAGTCGGGCACCAGGTCGCTGCCGATTTCGTCGCGTTCGTTCACCACCGTCCACAAGGCACCGCCGCGCGGCTCCCAGGCCAGGCCGACCGGGTTGCGCAGGCCCGATGCGAACACGCGGTGCGCGCCGCTTTTGGTGTCCACTTCCCAGACTGCGGCGCGCTTGGCCTCGACCGCCATGCCGTTTTCGGCCACGTTGCTGTTCGAGCCCACGCTGACGTAGAGGCGGCGGCCATCGGGGCTGGCGAGCAGGTTCTTGGTCCAGTGGTGGTTCAGCGGACCGCCCGGCAGATCGACCAGCTTGACGCCTGCGGCATCGATTCGCGTCTGGCCGCGGACATATGGGAAGCGCAACACCGCATCGGCATTGGCCACATAAAAATCAGAGCCCACCAGGGCCATGCCGAACGGGGAATCGAGCCCCACGATGAAGTCGAAGCGCTGGTCTGCCACGCCGTCGCCATCGGTATCGCGCAGCAGGCTGATGCGGTTCGCACTCGGCACACCGGCACCCGCTCGCTTCATCACGACCTTCATGAACCAGCCCCTGATACCGGCGCTGTCGGCCGGGCGCACCGGCGCATTGCTTTCGGCCACCAGCACATCGCCGTTGGGCAGCACGTAGAGCCAGCGCGGGTGGTTCAGCCCGGTGGCAAACGCCGCCACGCGGGTGCCCGGCGCGGGCACCGGTGTCGCGCCCGGGGCCCAGCCGGTGGCCGGCGCGACGTTGATGGTGGGAATCAGCGTCTTGTTCGGCGGCGGCAGGCTGATGCCCGTGCCGGCGCCGATGCCTGCCGACAGCGGCAGCTTGGCGGTGTCGCCACACCCCGCGAGTGCCGCACCGAGTGCAAGCGCCAGCAGCGTGGGCAGGCTGATTTGCCTGAAGTCAGTGAGTTTTACGGGCTGAGTGAGGTGCATGAACAACTGCTCCAGGGTGATGAATGGGGAATGAGGAATCAAAGGACGAAATTCTGCCGAACGGCCCGCTGCTCGCCGCGCCCGGCTTCAGCGAGGGCCCAGCATGCGGCGCGCGTCGACCCAGGTGTCGAACTGCTCTGCCGTCACGGCTCCGAGCGCCAATGCCGCGTCGCGCAGCGAGCTGCCGTACTGGTGTGCGTGCTTGGCAATCTGCGCGGCGCGGTCATAGCCGATGTGCGGTGCCAGCGCGGTCACCAGCATCAGCGAGCCTTGCAGCAACTCGTCGACCCGTGCCGCGTTGACCCGGATGCCCGCCACGCAATGCTGCGTGAAGCTGCGCATCGCGTCGGCCAACAGGCGCAGGCTGTCGAGCGTGTCGAGTGCGATCAGTGGCTTGTAGACGTTGAGCTCGAACTGGCCCTGGCTGGCCGCGAAACCGATCGCCGCGTCGTGCCCCATCACCTGGGCGCACACCATGCTGAGCGCCTCGACCTGGGTCGGGTTCACCTTGCCGGGCATGATCGAACTGCCGGGCTCGTTCTCGGGCAATTCGAGCTCACCCAGGCCGGCGCGCGGCCCGCTGCCCATCAGGCGGATGTCGTTGCCGATCTTGGTCAGCGCCACCGCCAGCATTTTCAGACCGGCATGAAAACCGACCAGCGCCTCATGCCCGGCCATGGCGGCAAACAGGTTGTCGGCCTGCACCAGGGGCAGCGCCAGCCGGCGCGCCAACAAGGCGGCCACGCGCGCGCCGAAGGCCGGGTCGGTGTTCAGGCCGGTGCCCACTGCGGTGCCGCCGATGGACAGCGACTGCAGCGCCACGCGGGCGTGCACGATGGCGCTTTCGCACAGGGCAAGCTGCGCGTTGTAGCCGCCGAACTCCTGGCCCAGGGTCACCGGGGTGGCGTCTTGCATATGGGTGCGGCCGACCTTCATCACGTCGGCGAACGCGAGCGCCTTGTCGGCCAGCGCAGCGCGCAGGCCGCGCAACGCCGGCAACAGCAAGGCCTGCGTCTGCAGCAGCACAGCCAGGTGCATGGCGGTGGGGAACACATCGTTAGACGACTGGCCACGGTTCACGTCGTCGTTCGGGTGCAGGCGGTGTGCTTCGCTCTGTACCGCTGCAAGCGCGAGCGACGCGACACTCGCCACCACTTCGTTGACGTTCATGTTGCTTTGCGTGCCTGAGCCGGTCTGCCACACCGAGAGCGGAAACTGCGCGTCGAATTCACCCGCCGCCACACGCAGCGCCGCCGCTGCGATGGCTTCGGCACGGGCGTCGTCGAGCAGGCCGAGATCACGGTTCACACAGGCCGCCGCCCACTTGACCCAGGCCAGCGCGTGAATCACCGGCAGCGGCATGCGCTGCTCGCCGATGGCGAAGAAGCGCAGGCTTCGCGCGGTTTGCGCGGCCCACAGCGCGTCTGCCGGCACGTCGATGGGGCCGAAGCTGTCGTGTTCTGTGCGGTGGCTGGCCATGGCGTGCTTGCTTTTCACCCTGTCGGAGCGCCAAGGCGGTTCAGCCCCGCATTCTGAATCGCGTGCTGCCTCGCCCGCGCCATGCCGGCGCTATTTGTTGCGGGGCACAGCCGGTTTGCCGTTGGTGACGGTCGACAAAAACCCCATCCATGACTCGAACGGAACGTGGCTAACGACCTTGGAGGCGATTTGCGGCACCAACCCGGCAAACAGTGCCGGCTTTAGCAGCCAGCGCCAGGGTCGGCTCCAGACCAGGGCGGCACCCAGCAACGCGGCCAGCAGCACCAGGCCCACCGGGTTTCGCTGTGCGAGCGGCTGCACCGAGGCACGCGCCGCACCTGCGGCCAACACGCCCACCGCATGCAGCGGGTGGTTCGACCACCAGCTCGAAACCGCGTCGATCATCACGCCGGCACCGGGGATGTCCTTCAACCTGTCCAGCCAGGACGGTGCCGCGCCAGCCGCCCGCTGGGCTTCGGCCTTGCGTTTCGGTGCCGAACGCTCGAGCATCACCGTGCGCAGCCGCTCGCGCGACAACGCAAGCCGGGCCGCTGCGCTGGGCTTCTCGCTGGGCTTCTGAATGCCCTCTGCTTCGCTGCTGGCATCCGCCGCAGCCCGCGCCGCTGGCGGCAGGGGCAACACGGTGCTCATGTGGCGCCCGCTTCGCGCAGCATCGACACATCCGCATTGAGCTGCTCGCGGATGTTCTCGAATCCGCTTCGGCGAACCTGAGTCTGTGCGATCAGCAGACAGCCGACAGCGGCGAGCAGCGGCAACAGCGGCCCCACGACGAGGGCCCAGGGCGCATGAATGTCGGCGGGAGGTATCACCGCCCAAAGCATCAGCGCCACCCCCGCCAACATCACCGCCACCGCCACGCAGCACAACGCCACTGCATGCAAGATCACGCGCCACTTCCACACCGTTGTGGTGGTTCGCAACTCGTCGGCCACCAACTCGGCATACGCCTCGACATGGTCGGCCAGCAAGTGCGGTTGCGTCGCGATGAGGTGAAACAGCGGGTGGATCATGGCGGTCAAGAAACCGGGTGGGTCGCTTCCGTCGCGTGCGCGCCGGCCCATGCCAGCGCGCACGCGAGGCCGCTTTAGCTGCGGTCGCGTGAGCGGCTGGCCAGGCTGACCAGGGCCATCAACGCGGCGCCGGTCGCCGCAGCGATCAGCACCGATTTCAAGGGCTCGTCCTTGATGTAGCTCACCGTGTGGTCAGACGCCTTGGCAGCCGTGTCACGCATTTGGCGCGAGCC
>JAYVCL010000181.1:0-17378 GCA_043749975.1 Burkholderiales bacterium
CCGCCGGCATGCGACGCGGCGCTTGCAGCGCGAGCCGCGCGTAACCGCCGGCTGCCACCGCGAGCACCAGCAGATCGAACTCCTCGAAAGTGATCCAGCCGGTCCAGGGCGCGAGCCCGATGATCGGCAGCAGTGCCGGCAGCGCCACCAGCCACGTGGCGGGGTACAGGCCGAACACGACGCTTGCAGTGATGAACAGCGCCGATGCTGCCCACGCCATCAGCGGGTAATGCCAGGCCAGAATCAGCCCGGCCATGCCGCTCGCGAGCGCGGGCAACGCGAACTGCCAGCCGGCGTGTCGTGAGGCGATGGGTGATCGACTTGCGCTAGCAGCCTGAATCGGGCGGGCCAAGGGGTGTTCACCTCTGGTTTGGTAACGACGTGCGAAGACTTGCAACTCGATCGAGGCTTGCGAACCGATGAGTCAGCCCCGCATTTCACTTGACCGATGTTGGGACGGCAAGACCTCGGGCGGCGGCGGCGCAGAGTACGCATCCGATGCCGGTTCTTGCAGCCCAGGCAGCCCGGATCATAAGGTGCGGCCACGCTGCAGCGGCGCGCCGTGGCGTGCCCTGCGCGAGGGCCCGGCTGGTTCGCAGACCCAGGCTGAATCGAAGCGATACCGTAAAATTCAGGGCTGTTCTGATGCCGATTTTTGCTGGAGAAAATTCTTGAAAGCACCTGCGAGCATGGTTGATTCTGAGGTGCTGGTTTCGGGTCTGGGGCTGACGGAAACAAGGCATCGCCGGCCGCGCCGCGGGGGTGTGCATTCGGCCATACCGGCCGCTTCGGTGTGTGCCGGGGCCCCGGCATGATCGGCGCGCCGTGCCCGGGGCCGCGCCCGTTCTTGCTGAACGGGTCTCGCGGCAACCTGCTGGCCACCTACTTTGCACCCTGCGCTGAGCCGCACCCAGCCGGCGACATTCTCGTCGTGCCCCCGTTTGCCGAAGAGATGAACCGCTGCCGCGCCATGGTGGCGTTGCAGGCCCGCGCTCTGGCAGAGATCGGTATCGGCACGCTGGTCGTCGACATGCACGGCACCGGTGACAGCGCTGGCGATTTTGTCGACGCCACCTGGGACGTGTGGCGCGACGACCTGGCACGCGCGCTGGCCTGGTTGCGGCTGTTCGGCAATGGGTGCAGCAGCCTTTGGGGCTTGCGCCTGGGAGCCATCATGGCGGTCGAACTTGCCAAGCAGGATGGGCACATCGCGCACCTGCTGTTTTGGCAACCGGTGCTGAACGGGAAGCTCTTCTACACGCAGTTTCTGAGGATCAGAATCGCGGCCGAGTTGGAACTGCCGAATCGAATCAAATCGACCAATGAGTTGCGCGAAAAATCGGCCAATGGCGAAGCGATCGAAGTGTCTGGATACTATGTCGGGCCAGAACTTTCGCTGGCGCTGGACCGGCTGGATTTGAGCCGCCCTGATGCACTGAAATCCTTCGAGACGGACTGGTTCGAAGTGCTGGCCGGCACCGACTCGACCATGCCACGTGCGAACGCCAAGGCGGTGCAGGAGTTTCAGGCAGCCGGTGCCGCAATCCGGATCGAAACTGTCGTTGGGCCTGCATTCTGGCAAGTTCACGAGCGCGAGCTCGCCCCCGATCTGGTGGCCGCGACGACACGTTGTGTCGAAGCCTGGCGCGCCCGCGCGGCAAGACCTCGAGTCGTGCTTTCGCAAACCCACCCGCAAACCCACACGCAGCCCGAGGCAGCGGCGGCAGCAGCCGAACTCGTGCCGTTGACCTTTGCTTGTGCTGCGGATCGACTCGCGGGCGTGATTCACCGCGCCGCTCGGCCGGGTGCGCGCGGCGTCGTGATCGTGGTGGCGGGGGGGCCGCAATACCGAGCCGGTGCGCACCGGCAGTTCGTCAGCATGGCTCGCAAGCTGGCTGCGCAAGGCGTTGCCGTGCTGCGCTTCGACCTGCGCGGAATGGGCGACAGCAGTGGCACCTACGTGGGCTTCGAGCAATCAGAGCCCGACATTCGCGCGGCGGTGGACGCGCTGCTGGCGCACGAGCCGCAGATCAGTGAAGTGGTTTTGCTGGGCGAATGCGAGTCGGCCAGCGGCATCCTGTTCTATGCCTGGCGAGACCCGCGAGTCAAGGGTGCGGTGCTCGTCAATCCCTGGGTGCGAACAGAGGAGGGTCAAGCCCAGGTCATCATCAAACACTACTACCTTGATCGGATTCGGTCGAAGGAGTTCTGGCAGCTCGTGCGTCGAGGGCAGTTCGATGTGCGGGCATCGTTGACATCGATGGTCGGCGTGGCGCGGGCATTTTTTCGCGGCAAGAGCTTGATGTCGCGCTCGGATTCGAGCACCGCGCAGGAGGATATTTCGGCGCTGCCGCTGCCGGTGAAGACGGCCGTTGGCTTGAACCGCTTTCGCGGCCAGGTGCTGTTGCTGATGAGCGGGCGAGACTACATCGCACGCGAGTTCGACGAAGTCACCGCCGCCTCGAAGGCCTGGCACGGCTTGCTCGACCATCCGCGAATCACCCGCCGTGACGTGGCAGGCGCAGACCACACCTTCTCGAAGGAAGCCTGGAAAAACGAAGCCTCGGATTCGGTTGTCGCCTGGATGGGCGGGTGGTGATGCCGTGTCAGCGTCCTGGATCGGGCGTGTGAAAGTACCGGCGAAACGGCTCGTTTTGTGTCTGATAATCGTCGCGCGCGTCGAGACGCCACAACGCATGCGACGCTGACATTCGACACCGAAGTTCGACAGACGGCTCCACCCAATATTCGGCCCATCACCGACTCGCGCCGCCCCCTTCTCAATCTTCACCTGGCCCGCATCACCATGACAAAGCACGGGGACACCGATCTCGGTTCAGGCGACGACTACCGGTCGAGCCACCTGGAGCGCGGCGGCAAGTACGACGCCACACTGGCCGCCGCGCCGTTCGATGCCTACATGGCGCAGCTCGAGGAAAAGCACTTGCGCGCCATGGTGGCAAAGCTATTTGCAAACCACAAGCCGCGCTATCTGGATTTCGCTTGCGGCACCGGACGCATCACGGCAACCGTGGCACCGCTTTGCGCCGAATCGGTCGGGGTCGATATTTCTTCGAGCATGCTCGAAGAGGCAAAGAGCAAGTGCCCATTGGTGCGCTTCGTGCAGGCAGACCTGACCCAGGCCGACGTCGACATCGGCAGCTTCGATCTGATCAGTTCGTTCCGGTTTTTCGGCAACGCACAGGCCGATTTGCGTGAAGCCGTTCTGCGAGCGCTGCACCGGTTGATGCGTCCGAACGGCCTCCTGATCATCAACAGCCATCGCAACCCGCATTCCATCGCCGCTCTGCTCAACGCAGCCACTGGCGGCGGTGCGAGTGGCATGGACCTGAGCTACTTCAAGCTGAGGTCAATGTTGCGCAGGTGCGGATTCGAGATCGTCAAGACCCAGCCCATCGGTGCCTGGATGTACCACTCCAGTCTGCAAACGACGCTGCATGACACGGCACGGGCCGAGCGTCTCGAAAAGACGTTTGGCCATGCGCTGCTGACCCCATTTGCGCCTGACGCGATCATCGTTGCCCGCAAGACCAGCTAAGACAGGAATGTCGGCTTCCGTTCGATGATTCCCTATGCGAATCCGCTCGACCGTGCGAGAGCCTTGTACCGCATTCCCACGGCACCCCAGCCCAACCGCACGCTTGAGATATGCCACGGCCGAGAGCCGTTGTTGAGCGGGTTCAACTGGCCGGGCGAGGCGCATTGTCTTCGCGTGACCGGCTCTGCGGCTGAGTCGGGTGGCGGCCAGCCGAACCTGGGCCGTTGCCCGGACGTCGCCTCGTTGACCAGCTTCGCCGATCGACTGCCGTTCGCGGCGAAATCCTTCGACCTCGTGATCCTGCACCGCACGCTCGATGACCTGGCGGCAGCGTCGGAGTTGCAACCCGGCGGCTTCGATGCGGCTGCGTTCTTGAACCAGGTCGTGGATGTCCTGACACCCGGCGGGCTGGTGGCCGGTTGCGTGGACAACCGCCATGGCCTGAAGCGTGCGCTGCGCAAGCTGTCGCGACGCTGGCGCGGCGATGCTTCCCGCAGTGAAGCCGCCGATCCTTCCGCCGCCTATTCGCTGAGCACGCTGCGAGCCTTGCTGGTCGGTGCGCAACTCAGCGACATCCGGCTGTTTAACTTGCTGCCCGACTGCGATGCGCCGATGAAGCTGGTCGACGCCGACGCCGGGATTTCGAAGTTGGCGTTTCGACGTGAGCTGGAGGCGCAGCGTCACTGCCTGTCGCCCTCGGCGTATCTGGCGCGGCGTGTGGCAGTCGAGTCGGGGCTGGCTCGGCATCTCGAAACGGCCATTTTCTTTTGGGGCTACCGAGCGTGTTGAAAGCCGTTGCCGAGGTGCTGGTGGAACTGGGCCTGCACCAGCCGCAATCGCACCTGGCCTACCACATCAACATCACCTCGGGTGAATCGCTCGCGGTCAGCGTCTTTGCAAGCAAGCAGCAGTTCTTCCAGGTCAAAGCGTCCGAGTTCAGCGATTTGCGCGGTCAATACGAACGCTATTGCCGCGCCAGCCATGACTTCACCTCGTTCGTGCCACGCCCGCTCGGTTACCGAGCGCGCGACGGCTGGAGCATCATGGTCAGCGAAGGCGTGCAGCACACCCCTGTGCACGCCGGTGGCAGTCGGTCCGGTCGAAAAATCGAATCCACGCTGTTCGACCCCGCGCTGAAATTTTTCAAAGTCGGCGCGCAGCACGCTGCACCGACCGCATCCGGCAGCCACGGCGAACTGTTCGGTGAATTGGCGCGGCACTTCCACGCAACGCCATTTGCAGACATCGCCGCGCGTGCGATCCAGAGTGCTCGAAGCCTCGGCGCCGATTCCTGGGGCCGCTTGCCCCAGCACGGCGACTTCGTCATCAACAATCTCGGGCACTCGAGCCGAGGCCTGGTTGTTTTCGATTGGGAGGACTACGGGCAAATCGAGTTGCCGGGCTTCGACACATTCACTTTGCTGCTCTCGCTGCTGCCGGAGAGCGCCAATGGCTTGCGCTCGGTCATGGGTTCGAGCGTGCCCGATCGGCATCTCGATTTGTTTATTGACCGCGCCTGCAGCCTGCAGGGCATCGACCGCAGCGTGTTCGGGCGTCTCATCCCTTTGTACCTGATCGTGTTTCTTTATTTGAAGCGCAACTACGGAGTCGCCATCAGGGAACGAATCGGTGACTTGCTCAGACAACTTTCGACCGCGAACGGACTGAACGGCGCGCCCCGTGCGCGCGGTGAATCCGAAGGCGCATGAAGATGGTACGGCGCGATTCATGCGCGATGCGCTGCCGCTGCCAGCGCGAGCCGAGCACCGCATGAGCGCACCCGACGGTCAAGCCGGCCACGGCAAGAATCTGCTGCGAGGTTCGGCGTGGATGATCGGCACGCGGTGGGCCATGCGCCTCATCGGGCTGGTCAGCACGATGATCCTGGCGCGCCTGCTGGCACCGGAAGACTTCGGGCTGATCGCGATGGTCATGCTGGCTTACGGCCTGCTCGAAACCATTTCGTATGCGGGCGTCGACCTGGCGCTCATGCGCAGCGGTGCCGACACCCGCGAACACTACGACACGGCGTGGACCGTGCAAATTCTGCAAGGCGCGTTCATCACCGTGTTGCTGCTGGCGGCCGCGCCAGCCATCGCGTCGTATTTTTCCGAGCCGCGCGCCGTGGCGGTGATCTTGTTCGTGGCCCCGCGCGCCGTGATCGAAGGCCTGCAGAACATCGGCATCGTCGCGTTTCGAAAGGAACTCGATTTCGCGAAAGAGTTTCGCTTCACGCTCTACAACAAGCTGCTGAACTTCGTCTTCGTCGTCGGTGCCGCGTTGTGGTTTCGAAACTATTGGGCGCTGGTTTTCGGCTCGCTGTCGGCCTGCGTCATCGGCGTGGCGATGAGCTATGTCATGCACCCGTATCGGCCGCGTCTTTCGCTTGCCAAGGTGGCCGAGATCTGGTCGTTTTCGCAGTGGCTGATGATCTCGCGCATCGGTTCGTTCCTGAGCCGCAAGTGCGATGAATTCATCGTTGGCGGCGTCGCCGGAACCACCGCAATGGGCAACTACCACGTGGCCAGTGAACTGGCCACGCTGCCCAGCAATGAACTCGTGATGCCGGTGCGCCGGGCGATGTTTCCCACCTTGGCGAAGATTTCGGATCGACCGCAGGAGTTCGGCGTTGCGGTGCTCGACAGCTTCTCTGCGATTGCCGCGATGTGCCTGTTCATGAGCTTTTGCCTGCTCATCGTTGCCCCGGAGTTCGTTCGCGTGGTGCTGGGGCAGAAGTGGCTCGGCGCGGTGCCCCTGATCCAATGGCTGGCGGTGTTCGGTGGCTTCTCCGCGCTGGTGCTGGTGCTTGAGGTTCCGCTGTGGGTCAGCGGGAAAACCAAGCTTTCTGCGGTGCAAACCTGGCTCGAGCTGGCGGTGATGGTGCCGCTCACCTGGCTGGCGGTTCGCAACCATGGGGTCGAAGGCGCCGCCGCCGCACGCGCCGGGGTTTCGATGGGCATGGTGCCGGTGATGATGCTGTTGACAGCGCGCACCGGCAGCGTGACCTTCTTGCGGCTCCTGGGTGCGTTGTTTCGCCCGCTGCTTGCCGCCGTCGCCATGGCCTTGATCGTGTACCTGGTGCCGTTCGCGTTGTTGGGGCCGGCGCTTGCGGTCTTGGCGGCAAAATTCATGCTTTGCCTGCTGCTGTACCCCTCGGTGCTGATCGGGTTGTGGGCCTTGTTCGGTCGACCCCCTGGGTTCGAGGCCATGGCACTGGGCCGCATCAAAGCGCTGCTCGCCCGGCCGTAGCCGCGCACCCTTTTTTAGCCTCACTTTTTATGACGCACGTTTTGCCCATCGAGGAGCGCCATCTTGCGGCGGTCGGCGAGTTTCTGCACCACAACCTCGCCCAGCGCATTTCTGCCCAAGCCTGGATTGCCTCGTTGACGCACCGGTGGGCGGCATCGCAGCCCAATTTCGGCATGCAGTTGTGCGACGGCGATAAGCTGGTGGGGGTGTTCTGCGCGATCTATTCAGACCAGCAAATCGACGGCAAGCCGGAGCGGTTTTGCAACCCGCACAGTTGGTGCGTTCTCGACGCCTACCGAAGCAGCGGGCTGAGCCTGGTGCTGCAACTGCTGAGGCAACGCGACTACCACTTCACCATGTTCACGCCCAACCCGAAGGTCGCGCAAGTCTTCCTCGGCCTGCGCTTCCGCGTGCTCGACGACCGCCTGTTGTACATGCCCAACCTGCCGTCGCTGCGACCGCAAAGCGGTGGCCATTTCCTTGAGTGCGAGCCGCAGCAGATCGCCGGCCGGCTCGAAGGCGTGGCGCTGGCGGAATTCAACGCACACCGTTCGATTCCGTGGCTGAACTTCGTGGCCTTCGGCCGAGAGGGTGATGCCTGCCTGGCCATCTTCAAGCGCGAGCGCTGGAAGAGGATGGCATGCGCCTGGATCATGTATCTCAGCGATCCGGGTGCCTTGCAGCGGCACGGCGGTTTGCTAGGGCACCACTTGCTGACGCATGGCGGCATGCCGGTGTCGCGCATCGAAGGCCGCTTCGTTGTGAGCGCCCCTGCGCTGGCTTACCGAACACGCCGAACCCAGCCGAAGCTGGTGTCATCGCGCACGCTGGGCGACGCACAGGTGCGCGATGTCTACAGCGAGCTGATGACGCTGGACCTGTGAAGCGCAACCGCTTGCGCTGCAGCGGCTGAACGCCGTCGAGCACCGCGAGCGCCTGCCTCGGTGCTACATTTTGCTGACTTTCGGCACCTGCGCGAGCGACAAGGCGACCACCGATGCGAACCAAGGTCTTCATCACCATCGACACCGAATTCAGCATCGGCGGTGCCTTCGCCGACCCGCTGAACAAGCGCCCGATCGGGCCGCAGAACGTGTTGTGCAATGTGAATGGACAGTCGCAGGGTCTGGGCTTCATGCTCGATACGTTTCGTGCCCACGGCATCCGCGCGACCTTCTTCGCCGAGACGCTGCAAACGGCGTTTTTCGGCCACCCGCCGATGGGCGAGTTGGTGCGCCGCATTGCCAGTGCTGGTCACGATGTGCAGCTTCACCTGCACCCGGTGTGGACCTATTTCGAACATCCCGACTGGAAACGGCACCTCGCGCTCGAAAAACCGACCGACAACATGCACGCGCGGCCGGTCGCGCAACTGGCCGGCTGGATGCAACGCGGCATCGACACCTTCGCCCGCTGGGGCCTGCCCGCGCCGGTGGCGCTGCGCACCGGCAACTTGATGGTCGACCGCAACGTCTACCGGGCGATGGCGCAAGTCGGCCTGAAGGTGGCGTCGAACGTGGCCCGTGCGGTGTTCGAGCCCGATGAGCCGGCGCTGCGATTCAACGCCGGCGTGCACGCCGTCGAAGGCATCACCGAGTTGCCGGTGCTCACCTACGCGGGCTTGAAAGTCGGCAGCCGGCTCGAGCGCAAGGCGCTGACGATCACCGGCTCATCGATCGCCGAGACCACCTGCCTGCTGGAGCGGGCGCACGCCTGCGCGAGCCCGGCGGTGGTCTTGTTGACGCACAGCCACGAGTTCGTCAAGGGCGACATGCGCACTGACCTGCAGGCCAACCGCCTGAACCAGCGGCGACTCAACACCTTGTGCCGCTTCCTGCGCGATGCCGACGATCGGTTCGAGGTCACGACGATGGACCGCATGGCGTTCGAGCCGCCTGTCGTTGATGCCGATCCCCCCGCGATGCTCGGCGTTCCGGCCCGGCTCGCGCTGGGCCGCATGCTTCAGAACAAGCTCAGCGACCGCAACGTGATTTGAGGCTCTCGCGCGGCCTGAGCTATTTGCCGCTCGCGCATTCATCTGGCGCATTCATCTTGCGCACCACGGGCAGCAGCAGGTTCAGATTCGACTCGGTGGCCAGCGCCATGATCGAGGCGGTTTGATCGGTTGCCATGCGTGGCAGGCGGCTGCACACGACGCATACGTTCTTCAGCGACCGGTTCAAGTCTTCTGCCAGAACCTCGGCCGCGGCCTTGGCCATCGCGTACTCGGTCATGCCTTTGGGCCGATTCGAGATGAACACCGTGGAAGGCAAGTACACCTTGATGCGCCGGCCCTGCCCGCGGTTTTCGAGCCAGAGACAAAGCTCGGTGAAACGGGTGACGTAGAACGCGATGAATTCGTCGAACAAGCGGTGATCGAACAGGCCGGTCTTCTTTCTGAAGATGCGCGGCGTGGCGAAAAAATAGACCGCGTCGAGCGAGCCGGCGTCGATGCCGAGGGCGTCGAACGCATCGCACGTCAGGTCCAGCTTCAGTGTCGTGCAGCGCACCGTGCCGAAGGCGTTGATCTCGTCGGCCACGCGCTGTGCGTCAGCCGCCCCCGACGCGTGCGAGACGATCACATCGCCATGCCCCGCGGCCAGGATTTTGGCCACCGTTTCACCCAGGCCGCGCGAGCCGCCGAGCACGAGTGAGCGGGTGTGCTTGAACTCGCCGGCGCGGACCTGCGCCGCAGCCTCGGGCATCGACGCCTGGGCTTGCGGTGGCGGGCGCAAGAAGGCCCGGATCTCGCCGCGGATGCAGCCCTCGAAGCCGATGATGAACAGGCGAAAGCGAGCGTCGTACTTCTTCACCACAAACGTCAGTTCGGCACCGACGTCGGCCGGCTCGCCGAGCCTGAAGCGAACGGATGAGAACACCGAGTGCAGGCCCGGGCAGACCATGCCGACGCACTGCGACAGTGCGGCGATCGCCGCCACGCGTTGCGGGCCCAGTGCGGCGGCTGCGTGCGGGAAGCGCTGCGCGAGCTGCGGCGCGTTGCAGCCATTCAGCACGAAGCTGCGCCCCGCCTGCGTGGCCGGCGGTTCATCCAGAGGTGTGTCGAGCGGGCCGAGCCGCAGCGCAACCGCGACGTGATCGCCGGCCGCGTCGGCGGTCGTGTGGCTCGGCTCGAAGGCGTCGATCACCACCTGGGTGCAGGGCAAGCCGTCGACGCTGGCCACGATCGTCGACGCAAGGCGGTTCTCGTCCTGACGCGTGAACAGCACCGTGTCGCCCACGTTGACCGGGTTGCTGAACTCGCATTGCACCGACGCCGACGCGACACCGGATTCGCTGTGCCACAGGTCGAGCGCCGACAGCAGGGTGTGTATTCCGTGCACCACCTGGCGGCCCGAAAGCAGCCGCCGCGCCGCCACCGGATCCATGTGCATCGGATTGCAGTCGCCCGAGGCCGCCGCGAAGAACGCCTGGTCGGCCGGCGTAAAGATTTTGCTGCCGAGCGGGCGCGCGGCGGGGCTGTCTGGCATGGTCTGATTTTCTCCGCTGATGGCGACCTCTGCGGTCCCGTGGTGCGCGACCCTGCAGGTCGCCCGGGGGCCTATGTTAGCCTCGATAAATTGAGCTCCGCAGTGGACCGCTTCTTCAGACATGGCCAAGATCAAAGCTGAATTCGACGACCTGTTGGGCAGCGCCAACCTCGCACAATTGAGAGCCGGTTTGTCCGCCTGGCACGCACCCATCAGCCTGCCCCAGGTGCAGCGGATCACCGCGCACGCCAAGGCGCTGGCAGCCACCACCGTTGCCCTGCGCATCGGCATCGTCCACACCTACACCAGCGATCTGCTCGAGCCCTGGTTGGTCATGGCGGGCGCGCTGCACGGCATGGAGCTGTTGGCGTACCACGCGCCGCACGGCATGGCACTGCAGGAAGCCGCTGCGGGGTCGGCCCTGATGGCGCACCAGCCCGACATCACCCTGCTGATGCTGCGCCGCGAGGACTTGCACCCTGACCTGGCCAGGCCTGTGGTCGGCCTGGACGCCGAGGCGCAGGCCCGGTTGCGGGCCGAAGCGCTGGCGCAACTGCAAATGATCGTCGGGTTGTTCCGGGCCCATAAAGTGGGGCACCTGGTGCTGACGCTGCTGCCCTCGCTCGGCGGGCCGGCACTGGGCCAGTTCGACGCGCAATCCGAGCTGCCCGAGGCGGCGTGGTGGGCCGCCTTCAAGTCAGATGCGGGACGCTGGATGCGCGAATCGGTGCCGGCGTCGCTGTTGCTGGACCTCGACGAGGTGCTGCTGCAAGTCGGGCGCGATGCCTTCTTCGATCGGCGCTACTGGTACACCGCGCAGTTTCCATTCGCGCCGCAGGCCTCGCGCGAGATGGCACGCCGCGTCGTCGGTATCGGGGTGGTGTTGAAGACGCCGCGCGCCAAGGTGCTGGTGCTCGACGCCGACAACACGCTGTGGGGCGGCGTGATCGGAGAAGACGGCATCGACGGCATCGCGCTCGGCCCCGACTACCCCGGCGCCGCCTATCGCGATTTTCAGCGCCGCATTCTCGATTTTCAGCAGCGCGGCCTGATCCTCGCGCTGTGCAGCAAGAACAATGCGGCCGATCTCGACCAGGTGCTGCGTGAGCATCCGCACCAGATCCTGCGCGATCATCATTTCGCCGCGCGCCGCGTGAACTGGCTGCCGAAAGCGGACAACCTCGCTTCGCTGGCGAAGGAGCTGAACCTCGGGCTCGATTCCTTCGTGTTCGTGGACGACAGCGATCACGAGTGCGCCGCCGTGCGCCATGCGCTGCCGCAGGTGGAAGTGATCCAGACCCCGGCGCGGCCGGTCGATGTGCCGACCTGCCTCGACCAGGTGGCTCGGCTCGAAGTGCTCACGCTGACGCGCGAAGATGCTGCAAAGACCGAGCTGTATGCGCAGGAACGGCGTCGGCGCGAACTCAGCGAAACCGTTGGCCACGGCGGCGGCGCGGCAGGCGACTACCTCACCCGTCTGGGCATGAAGATGCAGGTGCGCCTGAACGCCCAGGGCCACCTGGCCCGACTGAGCCAACTGACCCAGAAAACCAACCAGTTCAACCTGACCACGCGGCGCTACGACGAGCAGCAGATCAAAGCCTTCATCGCTGCCGACGATTGGTGGGTGGCAGACTTTTCACTCGCCGATGTGTTCGGCGACAGCGGCGTCGTGGGGCTGGCGTTGCTGTGTTTGGCTTCGCCGCAGCAGGCTCGACTCGACACCTTCCTGATGTCGTGCCGTGTCATCGGTCGCGAGGCCGAAGCCGCGTTCTTGCACACGCTGTTGCGCCGGCTGGCCGGGCAGGGCGTCGAGCAGGTGGTGGCCGAGTTCATTCCGACCGCAAAAAACGAGTTGGCAAAATCCTTCCTTTTGGAGCAGGGATTCGAGCGGGCTGCCGACGGGCTGTGGTGCCGCGACCTTCGCGCGACGCCGCCGAAAACCGAAGCGCAGTTTCCGATCACCGTGAGCGTCAGCGCCGATCACGCGCCCGGCGCACCGAGTCATCAAGCCATCAACAACGCAACCCGCCCATGAGCACTTTCGTCCAACTGCAAGAATTGATCGCGGCCACTTTGAAGGTGCCTGCATCGAAGATCACACCGACCCTGCGCAACGAGGATCTCGCGGCCTGGGATTCGCTCGGGCAGGTGAACCTGATGATGGCGCTGGAGCAGACCTTCGACCTCTACATCGAAGTCGAGGAGTTCGCGGGCCTGACCTCGGTGCCCGCGATGCTCGAATTCCTGAAGGCTCGCGGCGTGGAATGAGCCCGCTCGAGTTCGCGTCGGGCCTGGCGGTTCGCTATCTCGACAAACAGCGCATCGGTGCCCTGCGGGACGCCTATTTTTCGCTTCGCACGCGCCTCTCGCCGGCTCTCAGGCTGATCCACGGCACGTTCGACACGGCCGCCCTGCGCGCGCATCTGGAGCAACGCATCGGGAGCGACTTCGAGGTGCTGATGGTGCACAGCTCGGTCAACCACATGCAGCCGATGTACACCGACACGCCGCTGGACATGGTGCGCATGCTGATGTCGTTTTGCGGGCCTGAGCGCACGCTGGTGATGCCGGCGTTCTACTTCGGTGATCCGGCCATCGGCGGCGCTTACGCAACCTTCCAGCAGCGGCCCCGGTTCGACCTGCGTCGCACGCCTTCGCAGATGGGGCTGGCCACCGAGTTGTTCCGGCGCATGCCCGGCGTGGTGCAAAGCCGCCATCCGGTGTACCGCATGTCGGCGCTCGGGCCTCTCGCCGGGGCGCTCACTTCAGGCCACGAAAACGCCAGCAGCCCCGCCGGGCTGGGCACGCCGTTTGAATTCATGGCCAAGCACAACACGCGAATCATCGGCATTGGCAAGCCGATGCAGGTGCTGACGCAGGCGCATCACGCCGAGGAGGCGATGGGTGACGCGTTTCCGGTGCCACGCCAACCCGGCGTCCCCTTGGCCATGACGTTGGTCGACCAAGGCAAAGAGATACCGTTCAAACTGGCGGATTTGGGTTTCCAGGGGCGCTTCAACATCTGGAAGCTGCGCGCGATCATGAATCGCGACAGTCTGAAAGAGTGGAATTTCCACCACGTTCCGATGTTTTCCACGCGCGCTGCCGACGTTACCGAAAGCCTGTTTGCCGCTGCCCGGCGCGGCGTAACTTTGTACGACCCGCTTTGAGCAACGCGAGGCTCGGCCCGGCTCAGCCCGGGCTCATCCCGGTTCTGCGCCACGCACTGCGCCCTGCCTGGCCAACTGCCGCCGAATCCAGCGGGTCAATCCGTGGCGTCGCGTTTCTGTCAGGCCGCCGATGATCGCGACCGACAGCGCGACGAGGCCGGTGGTCGCAAGCCAGGTGGCGTAGCCCTTCGGATTTCCCCGCAGCACCGCGCCCCAGAACAGAAACAGCGGCTGGTGCAGCAAGTACAGCGTGAACGTGCAGGCAGCCAGCGCTTTCACCGGCCGCTCGATGGTCAAAAATAGCTGCCCGAGCCGTGGCGCGACCACGCGGGCACCGGCAAAGTGCAGCATGACCATCAGCCCGAGCAGGTGGTCGCCGATGAAGTTTTTCGAGAAAGTCAGCTCGCCGTAGCTGCGCTCGCCGATCTGGGCCTTGAACCAGTTGCCGATGGCCTGGTCGATGCCGAGCCCGTGGAACAGCACGATTCCGAGTGTCGAGGCAACCACCAGAAACCAGCCCAGCGGCTCTGAAATCTGCGCGATCCAGCGTGAGCGATACAGCCACACGCCCATCGCCCAGATCGGTGCCAGCGCCACGATCTTGGGGCCGAGCAGCAACGCCAGCGCACACAGAAGCACCCAGGCGCGTTTGCGCGGCACGAAGGTGATGACGGCGAACGCCACGTAGTACCAACTCTCATAGCAGATCGACCAGTACGGCACGTTCGAGAAGCTGGTGATGGAGACGAACCAGACTTCATTCAGCATCAGCAGGCTTGCAGCGCTGCGCAGCGCGAACGAATCGAACGGGTAGCCGTAGGCGTCAAGGAACAACTGGCGCCCGGCTGCGTCGAGCAAGATCGTCAGGACCAGGGCCGGGATTGCGACCGAAAAGACCCGCGACAAGCGGCTGGCCGCATAGGTTCGCCAATCGCGCTCTTTGGTGTCGGTCACGAACTCGATGACGAAGCCCGACAGCACGAAGAACACCACCACCGAGCTGTGCCCGTAGCTGCTGGCCGGAAGGATCGGCTCGACCAGCCAGCGCTGGTTGGAATGCCAGAGGTAGACCAGGCACGCGGCCACGAATCGCACCAGATCCAAGTAGGTGGAAAACGATCTGGGCAAGCTGGGTCTCATCGGTCGCTTCCGTATCGCGCTGCGGGTCGGGCACGGGCTCGCTGGCAAGCCGGGCATTGCCGAGGCCTGGAGTGTGCAGAGCCGAGTGCACAGCCCGCACGCAAACTGTGGCCACGTCGGCTGCGATGATGCCCCACGTCGGCGGGTTCAACTCGCAAACGAGCCAACCGGGCCGAAGCCACACTACATCGGCAGCGTGTCTGCGAACCCGTTCACGAATGTCGCTTTGGGAAGGTCCGAGGCCCTGATCCGAATGGGCACATCGGGGGCATCTGGCCTGTCGATCAGCTCGCGCATGTTTTTTTCGCGGGCGCGCAGGGCGTCGGTTTCGGCGCGAGCACGCTGCTGGGTGGCCAGATCGTGTTGCAGTTTCTCGATCTGCTTGCGCGCCTGCACGGTTTGCTGCGCCGAAAACTGCCGCGCCTTGTCCATTTTTTCAAGCCGCTGCGCCGCCGCTTCGAGCTTGCGTCCGTACCACCATCGGCAAGCGGCCCAGGTGGCTGCGCACAGCGCCGTCGACACGGCCAAGAAGACAAACAGTTCAAGTGTTCCCATGATTCCCTGCATATCGGCAAGGCCCATCCGAACTGAAACTGCTCACAGTTCCAGCGCCTCGCGCTGCAGGGTGTGGTTTTGCCCGCCCCGGCAGGCGATCTTGAGTGCGCCGACGCGGTTGCCCAGCGCCACGCAACGCTCCAGCGGCCAGCCCAGTTCCAGCCCGTAGAGCAGCGCACCGCGAAACGCGTCGCCACAGCCGGTGGGGTCGAGCACCTCGGCGGCCTGCACCCCCGGCACGTGGGTGCGAACGCCTTGCTGCCACAGCTCGCAGCCTTCGGCGCCGAGCGTGACGACGACGCCCCTGAGATTCGAGCGCGACAGCGCCTGCAGGCTGTGACCGGTGCGCTCGCACAGCATGCGGGCCTCGTAGTCGTTCACCGCCACCCAGGTGGCTTGCTGGATGAAGGTGTTCAGTTCGTCGCCATTGAACATCGGCAAGCCCTGGCCCGGATCGAAGATGAACGGCACCCCTGCGGCCGACAACTGCGCCGCGTGCACGATCATCGCGTCGCGACCGTCGGGGGCGATGATCGCGATCTTCAGCTCCGCCAGCGCCGGCACCGGCGTCAGGTGCGCCGACTGCATGGCGCCGGGGTGGAACGCGGTGATCTGGTTGTTGTCGGCGTCGGTGATGATGATGGCCTGTGCGGTGTAGCTGTTGTCGACCACGCGCACGTGCTCGGTGCTGCAACCCCACGACTGAAGGCGCGCCAGGTAGTCGCTGCCGTCATTGCCCAGCGCGGCCATCACGAGGCCGCGTCCGCCCAACTGGCTGAGTGTGTAGGCGATGTTGCCGGCACAGCCGCCATATTCACGGCGCAGCGTGGGCACCAGAAAAGACACGTTCAAGATGTGCACTTGCTCCGGCAATATCTGCTCCTTGAAGCGGCCGGGGAACAGGGTGATGGTGTCAAACGCGAGTGACCCGCAAATCAGTGCCGACATGGGCGCTCCGGTGGTTGAAAAAAATGGGGGACAGGCTGTGGGCGCGCTGTCGAAGGCGCGTCGCATCAGCGTGGATTGTGGGTGGTCTGTGGTCACAGCTCAGGGGTAGAACACCTCGACCGTGTAGCCGGTGACGCGGTCGCTGCCCGCAGACAGCATCAGTTGAAGGGTCGTGTCGCTGCCGGCGGCCAGCGCCAGCGAGGCGGCGCGAAAGTCGCTGGGGGCGAGTGCCTTGCGTGCCACCAGTTGGCCCGCGGCGTCGGTCAGGCTCAGGTCGACCGATGGCAGCGCGACGGGCACCGCTCCCCGGTTGCGCAGCGTGACCGACAACTTGAACGCATCCGATCCGGCAGCGCCGTGGGTCAGCGATGTGCTTTCGACCGTGATGTCGTCAACCCGGCGCGGCAGTTCGATGCGGCAGTTCACCCAGCCGCACCATGTGGTCAGCGCGGGGCGGGCTGCAGGCCAGCGCACCGCCATCAGGTCGCGATGGTGATGCATCGCCTGCACGGCCAGCACCGCGCTCAGCAGCAGCGCTGCCGAAGCGAGTGCAAGCCGTGCGCGCGGCTGTTGCCAGCGCTGCGCCTGCGCTGCGCGGGTGAGGAAATCGGGCGCTGGCGTGTCGATTTGCGTGTCGGTCTGCGCATCGGCTTGCACTTCGGCAGGTGTGTCGGCGTGCACTTCGGCCTGTGCATCTGCGTACACATCCGCGTGCACATCGGCCTGCATGTCCAACGCCGCAGCCGGCATGTCCGGGCTGTCTTCAGAGGCGTCCAGCATCGGGCCGTCGTGCAGCAGGTCGCTGTTGAACGGGGCGTCGGGGAACTCGTTGCGCTCGCGCAGGTGCGCCAGCCAGGCGGGCGTGGCGTGGTCGGTTTCGGTGTCGGTGTCGGTGGCGGTGGCGGTTTCGGCCGGGAAAAGTGGCTCGTCGACCGTCTCGACTGCGGAGCCGGTCAGCGCAGCTTCGGGCTCGACCGTGGCTGCGGCTGACGCGCCTGGCACGGCCGACCAGTCTGGTGGCGCGTCGCGTTCGAGGTCGAACAGGCCGTCCATCGCGTTGAACACTTCGTCGCAGCGGCCACAGCGAACCCAGCCTTCCGAGACTTTCAATTGATCCTGCACGACACGAAACAGCGTGCCGCAAGCGGTGCAACGGGTGGCCAGACTCATTGCAGAATCATCCCACGCTGACCCGGCGAAGCGTCATGTCGCGAAGCGTGCCGTCATCAGGATCCAGCCGTCTTCCTGGTCGCTGACTTCGAGCGC
>JAYVCL010000182.1:0-11150 GCA_043749975.1 Burkholderiales bacterium
AAAGCAAAGCCCGACCTCTGCTGCTTGGCGCGGTACATCGCCGCACCGGCGTTGGCAAGCAAGGCCTGATGGGTCGTCCCGTCGCCGGGCCAGATGGCGATGCCGATGCACGGAAGCAAGGCCACCCGCAGAGCGCCCGCCCGCATCGGGGTCGACATCGCGTCCAATAACTTCCAGGCCAATTGGCTGAGTTGTTCCCGGCGCGGCAAGCCGCTCAACAGGCATGCGAATTCGCCGCCCATCAAGTGATTCACCATGTCATCGGGACCGACCGCCCGGCTCAGCCGCACCATCACGATCCGCAGCAGCTCGTCGGCCACCGCGGACCCGTGGCTCTGGTGGATGGAACCGAACCCGTCGAGCTTCAGGCTGAGCACCGCCAGCGCGTGGTGCCTGGGCAGTGCGCCGAGCCGCAGCGGATCGAACCAGACGCAAACACCGCAGCGGTGCGCCAGCGAGGCCGCACCGCCACGGGCTGACCACAGCGCTGGCGTGACAGGTTGTGGGTCGATGAGAGTCAGGGAATTCATTGCGTTGGAGCCGCAGGCGAAATCGCAACATCGACGATGCGCTGCGCCTCGGCCAGAATGCGCTGCAAGTGTTCGGGGCCTTTGAAACTCTCGGCGTATATCTTGTAAATGTCTTCGGTGCCCGAAGGCCGCGCGGCAAACCAGCCGCTCTTGGCGATGACCTTGATGCCGCCGATCGGAGCCCCGTTTGCCGGGGCATGGCTGAGAATGCGCTCGATCTTTTCCCCGGCCAGTTCGCTCGACGCGATCTGCTGCGGCAGCAGCGCCGCCAACTGTTTTTTCTGCTGTGCGGTGGCGCGTGCTTCGACCCTGTCTGCCACCGGGTGGCCGAGTTCGTTCGCCAGCGTGACGTACATCGCAGCGGGGTTGTGGCCGGTGCGTGCCGTCATTTCAGCCGCGAGGAGCGCTGCGGCGATTCCGTCTTTGTCGGTGGTCCACACCGACCCGTCGCGGCGCAAGAACGTGGCACCTGCGCTCTCTTCGCCGGCAAAGCCCAGCGAGCCGCTGTGCAGCCCTTCGGCAAACCACTTGAAGCCGGCCGGCATCTCACAAATCTTGCGCCCGAGCCGGGCCGCCACCCTGTCTATCAACTGGGTGCTGACAACGGTCTTGGCGACGGCCGCCTGCAGGCTCCACTGCGCACGGTGCTGAAACAAATACTCGATGGCGACCGAAAGGTAGTGGTTGGCCGGCAGCAAACCGGCACCAGGCGCGACGATGCCGTGGCGGTCGTGGTCGGTGTCGCAGGCGAAGGAGACGTCGAAGTGATCCTGGTTGAGCAGCAGTCGCTGCATGGCGTACTTCGACGACGGGTCCATGCGGATCTGCGCATCCCAATCCAGGCTCATGAAGCTGAATGTCGGGTCGACTGCATCGCTGATCACGGTGAGGTCGAGGCGGTAGCGCTCGGCGATGGCGGCCCAGTAGTGCACCCCTGCGCCACCCAGCGGGTCGACACCCATGCGGACGTTCGCGTCACGGATCACGGCCATGTCGAGCACGCTGTCGAGGTCGCCCACATACGCGTTCAGGAAATCGTGGCGGTGGGTGGTTGCCGCTCGCAGGGCCTTGGCATGGGGAATGCGTTTGACGCCTTCGAGGCGCGTTTCGAGAAACCGGTTGGCCGCAGCTTCGATCCGGTCGGTGACGTTCTGGCTAGCCGGGCCGCCATGGGGCGGGTTGTACTTGAAGCCGCCATCGCGCGGCGGGTTGTGCGAAGGCGTCATCACGATGCCGTCTGCCAGGCCCGCGTCACGCCCGAGGTTGTGGCTCAGGATCGCGTGCGAAATCGCGGGCGTCGGCGTGGGCTCGTCGTCTGCGGCCAGCATCACGCAGACGCCATTGGCCGCCAGCACTTCGAGCGCGCTCGCGCACGCCGGTTGCGACAGCGCATGCGTATCGACCCCCATGAACAGCGGCCCGTCGATGCCCGCGAATTTGCGGTACTCGCAGATGGCCTGTGTGATCGCCAGCACGTGCTGCTCGTTGAAAGAGCGGTCGAACGCCGAGCCGCGATGACCCGAGGTGCCGAACGCGACGCGCTGCGCCGCCACCGACCGGTCGGGAATGTCGGCGAAATACGCGGCGCTGAGCTTCGCCACGTCGATCAACGAAGAAGCCGATGCCTGGGTGCCGGCCAGCGGGCTGATGCGGTTCGTCATGGTCTGCAGGACTACGCAGCCCCTGCCCTCGCACCCGGGCGAAGCCATCCGATCAAGCCGAGCTGCAATTCGTTCTCCGTTGGCGCGCAAACGCAATTCCGATCACTGCCATGGTGACGCGACCGGCAGTTCAGCCAGACAATGCGCGCCGACGGAAGTGGGCGTCTGTGCGCCACCGAACACAGCCAGGTCGCGGCCTTCGGCGAGTGAATCCTCCTGCGCACCAGCCGCGCAGTTTCACGCTCTTCTTCGCTGACGCCAGCCGAAATGCCGCAGCCATGGTGCCCTGCTCGCGAGATCGCACCCCAAGGTGTGCGGCGATCGTTCGCCACCGGCGCACAACCGACAGGCAGTTGCCGATGATCCTTTCGGCATCGCGAGCGTAGACGCGAAAGTACGGTGCCACGGCGCGAGCAAGATCGAGGTCGAGAGCGTTGTCCGTCTGGCTGATGTTCAGCTTCAGTCCCTGCGCGTGCGGCACCGGATTCATGTCGAAGGCCGGCGACAAGCGCCATCCCTTGCCAGGCACCAGAATGAAGCCGTGATTTCGCAGGTGATCGTCTGTGTTGGAAACCATCAGGTTGAAGACGATGCGCGACCACAGCTCCCGAAGATCGATGCCGGTCTGCGCGCCGTGATCGATCAGGACTCGCGCGATCTCAAGGTAGCTCGCGCCTGTTGACGCGTCGTCGCCGTCGTGGCGTCCGGTGAGTGTCATTGCCGACGCGAAATGCAGCCGCCGGCCAGCGTCCGTGCGATCAAATCGCTTCACCAGAAACGTGTGGTGCGGGTTGGCGAACCGGCGCGCCAGACTGCCGGGGATTTGCAGCCCGCAACCGCGCGCCAGCGTGTGCACCACCATTTCCCAGGCACCCATGTCGTGATCGTCGCTGACGCTGGGAAACTTCGCGATCCAGAGGCGGCCTTCGGGATCGACGACACTGGCCTTGGGCCGCGCACCACCCAGCGACCCACCCGGCGCGATCAGCATGCGCAGCCACTGATCGCCCTGCGCGGCAGTGTTGTCCTCGTCACGCTCAAGCGCCAGGCTGGCGACCTCGAGCTCGCGCAGTTGAACAAATGGCGGCGCGGCAGTGTCGTGTCGATCGTCCAGAAAATCACCTGCATCATCCAGGCGAAACCTCAGCGCGCCGACACGGAAAGCGGCATGCACGCCAAGCAAATAGTCCGACTCGACAAGGCGCACGGCCTTGGCCGTGATCCCAGCTCTTTGCGCGCGCTCCAGTCGGCGTCGCATGAGCAGCCTTCCCCAACGATCGGGGCTGGCGTCGGCGAAGACGCCGAAGGTTTCACTGCCCTGCTGCGGGTGTTGACGACCTGCGAAGAGCCCCAGCCTCGGATCGAGTGCAGCCTGGCGCATGCGCGGTCATCGAGCGCGAGCCTGTCGAACTCGAACTCGAATACTTCGCGCCCGGCCCCGCGCCGAGCTCGTAAGATGCCAAGACGAAAAGGATTGGAAAGCCCGTCCCAGTCGGCATAGACCGCGATCTCGCGCAACCCCGTGACCATGTCGTCAGCCGCGCTGCTTCTGCGGCGCTCGTGTTGCCGGCTTCTGCAGCGCTCGTGTTACCGGCTTTTGCGGCAGCGGTGCTGTCGGCTTGATCAGCTCAGCCAAGGCGCGGGAACTGGTGAAGCCGCTGGCGCCCATCCACGCGCTCGCGTCGTCTGCTGGCTTCGCACGCGGGCGTACGGACGATATGGGCGTGTCGACATGCCGCACGGCTTTGCTGCGCGCGGCGCGCTTCACTGGCACGGGCAGGCTGTCCATTGCTTTGTTGTCATTCGCACCGGCGTGCTGTGTGATCCCGGCCTTGCTCACTGCCACTGCGGTGCGTCCAGCCAGCAACCTGGAGTCCTGCAACTCGCGTCCCAACGAATCCGCCTGCCCGAGCAGGTCGAGATCGCGTTCGATGCCGAGCACCTGCATGACGGCCAGGTAGGCACCCATGGTGACGCCCGACCCGCCACGCTCCAGGCTGCGCAATGTCATGGGAGCCATGCCGGCACGTTCGGCCACCTGCTTGGCCGACAGTCGCCGGCGTCGGCGCGCCAGACGCAGTCGCTCGCCGAGCCGCTGCAAGTGCTCCTCGGTCGCTGGCAGCAGGGGCGAGGTTTTGTTGGCCATGGTGTCAATATTCTAGCTATTGACAAACAAACCCGCCAAAATAATTTCACTATCGACCGTGATGTGACCGGTGAAACACTTTGGCCATCCCAGCGCCACAAACAAAAAAGCCCCACCGTGAAGGTGAGGCTGAGTTGTTGGCTTACTTGGGGTGGCTGATGGGGCTCGAACCCACGACAACAGGAATCACAATCCTGGACTCTACCAACTGAGCTACAGCCACCGCAGAGCCCTGATTATAGGTGATGCCCGTGCCAGCGCACCTCTGGTCGGGGCTCAGCGACGGCTAGTTCGCGGCACCGCTGGCGGGGGCCGCAGCAGCTTTGATGTCCACTTTGAAGCGGCTCTTGAGCGCTGCGTAATAGGCCTGCGTTTCAGCGCCGGCCCAGGCCTGAAGGTACTGGGTTTGCGCTTGCGCCATGTCGGACGCGATCGGGTCGCGACCCAGAACTTTCACCAGCTTGGCCACCGCATACCCCTGGTCAGCAAGATCGACGCCGATGAAGGCGGGCAGCGCGGCGGACGGCGCACGCAAGACGGCGTCGAGCAGGGGGCGCGGCAGGTCTTTGGGCTGAGCGCGCGAGACCATGACGGCATCGGCCGCAAGGGCCGTTTGCGGTGCCAGCTTCAACGCCGCAAGGCGGGCCTCGCCGTCCTTGCGCGCGGCTGCCGCTGCCTGGCCAGCCACAACCCGTTCACGCACTTTGGCGGCCACATCGGCCAGCGGCAGCAGCCGCGCAGCGGCGTACTGTGTGATGCGGCCGGAGACGAGCTGGTTGGGGCCGGTCTCGACGGCAGCGGTGTTGCGCTTGTTGCGGATCACGTCGTTGCCGAACAGCGCCTCAAGAAACTTCGGGCTCGCCAGCGGCCCGGTGGCACCGGCGGCAGGCGTGCGCGTGATGCCGGTGGCTGTTTTCAGTTCGAGCTTGAACTTGTCGAGCGCGGGCTTCAGGCTGTCCGACTGCTCGTAGACCATGTTGGTGAACTCGACCGCGACCTCGGAAAACTTCTTCTGCGCCAGTTGCTTGCGCACCTCGTCTTCCAACTCAGGGCGCACCGCCTCGAAGCTTTTCTTCTCGCCGCCACGCACCGCCGTGAGCTGAATGATGTGGTACCCGAAGTCGCTCTCGACGACGCCGCTCATCTCGCCCGGCTTGAGCGAAAACGCACTGTCTTCAAACGGTTTGACCATTGCACCGCGGGCAAAGAAGTCGAGGTCGCCGCCCTGCGACGCCGAGCCCGGGTCGTCGGAGTTCTTGCGCGCGGTGTCGGCGAAGGCACCCGGGGTTTTGGTCAGTTGCGCAAGCAAGGCGGTGGCCTTCGCCTTGGCCTTGTCGCGCTCGGGCGCAGGCGCGCTCTTGTCGGCCTTGATGAGGATGTGCGCCGCGCGGCGCTCTTCAGGTGAGGTGAAGCGTTTGGCGTTCTCGCTGTAGTACTTGCGCAGATCGTCTTCGGGCACCGAAATGCCCTTCTTCATGGCATCCAGGTCGAGCATGATGTACTCGATGCTGGCTTGCTCAGGTGCCTGGAACTGGGCAGCGTTGGCGGCGTCCTTGTAGTACTTCTCGATGTCGGCGTCGCCGGGGTTCACCTTGGCCACATAGTCTTTCGCGTCGAAGCGTTGCACCTGCACCTCGCGCTGCTGAAACATCGCGTCCAGCGCGGCACCGGTCGCGCCGGCCGGCGCAAAGCCCGAACCGCCAATGCCTTGAACCACTTGCCGCACCGAAAAGTCTTGGCGCAGACGTTGCGCAAACAGTTCGGACGACATGCCTTGCGCGGCAAGCACGTCCTTGTTCACGCTGCCGTCGGGGTTGCGCAGAAATGCGAACTGCGGGTCGCTGGTGAACAGCCGTGACAGGCGCTCGTCGGTGGTGACGAGATTGAGCTTGTCGGCTGCCGCCAGCATCACCCGTTCGCGCACGACGACATCCAGCGCCATGCGCTTGATTTCGGGGCTGTCGAGCAGCTTCGCGTCGGCGCCCGGGTTCTGGCGGCGAATGCGCTCGACCTGGTCGCGGTGGGCCGCGTCCCATTCGAGTTGGGTGATCGCCCTGCCGTTCACGCTCGCCACGGTGGCGTTGCCGCCCTCGGTGTACTTGCCGTAACCCTGGATGCCGAAAAATACGAACGACGGGAAGATCAGCAGCACCAACACAAACTGCAACACACGCGTGTGCTTGCGGAAGAAATCAAACATGACAGGGCCTCGTCGGTCAAAGCGGAGCGGCTGGATTGCATGTGCCAACGCAGCAGCACAAGGTCCAAACGCAACAAAGGCGAACCGAGGTTCGCCTTGTGGTGGTTTCACTGAATTCTCGTTGCGGATTCTAGCCGACGTGATCGCGTCGCAAGGGTGCGCGGTATCGTTGTCGGTGGTGGGTGCTGAGGGGCTCGAACCCCCGACCTACGCCTTGTAAGGGCGCCGCTCTACCAACTGAGCTAAGCACCCGCGTCTGGCCATCAGTTGAGGTGGTCTTTGAGCGCCTTGCCAGGACGAAACTTGGGCACCTTGGCCGCCTTGATCTTGATGGCGGCACCGGTGCGCGGATTGCGACCAGCGCGCGCCGCGCGCTTGCCGACGCTGAAAGTGCCGAAACCCACCAGCGAAACACTGTTGTTCTTTTTGAGCGTCGACTTCACACCGCCAATCAAGGCCTCCAGCGCACGGGCCGCTGCGGCTTTCGAGATGTCTGCCTGTTTGGAAATGTGCTCGATCAGTTCGGATTTGTTCACAAAGGTACCCCCTCTTAAAGGTGCATTACAGGGAATCGGGATGTTGATTGGGGCTGCGCAAAGCGGGTCTGCACGGCCATTTCATTACAGCCGCGCGACGCCCGGGTGTCAAGCGCGGAAGCGGATTCTATTCGTAATGACAGGCGTGAATTTAGGGGGTTGCTTCGCGTGATTCCTCGCTTGACAAGCAGGAACCACGGCATGAAAAAGCAGGCGCGCCGCATGCATGAATCAAGCCGCTCGTCACCGCGATGGTGAACGAACGACCATCGCAACGCCCACGACCGTCAGCGCCATCCCCAGCCCCATCGATGGCGTCAGCACCTCACCGAAGATGAGCCATGCCATCACGGCCGTGCACGGCGGCACGAGGAACATCAGGCTGGTGACCTGCGTGGCAGCGCCTCGCTGAATCAGCAAATACAACAGCGAACTGCCACCCAGGGTGAGCCCCAGCACCGACCAGACCATGGCCCCGATGAACTGCGGGTGCCACCTGATGGCTTCGGGCTCCAGCATCGCCAGCGGCAGGCTGACAGCCAAGGCCGCCAGCAACTGCACCAGGCTGGCGGTGCGCACATCGCACGGCGCGAGGAAACGTTTTTGGTACAGCGTGCCAGTGGTGATGCTCAGCAAAGCGAACACCGCCAGGCCGAGGTTGAAGCGGTTCAGTTCACCGGCACCCAGCTTGCGCCACACCACCAGCATTAAGCCGCCAAGGCCCAGCGCAAGGCCGCCCCACTGCGCGAATGAAAGTCGCTGTTGGCTCGACTTCGCGCTGCTCATCGTCATCCACAGCGCGGTCAGCACCGGCTGCAGGCCGACGAGCAGCGCCACCGTACCCGCCCCGATGCCGGCCTTGATCGCGGCCCACACGCCGCCCAGGTAGCCCGCATGCATCAGCACGCCGACAACGCCCAGGTGCAGCCACTGCACCCGGTTGCGCGGCCACGTTGGCCGTGCCAGCCAGACCCAGACACCGAAGCACAACACCGACAGCGCGTAGCGCATGGACAGGAAAGTCAGCGGCGGCGAGTGCGGCATGCCGAACCGCGCCACGATGAAACCGGTGCTCCAGATGAGCACGAACAGCCAGGGCATCGCCCGCGTGTACCGGCCCGGCAGAGACGGCGAACTCAACGCGCCTTGGCGCGGATTTCGGGCAGCGCCTTCTGCAAGTAATACACCATCGACCAGATGGTCAGCACGGCCGAGATGTAGATCAGCACGGTGCCCCAGAAATGGGTGTCGATGAAGCCGAACAAGCTGCCCTCATAAAGCAGAAACGGGATCGCGACCATCTGCACCACGGTTTTGAGCTTGCCCAGCATGTGCACCGCCACGCTGCGCGACGCGCCGATTTGCGCCATCCATTCGCGCAGCGCCGAAATCGCGATCTCGCGCCCGATGATGACCAGCGCCACCAGCGCATGCAGGCGGTTCAGGTGCACCAGAACCAACAGCGCGGCGCAGACCAGGAACTTGTCGGCCACCGGATCGAGGAAGGCCCCGAACGAAGACGTCATGTTGAGACGGCGCGCCAGGTAGCCGTCGGCCCAGTCGGTGAGCGCCACGACGATGAACAACACCGTGGCCACCAGATTGCGCGTCGGCCAGTCGACATCGATATAGAAGATACCGACAACCAGCGGAATCGCGACGATGCGCGCCCAGGTCAGCAAGGTCGGCAGGTTGAAGAACATCGGGTGTGCTGTGGTTTGGGCTGCGTGAACCGAGGCACGTGCGCGCCTTATCGGTCGAGTGTACGGGGCTTGAACTTGCGCTCGTCGTCGAACAAAAACGTCTCGGCGAATCGCCACGGCTTGGGCAGGCGAGACACATCGCCGAACGGAGCGGCGCGCTTCACGGCGTCGATGGCGATCTGCACCGTGTCCGTGGCCTGCGACGGCATGCGAAGCACGTCGATGCGGCGCACGCTGCCGTCGGCGTGCAACTCGATCTCCAACACCGGGATGGCCAGGAGGGGTTCCGGCACCTCGCCCATGTAGGAGCCGTTCGGATGCGCGGCGACCAGGCGCCGCGCAGCCTGCAGGCGCACTTCGTTCCAGTTTCGAACCGGGCCGGGGGCCGGCAGCCGAACCACGTGTGAAGCGGCCGCCGGCGCGGGCCGCCCCGCCGCCGCCGCAATCGGCCCGGCCGGTGCTGGCGGCATCGCAACCGAGGGCGGTGGCATGGGCGATGAACAACTGACGAGCAAGCCGATGCCCAGAAGGCTTGAAACTCGTTTGCGGTCAATGCAAGGCACGATAGATTTCCTCTGCAAGTTCTTTTGAAATGCCGTCCACGGTGACGAGGTCGTCCACGCTCGCGCTGCCCACGCCGCGCACGCCGCCGAAGCGCTGCAGCAACCTGGCCCGCTTTTTCGGGCCGACGCCAGCCACGTCTTCGAGCTTGCTGCCGCCGGTGCGCACACTGGCCCGTTTGGCACGCATGCCGGTGATGGCGAAGCGGTGAGCCTCGTCGCGAATCTGCGCCACCAGCATCAAGGCCGCAGAGTCCTTGCCGAGATAGATTTTTTCGCGGCCATCGGCGAACACCAATTCTTCCAGGCCCACCTTGCGGCCCTCGCCTTTTTCCACGCCCACGATCAAGCCCAGGTCGATGCCGAGTTCAACGAACACCTCGCGCGCCATGCTGACCTGGCCCCGACCGCCGTCGACCAGCACCAGGTCGGGCAGCTTGGCGTCGCTCTTTCCAGTCTCGTCCTTTTGCGCCGCGGCCATCAGCTTGCCGTAGCGACGCGTCAGCACCTGGCGCATGGCCGCGTAGTCGTCGCCGCCGGTGATGCCTTCGATGTTGTAGCGCCGGTACTGGGCGCTTTGCATCTTGTGCGCCTCGAACACCACGCACGACGCCTGCGTGGCCTCGCCAGCGGTGTGGCTGATGTCGAAACACTCGATTCGAAAGCGGTCGAGGTTGTCGACGCCCAACTCCAGCGCATCGACCAGCGCCCGCGTGCGCGCCTGTTGCGAGCCTTCTTCGGACAGCAGCCGCGCCAGTTTGATATCGGCACCCTGGATGCACATGTCGAGCCAGGCGCGGCGCGGCTCGCGTGGCTGGTGCTGCACGCTGACCTTGATGCCGCTGTGCTCGCACAGCGCTTCGACCAGGGCCTTGTCCACTGCGTGGCTCAGCACCAGCAAGGGCGGCACCACGCTGTCCAGATAGTGCTGCGCGATGAACGCTTCCAGCACCTGCACTTCGGGCGACGCGTCGACGCTTCGCTCGTCTTCGACATGCGGCGCGAGCACGGTGGCGTCTTCCACATGAGTGGGAAAGAAAGGCCGGTCGCCCAGATGCCTGCCACCACGCACCATCGCCAGGTTCACGCAGGCACGTCCGCCCTGCACCTTGACGGCGAGGATGTCGGCGTCCTTGGTGGCCAAGCCGGTGTTGTCTTCGACCGACTGCTGGTGCAGCACGCGCGACAACGCGCCGATCTGGTTTCGAATCTCGGCCGCCTGCTCGAATTGCAGCGCCTCGGCGTGCGCCATCATTTGAGTCTGCAGCGTGTCCATCACCGCTTGCGTTTCACCCAGCAAGAAGCGTTCGGCATTCGCCACGTCGCGGCCGTAGTCGCCGGCAGCGATGTACTTCACGCACGGCCCCGAGCAGCGCTTGATCTGGTACAGCAGGCAGGGCCGCGTGCGGTTGTTGAAAACGGTGTCCTCGCAGGTGCGCAAACGAAACACCTTCTGCAACAACTGAATCGATTCCTTCACCGCCCAGGCACTCGGGTACGGGCCGAAGTAGCGATGCCGCTTGTCGACCGCGCCGCGGTAATAGGCCATGCGCGGATAGGTGGCACCGGAGCCGGCAAGCTGAGTGCCGGTGATCTTCAAATACGGATAGCTCTTGTCGTCGCGAAACAAAATGTTGTAGCGCGGGTTGAGCGTTTTGATCAGGTTGTTCTCGAGCAGCAGAGCCTCGGCCTCTGATCGAACCACGGTGGTTTCTATGCGCGCGATCTTCGTGATCATGTGGCCGATGCGCGTGCCGCCGTGCTGCTTCTGAAAATAGTTGGCCACGCGCTTTTTCAGGTCGCGCGCCTTGCCC
>JAYVCL010000183.1:0-3132 GCA_043749975.1 Burkholderiales bacterium
GTCCAATACGGACTTGCCGCCGCGCGATGCATGCGAACTAACTACGGCGGCGAAGCGCGACAGCTTATGCATGAGGGCCGGAATTTGCATTCGCCCAACCACACGTAGACCGTCTTGTCGACGTTGTTCCTGTTCCAGCCCTCGCGCACTTGGAAACCAAGTTTCCGACGCCAATCCTCGTCATCGAATGTCGCATGAGGGGGCAGGTCGATCGTGCAATCGATTCAGCGCATCTGTCGGCGCTCAAACAGGCGACGCGCCACTGAGAAGCGTCATCGTCTGCCTTCGTACTTGCTTCGGCGCCCGGTGCATTTGTGTATGATAACGTCCTTTATCATGTACTATATCCAGGCGGCCGCATGCCGTGATGAACTGCAGGAGCACGTAACCATGGAACAACCGCAGCGCACTAAGGTCGAGGTCGTTTTCAGCCGGGGCCAGCCTTATCAGCAGGGGGTGTCGTGGCCTGTTGTGCAGTCGACCGACAAGGCATGGTTGATTCAGACGCCGGCCGGCGAGCTTTGGGTGCCCTCATATCGGTGGAGCCGCATGCTTCCAGGGCCCGGTGCATCCGCCAACGAACAGAAGCTGAACGCGATCTTGAATTTCCTCCGCGACATCACTTCCACCCACCGCGATGCGCGCGTTGAAGTTCGCCGAGCAGGGAAAGGTTCGAGCGATCTGAGCGTAACGGTGGGCTACACGGTGGTTGTCCGTTGCCAGGAGAGCGGCCGGGCGATCGACGAACTGAAACGCACCTCGATAGTCCCGGCGTCGCAGCTCAGAGCGGACGGCGACAAGTGGTCAGTGCCTCGTTGGTTCGTCGCCAAAAAGCTCAAGCCCCGGGAGGGGTTCAAGACGCGCCCCGAGTGGCCCGACATGCAGGCCCTGCAGGACCAACTGCAAGCCGCCTTCGACGCGGCGATGGCAGGGGAGGCCGCCGCAACCGCTGCGACTCGCGAGGCGGGCCAGGAAGCCGCCGAGCGGCGTGCGGAAAAGGACAGGATCGCGGCCAATGCGAAGGCACATCGGCAGGCCCTGGTGGCCGAGGATGGGGAGTTGGCCCTGGCGTTCGCGCGGAAGAAGCTCACGTTGGACGACCTGGTTGGCCTCGGCTGCCGGCTGTACGGATGGCCGCGCTGGCTCCCTGGAGAGCGCGTCGACGAGCAGCTCGAAATGACACTGGCCGGCATCGTCAGCGCGGTACGAAGCCACCCCGACTTCGAGGCCTGGCGAGAGAAAAACATTCGTCGCCAAGGCACCCTGTTGAAGCCGCCCAAGGCACCACCTCCGCGCCAACCTGACAGGGTCATCAAGAACTGTGTTGTCGAATGGTGCGAGTACGTCGGCCCGAGCAGAAACCAGCGCCGAATCGACCACCGCGACGAGGGCTGCACGGTGGAAATTTTCGGCAAGAAGCACGAGATCGAAACCGCTGATGGTCGATTCATCGTCAAGATGGCCGGCCCCCATCTCAAGATCACCGAGCCCGAGCCAGCGCGCAGTGAAGCCACCGCCTGATCAAGCAAGACGCGAGGGCGTCGGCTCCCGGTATGGTCCCCTGATGTCTGAAAACCTACCAGCGGTCGCGCCTGCACTGAGCCCCGGTCTGCAGAAGTGTCAGGACGCGGTGCCGGCGTTGTTCGGCCGCGATGAGGGTGTCGCGCTGCGCACGGTCGAGTTCTTCGCTGTCACCATCCGCAACGTCCACACGCGCAAGGCCTACGCGCACGCCGTGGCAAGTTTTGATGCCTGGTGTAGTGAGCGCGGCATCAGCGATGTCCGCCAGGTGCAGCCGATGCATGTGGCCGCCTACATCGAGGGCCTGCAGATTGCAGCGCCGTCGATCAAGCAGCACTTGGCGGCGCTGCGCATGTTGTTCGACTGGCTGGTTGTGGGCCAGGTGATCCCCGCGAACCCGGCCAGCTCGGTCCGCGGGCCACGGTATTCGGTCAAGAAGGGCAAGACGGCTGTGATGTCGGCCGAGGAAGTGCGGTCGCTGTTGGACGCGATCGACACCAGCACCGCGATCGGCCTGCGCGACCGGGCACTGATCGGGTTGATGGTCTACACCTTTGCTCGCGTCGGCGCTGTGTTGCAGATGCGTGTCGAGGACGTGTACGTTCAGAACAGACGCAGCTGGGTGCGGCTCCATGAAAAGGGAGGCAAGGAGCATGAGATGCCCTGCCACCACAACCTGGAGGCCTGGCTACATGCGTACATCGACGGCATGCAGCTGAAGGACGGCAAGAACACCCTGTTTCGCACGGTCGCTGGACGGACCGGCCAGCTTTCGGAGCGAGCGATGGCACAGGCCGATGTTTTCCGCATGATCGGCCGCCGCGCCGAAGCCGCCGGCATCCGCACACGTATCGGCTGCCACAGCTTCAGGGCCACAGGCATCACCGAGTACCTGCGCAATGGCGGCAAGCTGGAGATCGCGCAGCAGATGGCCAATCACGAATCGGCCCGCACCACGGGCCTGTACGACCGGCGAACTGACCAAGTAAGCCTCGATGAAGTCGAGCGCATCGTGATCTGAACACACGACGACCGTATGCACATACAAAACATGAATTCCCGCACCCACTCTCACACGCGGCCGGTCAGCAAGGCAGCCACCTCGTTCCTTGTCGCCGCTCTGAGCTTGTTTGGAGTGAGTCCGAGCGAGGCAGCTGAGGTGATTCCCGTGCGGTTCATCGACGGACTGCCGGTCATCGAAGTCCAGCTCGGCTCAATCAGGGCCGATTTCCTGCTGGACACCGGTGGCCAGCTCGGGATCACGGTGCCGCCACCGCTGATCAACAGCGCGACAGGCGTCAAGCTGGGCAGCGAACAGCGAAAGATGGGTGACGCCGCCGGCAACGTCTTCATGGTGCAGTCGGTCGTCGCTTCCACCGTGCGGCTCGGGCCCGCCGAGCTGGGCCCAGTTGATGGCCTGGTCAACTACAAATGGGGGCTCAAGGTTGGCCCTGGCGATGCGCCTGAAGTGACGAACAAGGGCGCGATCGGGCTTGGAGCGCTGTCGTCGAAAAATGTCCTGCTGGACCTTGGCGCGGGACAAATCGTGCTCTTCGACAAGGGCGAACCAAGCCGGCTCGACGCGGCCGGATGGCGGTCAGTGCCCTTCAC
>JAYVCL010000184.1:0-3519 GCA_043749975.1 Burkholderiales bacterium
GGCGGTGAATTCATGCCGCCGCTGGACGAGGGCGACCTGCTGTTCATGCCCACCGCGCTGCCGGGTTTGTCGGCGGGCAAGGCAGCAGATTTACTGCAACAGACCGACCGCCTGATCCGCACCCTGCCCGAGGTGCTGACGGTGTACGGCAAGGCCGGCCGGGTCGAATCGGCCACCGACCCGGCCCCGCTGGAGATGTTCGAGACCACGATCCAGTTCAAGCCCAAGGCCGAATGGCGCGGCGGCATGACCCAAGACAAGCTGATCGAAGAACTCGACCGCATCGTGCAGGTGCCAGGTCTTTCCAACGTGTGGGTGCCGCCCATCCGCAACCGCATCGACATGCTGGCCACCGGCATCAAGAGCCCGGTGGGCGTGAAGGTGGCGGGCGCGAACCTGGCCGAGATCGACCGCGTGGCTGGCGAGATCGAGCGCGCGGTGAAAAACGTGCCCGGCGTGTCCAGTGCATTGGCCGAGCGGCTGACCGGTGGGCGCTACATCGATGTCACGATCGACCGCGACGCCGCCGCGCGTTTCGGCATGAACATCGCCGATGTGCAAAGCGTGGTGTCGTCGGCCGTGGGCGGCGAGAACATCGGCGAGACGGTGGAAGGTTTGCAGCGCTTTCCGATCAACCTGCGCTACCCGCGTGAGCTGCGCGACTCGGTCGAAAAGCTGCGCAACTTGCCGGTGCTGACCGAGCGCGGCGCGCAGATTCGCCTCGGCGATGTGGCGCGCCTGACCATCACCGACGGTCCACCGATGTTGAAGAGCGAGAACGCCCGCTTGTCGGGATGGGTCTACGTCGACATCCGCGGGCGCGACCTGAAATCGGCGGTGGCCGACATGCAGCGTGCGGTGGCGCAGGCCGTGAAAGTGCCGCCCGGCTACTCGGTGTCGTGGTCGGGCCAGTTCGAGTACCTCGAGCGCGCCACGGCGCGGCTGAAGATCGTGGTGCCGGCCACCCTCGTCATCATCTTCACCTTGCTGTACCTGACGTTTCGCCGCTTCGACGAAGCCTTGCTCATCATGGCCACCCTGCCCTTCGCGATGGTCGGCGGCTTCTGGCTGCTGTGGGCGCTGGGCCACAACATCTCGGTCGCCAGCGGCGTCGGCTTCATCGCCTTGTCGGGCGTGGCGGCCGAGTTCGGCGTGATCATGCTGCTGTACCTGCGGCAGGCCTGGGACGCGCGCCTGGCGGCAGGTCAATCGAGCGACGACGACCTGCTGGCCGCCATCCGTGAAGGGGCGGTGCTGCGGGTGCGGCCCAAGGCGATGACGGTGGCCGTGATCCTGGCCGGCCTGGTGCCCATCATGTGGAGCCACGGCACCGGATCGGAGGTGATGCAGCGCATCGCCGCGCCGATGCTCGGCGGCATGGTCACCGCGCCGCTGCTCTCGATGTTCGTGGTGCCGGTGGTTTATTTGTTGATGCGCAGAAAGCGCCGGCGCAAAGCCACGCGCATCCAACTGTCCGGGGGGGCAGCATGAAGCGGCCTGACTGGTGCCCTGCGCTGCTGGGAAACTTTCGCGGACGCCCCGACCGCGGTGTTTCATTGGAGCGCTATGCGCGGCTCGCGCACAACTACGAAAGCGCGACCACGCGGATTCGCGGGGTGCGCCGCCGTGCGATCGAGCTACTCGCGCCGAGTCTTGGCGAGACGGTGTTCGACATCGCTTGCGGTGCCGGCGCGATGCTGCCTGAGCTGGCCTCGCATGTCGGGCCGAAGGGGCACGTGATCGGCGTCGAGCAGTCGCCAGCAATGGCCGCGCTCGCGCGCAAGGCCATCGGCGGCATCCACCAGGCCGAGCTGCTGGTCACTCCCGTCGAGAGCTTCATCGCGCCGCAGACGGCCGATGCGCTGCTGTTCATCTACGCCCATGACGTTCAGCAAAACCAGGCGGCGCTGGCGAATGCCTTCGCGCAGGCTCGACCTGGCGCGCGCGTGGTGGTTGCCGGTCTGTGCCTGCTGCCCTGGTGGGGCTTGCCGATCAACGCCTGGGTGCTGTGGGGCGCGCGCCACTATCTGACGACATGGCATGGCCTGCGCAGCCCATGGCACCGCCTGCTTGGCTGGTGCCCCGACCTGAAGATCGTGCACCACTTCCACCACGGCACGACGTATCTGGCCTGGGGCACCGTTGCGCCGTTACCAACCCACATACAAAAGCAGGGACGGCGATGAGCCCCATCGACATGGCTCGCCGCGTGGCGGTGGCGGTGACCGCAGCGACATGGGCAACCGCAGCGCTGCTGACGCTGGGCGGCTGCGCCACGATCTTCAGCGCCAGCAAAGCACCTGGCGATGTGCCGGCCGTCGATCCGCCACGCTTCGAAGCGCCAACCCGGGCCGAGCCGCCGCGTGTCGCCCTGGTGCTCTCTGGCGGCGCGGTGCGCGCCTTCGCCCATTTGGGTGTGTTGCGGGTGCTCGAACGCGAGGGGTTGCGGCCCGACCTGATCGTGGGCAGCAGCGCCGGCGCGATGGTCGGCGCGTACTACGCCTCGGGCAAGTCGATGGCGGAGATCGAAGCCATCGCAGCGCGACTCGAGCTCACGACGCTGATCGACATCGACCCCGTCAGAACTCTTCTCGGCGGCTTCGGGCTGGGCATTGCCAAAGGCGAGCGGCTCGAAGCTTTCCTGCGTGAATCGCTCGACACGCCGTTGCAGGCGCTGCCAACGCGCTTCGTTGCCGTCGCGACCGATCTGAACACTGGCGAGTCGGTGCTGCTGAACCACGGCGACACGCCGCGCGCGTTGCGGGCTTCGTCAGCGGTGCCGGGCCTCTACAAACCAGTGCACGCGGGAAATCGCATGCTGGGCGACGGCCAGATTGTCAGCCCGCTGCCGGTGGCTGCGGCGCGCAGGCTGGGTGCACGCGTGGTGGTTGCGGTCGATGTGGTGTACCCGCCGCAAAACGCGTCGCTGACCAACCCCTTGTCGGTGCTGTTCCAGACGGTGACGATTTCGACCTGGCGCCACCTGCTGCGCGAACGCGAACAGGCCGACCTGTTGGTCACACCGGTGATTGCACCGACCGGCGACCTGGTGCTGTCCGACCGCGAATGGTTGATCGCCGCCGGTGAGGCAGCCGCCGAGAAGATGCTGCCGGCGTTGCGGGTTGCGTTCAAGAAAAATTGACTTCGTTGGAGACATTCATGAGCATTCACAAGTTGCCGGGACAAAGGCTGTTCACGCTGTGGTTCGGCTGGGGCTTGCCGCTGGTGCTGCTCGGCGCGCTGTGTCGATGTTCGCCTCGGCGACGCAACACAGGCACTGACGGCCAATGGCACCACCGGCGCGGGCTTCCGCTCGACGGCAAGAAAGTGAACGAATGAGAAGTGAACGAATGAGCGGTGTGATCCTCGCCTCGGTGCTGACCTGTCCCCACTGCGGCCACGTCAAGCTCGAAACCATGCCCACCGACGCCTGCCAGTTCTTCTACGAGTGCGAGGCGTGCAAAACCTTGCTGCGCCCGAGTGCCGGCGACTGCTGCGTGTTCTGCTCGTTCGGCTCGG
>JAYVCL010000185.1:0-4221 GCA_043749975.1 Burkholderiales bacterium
CGCGCAATGCGCGCGCGCGCAGGCCCGCATCGCCATCGCGCAGCGCGGTCGCCAGTACCGAACCCGGGTCCACGCCGTGCATTGCGCAGGCCGCCAAACCGACTTCGCGCCGCCACGGTGGGGCTGCGAGCAGCAGCGCTTTGGTGATGCCTTGCAAGTCAGCCGCCGAGACCCAGCCGAAGGCCGAGAGCAACCCTGCCCGGCTCGCGGGCACGGCTTCGGCGATGGCGAGAAGGTTGTCGAGACGGGCTGCGTCCCGGTCTTCGATGGCGCGCACGGTGGCGACGAAAACCTCGCCCGCGCCGGGCCGTTCGAGCGCCTGCTGCGCGAGGCCCGTGCCGTACTCACCGGCGACCGCAATGCCGTCGAGATGCGCAGCAATGCGTTCGTCGAGCCGACCCAACTGCAGCAGCCGCACATGCGGCGCGCGCACCAGCACCGATCGCACATGGCGCAGGTGCGCGGCTTCTTCGACGTGCTGCATCACGACGACCGGGATCGGCGGTCGGTCGATGCGCGACGACGGCGTGGCGCCGGATGAGGTCGGGGTGTTCAAGGCGATGCGGGCCTGGCTGCGAAGGGTGGCGGTGGCTGGCGATCCGGTGGTGATCGGGTGATGTTGGCGCGAGCGCTCGAATGCTCCAACTGCCCTAAGTCACGTTGGCGCCGCCGTCGTCGTTCCACGCCTGCACGCCCGATTCGCGGGTGGCCAACCAAACCGTGATCGGCACCGCGTCCAGGTCAAACCTGCAGCGCATCCATGGCCACGCCCAAGGCGCGAGCCAACTTCTTGATCGTTGCCGCCGTGCCGGCGCGCTTGCCGCCCTCGATCTGGCTGAGGTAGGGCTTGCTCACGCCCGCCTTGTCGGCCAGCGCCTGAAGCGTCAGGCGGCGGTGCGCACGCCATGCGCGCACGGGGTGGGCACCGTCCATCATGGCGTGAGCCACCGCGGCCGGGTACGTCACGCCATCGTCTGCTGCAATCGCCGCTGCGTATGCGGCTGCATCCTCGGCGTCTTCGATGGCCTCGCGCACCACCATCCACAGATCGGCCGGGACCACGTAGAACGCCGGCTCGCCGTCCCTTTCGATCACTTGCACACGCGTCGTCATTCGTACACCCCTCCGCGCGGCCCGATTTTGAGCACGCGCACCACCAGTCGCCCTGAATCTACGTCATAGATGACGCGCCAATCGCCCACGCGCAGCCGGTAGCCCGGCTCACCCACGAGCTGCTTCACATTGGCCGCGCCGAACGGGGCACGCGCCAACGCCTCGATCTTTGACTTGACCAGCTCGCGCACGTTGCGGGGCATCGCCGCCATCGTCTTGATCGCCGGCTTGGTGTAATCGATCAAGTAGATGCCAAATGTTAGCTAAATGCTAACTCCTGCGTCAACCCTTGTTTTCTACAACATGCCAGTTCCTGGCCTGTGGAAGTGTTTGCCCATCCGGAAACATTTGCCAATAGACCTGACCTGAGCATCGAACCGGCTGATCGCCCGGGCGATGAATACCACGTGCGCGGTTCTGTCCTCGTCGTCGCCTATTCGAAAGCAGGATGTCGACGTCGATACCGAAGCTCATGGCGCGGAGGTGTCCATGGCGTCGAGCGATGCGTGTTTGTCGGCCAGATCGACCCGCGAGTTCATCGGCGCGCAGACCCAATGAAACGCCGGCTTGCGTGTGGACCGTTTGCCGGACTGCACAAGCGCCTGGGCCAACGGGTCGGAGACCAGCCTGCCCAGCGACTTGCCTTGCTGCTGTTGCAGCAGCTTCAGTTCTTGCAAGATCGGGTCGTCGATGTCGATGGTGGTTCGCATGATGCGTGATGCTAATAACGACGCAGTTAGATGTCGAACAGCCGTACTGAAGGGCGAGGCACCAATCTCCGTGTTCTGCGGCGGCTGGCATTCGAGGTGCTGCTGCTTCGACGCCTTGTTCAGGTCGAGTTCGCCAAACGCATGCGCGTCGTTTGACCAAAAATAATGTATAGACTTTACTATTTGTCTATTTATAGTAATATCTATATTATGCCAAAAGCCTCGCAAGCCATCACTTCCCTGCCGCCGGCAGCTTCCCAGGCACTGAAAAGCCTGGGCCAAAACCTGGCGGTCGCCCGGATCCGGCGAAACGAGTCGCAGCGCGTGTGGGCGAAGCGGCTTGGCGTGTCGATCCCGACCTTGATCCGCCTGGAACAGGGCGATGCGGGCGTCGGAATCGGCATCGTCGCCACTGCGCTGTGGTTGATCGGCCGCGCCGCAGCTTTGCCGGAACTTGCCGATCCGCAGCACGACCGCGGTGCCTTGGAGCAGGATGTGCGCGAGGCAATGCGCCGCCGCGCAGCCAGATCCCCGGCGTCGGCCGTGGCGAAGCTGGCGCGGTCTCGTGAATAGCCGACCGGCCATGCCCAACGCACAGCAAGCGCCAGCCTATCGTCCAACGGATCAGCTCCATCTTTGGCTGCTGATGAACCCGGCGCAGCCAGTGCTCGTCGGCGAGTTGCACCTCGTACGCAAGCCACACAGCGTCTCGCTGCGCTATGCCGCATCGTGGCTGGCGCGCGGCTTTGCACTGAGCGAAGACCTGCCGCTGCTGACCGGCGAGTTTTTGCCGCCCGAGAAGGACACCGCAGCCGGCGCGGTAGACGATGCCCGCCCCGACCGTTGGGGCGAGCGCGTCATCCGTTTCATCGACAAGCCACCGCGCCTGTCGCTGCTCGAGTACCTCTACTTCTCCGGTGACGAGCGCTTTGGCGCGCTGGGCGTCTCGCTCTCACCCGACCGCTACGAGCCGCGGCGAATGGGCCCGCTGCCGACGCTGGCGGACACGGCGGCGATTCACGAGCTGGTTCGCAAGGTGCTGGCCAACGAGCCGATCGCGCCGGCGCAGAAGCGCCTCATCTCGCCCGGCGCCACGATGGGCGGCGCGCGGCCGAAAGCCTTACTCGACATCGAAGGCGAGCAGTGGGTCGTCAAGTTTTCCGAAGGCGAGCCCACCGACACGCCTCTGATCGAGCACGCGACGATGACACTGGCGCGCGCCGCGGCGATACGCACCGCGCAGACGATGCCGATCCGCCTGGTCGACGGGCATGCGGTGGCGATCAAACGTTTCGACCGAGCGGGCGCGGCCAGGATGCACGCGATGTCCGCCAATGTGGCGCTGAAAGCCGCCGGCGAGCGCATGGGTTACCCCGAACTGGCGCAGTTGCTGCGCCGACGCGGCATCGTCGAGGGCGGTGTCAACGTGGCCCAGATGCGCGAGCTGTTCCGGCGCATGGTGTTCAACATCCTGATCGACAACACCGACGACCACGAGAAGAACCACGTGCTGCTGGTCGATGGCGCCCAGCACTATGAACTCTCGCCCGCGTTCGATGTGTTGCCTTCCGGGCAGGCCCTGGGTTATCAGCAGATGCGGGTGGGTGTGGACGACGCCGACTCGACGCTGGACAACGCGATGTCGATGTGCACGCTCTTTGCCTTGACGAAGGACGAGGCGGCCCTGGAAGTCCGCGGGGTGATTCGCGCAGTGGCCGGCTGGCGAAAGCATTTCACCGGGTGCGGCGTAAGCCGGCGCGACATTGCGACGATGGCAGAGCAGATCGACCGGCCGTTCTTGCGCGGGCAGCGTGACGGGTTCTGAAATTGTGGTCAGCAGCCGAGGTTGGGGTCACGCAGAGGATGCAGCCTTCCCACTCCCGTCTGCCGCCCGATCAGCGGCGGCGATCAACCTGCTGATGGTCACCGCCGCAAGGACGAGAAACTCACACGCTACGACTCTGCAGCACTGCCAATCTCGATGATCGAGATTGCGGCTTCAAGACGATTCAGCGCCGCGGGCAGCGTGGCCGCAAACAGCGCACGCAAGCGTTCATTGGTCACATTGCCGCAGGTCACCCAAAGCAAGCGGGGTGGCGCCCCATGGCGGGTGATCAGCTCGACGAAATCGGCGTCCTTGCTGATGAGCACCGCATCGGCGGCGCGCGCACGGCGGAAAATTTCTGCATCTTCGGCGTCACGAAGCCCGAGATCGCGCAGAGCAACAGCTTGCAGGCCGCACGACTGGGTCAACCAAGCCGCAAGGCCCGGAGGAAGCTGAGCATCGACCCAGAAGATCACGCGACCAGGCGCTCCAGATCAGTGCGCAAAGCAGCAAAGTGCAAGCAGGCGCGAATGTCTTCGGGTTGCAGGTCGGGAAAGTCGGCCAGGATAGTGG
>JAYVCL010000186.1:0-3052 GCA_043749975.1 Burkholderiales bacterium
GCACCATCACGCAGGTCTCGTCGATGTCGAGGCTCTCGTCGTCGATGCGCTTGTGAAAGTCGTCGCTGTCCTCGAACACCACCGCGCGGCCGGTGTGCAGCATCAGCGCCGGTGTGGCCGCACTCGGCTTGATGACCGCGCCGCGCGGCGCCAGGTTGCCGCGCAGCACGGCGATGCCGGCGTTGGCCTTGAACGGCGCGGCAAGCGGCTTGATGACCTCGGGGTTGTGGTTCTGCGCATCGGCGATGTTCTCGCCCACCGTCTGCCCATTGGCGGTGACGGCACCGGTGTGCAGCCAGTGCGCGATCTCTTTCATGACCACCGGCAAGCCGCCGGCGTAGCAGAAGTCTTCCATCAGGTATTTGCCCGAGGGCTGCAGGTTCAGCAGGCACGGCAACTCGCTGGCGAGGCGGTCGAAGTCGTCGATCGTCAGGGGCACGCCGATGCGCCCGGCGATCGCGATCAGGTGGATCACCGCGTTGGTGCTGCCGCCGATCGCCGCCAAGGTGCGAACCGCGTTCTCGAATGCCTCGCGGGTCAGGATCTGCGACAGCTTCTGATCCACATGCACCATCTCGACGATGCGCCGCCCGGCATTTCGCGCGAGCACGTTGCGCCGGCCATCGACCGCCGGGTACGCCGCATTGCCGGGCAGCCCGACCCCCAGCGCCTCGACCATGCAGGCCATCGTGCTGGCGGTGCCCATCGTCATGCAATGGCCGTGGCTGCGGTGCATGCAGCTTTCGGCCTCGAAGAAGTCGGCCAGCTTCAGCGTGCCGGCGCGCACCTGCTCGCTCATGCTCCACACGCTGGTGCCCGAGCCGAGTTCCTGGCCGCGCCACTTGCCGTTCAGCATCGGCCCGCCGCTGACGCCGATGGTCGGCAGGTCGGCGCTCGCGGCACCCATCAGCAGCGCAGGCGTGGTCTTGTCGCAGCCCATCAGCAGCACCACACCGTCGATCGGGTTGCCGCGAATGCTCTCTTCGACATCCATCGACGCGAGGTTGCGGTACAGCATCGCGGTCGGCCGCAGCAGCGTCTCGCCGAGCGACATCACCGGGAACTCGAGCGGGAAACCGCCCGCCTCGTAGACGCCGATCTTCACCTGCTCGGCCAGGGTGCGGAAGTGCGAGTTGCAGGGCGTGAGTTCGCTGAAGGTGTTGCAGATGCCGATCACCGGGCGGCCATCGAACTGGTCGTGCGGCACGCCCTTGCCCTTGACCCAACTGCGGTAGTTGAAACCGTCGCGGTCCTGGCGGCCGAACCATTGCTGGCTGCGAAGGTCTTCGGGCTTCTTGCGGGGCTTGGGGTCTTCGCTCATGGGCTGTTGTCTGGTTGCTGGCTCGATTTTCTGCTGACACTCAAAACAGTGCTGGACATATTATGGTACGACGATTGATGATGCCTGATGTTAAAACCTCGTTGAAACCCGCTGGAATTTTTGGAGCCCCATTTTGTCCACCAATCTGCCCAAGCCTGACGTCCTGGCCGTGGCCCGCCTGCCACCCTTTCTGATGCAGTCGCTGCAGGCCGCCTATGCGCTGCACGACCGTCTGCATGAAACCGACCCGGCGGCATTTGCGGCCGTCGCGCCGCGCATTCGCGCCATCCTCGCCAGCGGCGAATCGGTGGTCGGTGCGGGGCTGATCGCGCAGTTGCCCGCGCTCGAGATCATCTCGGTGATCGGCGTGGGTTACGACGGCATCGACGTGGCGGCCGCTAAGGCGCGCGGTGTGGTCGTCACCCACACGCCCGGCGTGCTGAACGACGACGTGGCCGACCTCGCCATGGCGCTGATGCTGGCCTGGGCGCGCCAGGTGGTGCGGGCCGACCGCTTCGTGCGCGCCGGGCAGTGGCCTGCGGGCCCGCTGCCGTTCGGGCACAAGGTGTCGGGTGCGCGGCTCGGCATTGTCGGCATGGGGCGCATCGGCAAGGCCATCGCGCAGCGTGCCGCCGCCTTCGGCATGCACATTGCGTATACGGCTCGCAGCGCCAAGGCCGACTTGCCGCACCGCTTCCTGCCCACGGCGGCGGCCTTGGCGGCGCAGAGCGACTTCCTCGTCGTCATCACACCCGGCGGCGCGGGCACGCGCAAGCTGATCGATGCGCAGGTGCTGGCCGCGCTCGGGCCGCAAGGCTGCCTGGTCAACGTGGCGCGCGGTTCGGTCGTCGACGAGACGGCGCTGATCGCCGCCTTGCAAGCAGGCACCATCGCCGGCGCCGCACTGGACGTGTTCGAAAACGAGCCGAACGTGCCGCAAGCGCTGCGCGAGATGGACAACGTGGTGCTCACGCCGCACATCGGCAGCGCCACCGCCCAGACCCGGCGCGCGATGGCTGACCTGGCTTTCGACAACCTGAATGCGCACTTGACCGGCCAGGCAGTGCTGACGCCGGTGCCGGAATGTCGATGAGCGCCGGCGTCATGCTTTTCGTGCGCGCTTGAACGGCGCAGCCTTCGATGATCAAGAACGTTCACGGCGGCACGGTCGACTTGCTCGGAGAAGCCATCGTCACGGGCCGCTATCCCGTTGGCAGCTCGCTGCCGCCGGAGCCGCTGCTGTGCGAGGAGCTTGGCGTCAGCCGCACGGTGATTCGCGAGGCCGTCAAGTCGCTGATCGCCAAGGGCCTGCTGGTGACGGGGCCCAAGGTCGGCACGCGCGTGCTGGCCGAGGAGCAATGGAACGGGTTCGACCCCGACGTGGTGGCCTGGCAATCGCGCGCCGGCCTGTCGCGCGAGTTCCTGCGCGACCTGCAAGAGCTGCGCCGCATCGTCGAGCCGGCCGGTGTGCGGCTGGCCGCCGAACGCGCCACGGCGCAAGACATTGCCCACCTGGAGACGGCCTACGCCGGCATGCAAGACGCGGTGCACCACGGCGGCGACTACGTGCTGCACGACCTGCGCTTTCACCAGGGCCTGCTGCGCGCCAGCCACAACCGGATGCTGGTGCAAATGAGCAAGGCGCTGGGCGCGCTGCTGCGCACCAGCTTCGAGATTTCCTCGTCGCAACCCGACAGCGCAGCGTCGTCACTGCCCTTGCACCGCGCCGTG
>JAYVCL010000187.1:0-14806 GCA_043749975.1 Burkholderiales bacterium
AGGCGCAGGTTGGCCTCGATCATTTCCTTCTTCGCGTCGCGTGACGATTTCTCGCCCTCGTTCATGCGTTTGTTGATTTTTTTCAGGTCTTCCAGCGGCACCACCGCGCGGGCTTGCTGGTCGGTGAGCTTTTTCTGCAGCTCTTGCACCGGCGGCAGGTTGCGCGCCAGGATCACGCTGTAGGGCTTGTTCGCCGCCACTTCTTTCTCAGCCCACTTCAGGTTCAGCAGGTTGGGCGGAAAGTGCTTGATGAAATAGTCTTGCGGCATGCCGCATTTATCGACCAGGATTTTGCGCAGTTCGCGCTCGTAGCGGCGCACGTCATCGACCTGAGAACGCAGGATGCCGCACAGCTTCTCGATCGTCTTGACGGTGAAGCGGATCGTCATTAGCTCGACGCTGATGGCTTGCTGCGCCTTGTTGTACGAGGGCGACTGGTAGCCGTCTTTCTCGAACGCCTTGCGCATCTTGTCGAAATTGATGCGCAAGTTGTCGAACTTGGCGAGCGCTGCCAGCTTCAACTCTTCGAGCTTCTTGGTCAGCGCCTTGCTACCACCCTGGCCGTCGTCATCGTCTTCCTCGTCCATGAAGTCGACGTCTTCTTCGGCCACGTAGTCGTCGGCTTCGCCTTCCGACACAAAGCCGTCGACCGCCTCGGAAATCTTCATCTCGGCAGAGGCGATGCGGTCGGCGTAGACGAGGATTTCAGCAATCGTCGTCGGCGATGCGCTGATCGCCAACATCATTGCCTGCAGCCCGCCTTCGATGCGCTTGGCAATTTCGATTTCGCCTTCGCGCGTGAGCAACTCGACTGTGCCCATCTCGCGCATGTACATCCGCACCGGGTCGGTCGTGCGACCGAATTCGGAGTCGACGGTGGACAGCGCGGCTTCGGCTGCTTCTTCGGCTTCTTCTTCCGTCGCGGTGGTGGCGCCGCCGCCAGCAATCAACAGCGTGGCGGCGTCGGGCGCTTGCTCGTACACCGCGATGCCCATGTCGTTCAACATCGACACGATGGCTTCGAGAATTTCGGCGTCGACCAGCTTTTCGGGCAAGTGGTCGTTGATCTCCTGGTGCGTCAGGAAGCCGCGCGTCTTGCCCATCTTGATGAGCGTTTTCAACTCATGACGGCGCTTGGCGGCTTCTTCTTCGGTCAGCGCGGTTTCTTCAAGCCCGAACTCGCGCATCAACGCGCGTTCCTTGGCACGCGACACCTTCATCCGAAGTGGTTTGACCTTGACCTTGGTTTCGCCCTCGTCAGCAGCCACTTCGACCTCGGGCTCACCCTCCAGGTCCGCTTCGACATCCGAAAAATCCTCTTCGGGCACGGCCAGCTTTTTGACCTCGGCCTCGTTCGGCTTGCGGATCGGCTTGCCCTTGAGCACGTCAACAGGCTTGATTGCAGCTTTCGCCGACGCCTTGGCGGTCGCAATGTTGACCGCGCCCGTGGGTTTGGCGGGGACGACAGGCTTTACAGCCTTAACGGGAGCGCTCTTCTTCGCGGTCATGCAATTCCTCGGATGGTGATGGGCTTCGCTGTATTCGGGCTGCGGCCAGACAAACGCGGCGGTACAGTGAATTTGGACGCTGAACAGGCCATTTACAAGGCCGACACACACTTTCAGGCCCCGCGAATCGGTCGAATCGACAAACCCACCCGAGACCGGGAAACGGCGTGACCCATGCTTGCGTGAACGATTTGGGTGCGCAGCCCTTGCGGGTGAAGGTGGCCATTGGAGGGGACCCTGGTTCAGAGGGTGGCCGGGGCCCGGAGGTGCTGCTGTACCTGTGCCGCCTTTGCGACAGCCTTGGATTATACCGCCGGCAGGTTGCCCGCGTCGCTCACTGTTGACGCCAACGACGGCGCCCCCAAGGACGCCACCGACGCGGCTTTCAACTGCCTTCTGGAGGCCATGAGTTCGCGGCTGCGGCGCTGGACATCGGGCGACTGGATACCGGATTCGAACAATAGCTTCAACTCTTCATCGACCGCCTGCAACCGCATGTTCGCAATCACCAGGGACAACTCGCGCGCGATGTCCGAGTTCGGCTCTGGGTCGTGGAAGCCGGCAATTCGCGACAGAACGGCGGCGCCCTGTTGGTCTTGCTGCGACGCTTGTTGCAACTCGGCCAGCAACGCGGCCGGGGCGAGTGGCCCATGCTCGTGAACACACTGTTCAATGCAACTGAAAAATGCTTCATAGGGGCTTGGCTGGGCGGCCAGCAGATCATGCGATTCGGCGTCCAGCGTGTCCCACAGATCGCTGCGCTGAAGCAGCAGCCAGATCGCTCGGTCCAGCCCATTGGCCGCCCCTTTGCCGACCGGCCGGCTGCGGCGCTGGGCCGGCCGAGCGGGGGAGTTTTCGCGCGCAGACGAGCGAGCCTCGGCTTGGCCCCACTGAACCAGAAGCTGGTCCGCGTCGTCACGACCGGCTGCCGCGAGTTCGGCCAGCAACTGGCGCTTGAGTGCACCAGCCGGCAGCGCAGCCCAAAGTGGTTTGGCGTTGGACAGCATGTGGGCGCGCCCCTCGGCGGTGGCGAGGTCGCAGCCCTCGCTGGCCACGGCAGCGACCTGACGCGACAGCGGCACGGCTTGCCCGATGCATGCCTCGAAGGCCTGCGCGCCGTGTTCGCGGACATACGAATCAGGGTCGTGCTCGGGGGGCAGGAACAAGAAGCGCACCGTGCGCGTGTCGTTCGCATGCGGCAGGCTCGCCTCGAGCGCACGACGCGCGGCGCGGCGGCCGGCAGAGTCGCCGTCAAAACTGAACACCACCGAGTCGGTGAAGCGAAACAGCTTCGACAAATGATCTGCCGTGCAGGCCGTGCCCAGGGTGGCCACCGCATTGCCGAAACCAGACTGAGCCAGGGCGACCACGTCCATGTAGCCTTCCACGACCAGCGCGTAGCCACGTTGGCGCAGCGCGGCGCGACCTTCGAACAGACCGTACAACTCACGCCCCTTGCTGAACACCGGGGTCTCGGGAGAATTCAGGTACTTGGGCTCGCCTTTGTCGAGCACGCGGCCGCCAAAGCCGACAACGGAGCCCTGCACGGAGCGGATCGGAAACATGATGCGATCGCGAAAGCGGTCGTAGCGTTTGCGATCTGCTTCGCCCGCTGCTGCGTCGCGGTCGGCCTCGCGGTCGGCCTCTTTCGAGATCACCATGCCGCTCTCTTCAAGCAGCGGATCGTCATAGTTCGGAAATACGCTGGCCAGACTGCGCCATCCTTCGGGGGCGTATCCAAGGCCGAACGCGGCGGCGATTTCGCCGCTCAGGCCGCGACCCTTGAGGTAGTCGATCGCGCGCGGGCTGAGCTTGAGCTGCTTGCGATAGGCCTCGGCCGATTTTTCGAGCACGCCCGTCAGTGTGGTCAGGCGCTGCTTCTGCGCCGCAGCGTGCTCACGCTCGTCGGGCGACTTGTCATCTTCGGGCACCGTCATGCCGACCTGTTGTGCCAGGTCTTTCACCGCGTCGACAAAGGACATGCCGCTGTGTTCGGTCAGAAAACGTATCGCGTCGCCATTCGCGCCGCAGCCGAAGCAGTGATAGAACTGCTTGCTCGGCGTGACCGTGAAGCTTGGCGATTTCTCGGCATGAAACGGGCACAGGCCCATGAAGTTCGCGCCGCCGCGCCTCAACTCGACATGACGGCCCACGACATCGACGATGTCGATGCGCGTGAGCAGGTCTTGCACGAAGGCGGCTGGAATCATCGAGCCAGTCTAGCGTCGCTGGCACCCACGATATTCGGGCGGCCGTCAACACGGGCACGGCTCAGACCCCCGGCGGACGAAGCCGCGCAAGGCCCGTCGCAGGCCAAAAGCAGATTTCTAAAGCGCGAAGTCTTGCAACTTGCGTCCGGCAGCGAGTGCAGCTTTGAGCCATTTCGGTTGCAGACCACGCCCGCTCCAACTGTTTCCGGTGGCGCTGTCCCGGTACTTGGCCGCCACCTTGACACCCTTTCCGCTGCCGACTTTCGGCCCGGCACGAACCACCAGGTCGGAGGCGGTCAAACCGTGCTCGCTCATCAAAGCCTTGACCTTGGCAATGGCCGTGGCCTTTTCTGATCGGCGGGTGGCATCAATCTCTTTTTCAAGAGCAGCTTGTTGATCGAGTAATTGCTGAAGTTTGTTCATTGCGGTTCTCCGGTTTCAAGGCTGAATAGCGGTTTAGAGAATCCCATTCTAGGAGATTCCAGAAACCCGCGGGGCCATTCAAGCCTAAACCGACATATCAGGCGGTCGGCGGCACATACCCGGCCGGTTGTTCAACGCCTTCGCCGAAGAAAAACTTTTCCATCTGGCGTGCAAGATATTGCCGCGACCGTTGATCGGCGAGATTGAGCCGGTTTTCGTTCACCAGCATCGTCTGATGCTTCATCCATAACTGCCAGGCTTCTTTGCTGACTTCGTTGTAGATGCGCTTGCCGAGTTCTCCGGGATAAGGGGCGAAATCCATGCCCTCGGCTTGTTTCTTAAGGTGAATGCATTGGACGGTGCGGGCCATGGTGTGACTCCTGATGAAAACAAGATTTGAAACGAAACTGGCGGCGCGTGGCCGCATTGGAATACGTCTGTCAAGCGAGTTTCTTGACCAGAACCTGAGAGCGGCGGTCCCAGTTGTATTTTCGCTTGCGTGCCTCTGGCAACCAATCGGCATCGACCACGGCAAAGCCGCGTTTGATGAACCAGTGCATGGTGCGCGTGGTCAGCACGAAAATGCTGTCGAACCCTTGCGCACGTGCACGCTGCTCGATGCGTTTGAGAATGCGCTCGCCGTCGCCCTGGCCTTGCACGTTCGGCGACACCGTCAGGGCGGCCATTTCTGCGGTGCGTGATTCGGGGTATGGGTACAGGGCCGCGCAGCCGAAGATCACGCCGTCGTGCTCGATCACGGTGTAGTGCCCGATGTCGCGTTCGATCTCGGTTCGGTCGCGCTTGACCAGGGTGCCGTCGCGCTCGAACGGTTCGATCAGTTGCAGCACTCCGCCGATGTCGTCGGAGCCGGCTTCGCGCAAGCTCTCCAGCTTCTCATCCACCACCATCGTGCCGATGCCGTCGTGCGTGAACACCTCCATCAACAGTGCGCCGTCCATCGCGAACGGCAGGATGTGCGAGCGCTCCACGCCGCCTCGGCAGGCGCGAACGCAATGCTGCAAATAGAACGCCGGATCGGACGGCAGGGTCGGGCGCGGCAGGCTGGACATCAGCCGCTCGGCATCGGCCAGCGCCAACTCGGTGTCGATCGCGCTGTCGGGATCGGCCACATCTTCATGGATGCCCGCCACCTCGGTGATGAAGAGCAGCTTGTCGGCTTGCAGCGCAATCGCCGTGCTGGTGGCCACGTCTTCCATCGTCAGGTTGAACGCTTCGCCGGTGGGTGAAAAACCGAACGGCGACAGCAGCACCATCGCGCCGATGTCGATCGCACTGCGGATCGCCGCACCGTCGACCTTGCGCACCACGCCGCTGTGAATGAAGTCGACGCCGTCGACGATGCCCACCGGGCGCGCGGTCAGAAAGTTGCCCGACACCACACGCACGATTGCGTTGGCCATCGGCGTGTTCGGCAGGCCTTGCGAGAACGCAGCCTCGATCTCGAAGCGAAGCTGTCCGGCGGCCTCTTGCGCGCAGTCGAGCGCCACCGCATCGGTGATGCGCAGGCCGTGGCTGAAGCGCGCCGCGTGGCCCTTGGCTCGCAGTTGCTCGTTCACCTGTGGCCGAAAGCCGTGCACCAGCACCAGCTTGATGCCCATCGCGTGCAGGATGGCCAGGTCTTGCGCGAACGGGCTGAGCTTGCCGGCAGCGATCAACTCACCGGCAATGGCAACGACGAAGGTCTTGCCGTGATAAGCATGGATGTGCGGTGCCACGGTGCGAAACCAGGGCACGAAGGTGTGGGGGAAAACAAGGCTCACGGCGCGCTGCACTCACTCGAGGGGAAGTCAGCCGCGATTCTTGCACGCAGTGGACGCTGAATGCGCCGCGTGTTTGCGCGTGTTTGCGCGCGCTTGCGATCAAGCCGATGACCAGGCGAGCGCATGCGTGCCTGGCGGCATCGATGGCCGCACCCAGCGCGGCGGCGTGTGCGAGAACTCGGCCGCATGGCGCATGGCAGTCAGCTCACCGTAGCCCGAAATTTGGGTCTCCATCAAGCCGCTGAAGTCGGCTGCCGGCGCATCGAAGCCTTTCGCGACCCGCCCCAATCCACGCAACCACATCGCGGTGCGCGCGAGCGACACGCGCACATGCCAGGTGCCACCGTCGCGCTGCTGGCGCAGCAACGCGGCCTGGGCGCCGAAAGACATCAGGTAGCCCGACGCGATGTCGACAATCTGCATCGGCAAGGCTTTCGGCTGTGTCGAGCCCGCGGCCTGCGCTTCGGCGTGGTTGAAGCCGCTGGCCGTTTGCACCAGTGAATCGAAGCCGCGCCGTCCCGCCCAGGGCCCGTCTTCACCGTAGGCCGACAGTGAAACCATGACGATGCCGGGCTGGATCTGCGCGACATCGGCCGGTGCGAAGCCAAAAGCGGCCAGCGCGCCGGGCCGGTAGCCCTGGATGAACACGTGCGCGTCGCGCAGCACTGTGCGCAATCCATCGCGCCCGGCGGCGTCGCGCAGGTCCGCCGTCGCTGAGAGCTTGCCGCGGCTGGTGTCGATGATCGCGTCGATATTGGGCAGGTGCGGTGCGTTGACGAGCATCACCTCGGCACCATACGCCGCCAGCGTTCGGCCAGCCACCGGGCCGGCGAGGATGCGTGTCAGGTCCAGCACACGCGTGCCGTGCAGCGGGCGGGCGTCGCGCGGCACGGCGGGCAACCCGAGCGGCGGGGCGTCGCCGATCTTTTCGATGTCGACCAACGGGCGGCCTGCCACCGCCGCGCTCTGTGGGTGCTGATCCCATTCGTCGAAGCTGCGCAGCGCAGCCACGACCAGACCTGCGTTCGCCGCAGCGTCTTCGAAGTCGAATGCGCGCCAGTGCTTCAAAGCGCTCGTGACGGAGTCGCGTGGCGTTTCGGGGCCGGCGGGCAAGCCGAGCAGGCGCAGCACGCCGTCGCGGTGATGCGCGAAGTTCGTGTGCAGCCGCACCCAGCCATCAGCAGCTTCGACCCCGCAGCCGTAAAGCCCGGCGAGCTTGTCCCACAACTCGGGCGTGCGGCCGTCGATGCTGAAGCGGCCAAAGCATTCGAGCGCCGCGTGGCGCATGTCGACGCGCACTTGCTGGCGCAGTCCATTGCGCTGGTGACCGATTTCGGCGGCAACCAGGGCCGCCGCGCCGAGCGCGGTTTGCGCTGCGGTGCCCACTGCGAAAGAGCAGGGCAGCACCGGGTCGCTGCCGGTCATCGTCAGGTGTTGCAGCGCCCCGCTGGACAGCCCGGCCGATTGCCAGATCGGTTCCAGCGCGCGCATGGCGTTCGGCAGCATGTCGAGTGCTGCGGGCCAGGTCTAACAACGGCTCAATGCGAACTGCCGCCGCCCAGATACGCCGCCTTCACCGCCGGATCGTCGCGCAATTTGGCGGCGGGGCCGTGCACCGAGATGCGGCCGTTTTCGAGCACGTAGCCGTAGTCGGCCACGCCCAGCGCCGCGGCGGCGAACTGCTCGACCAGCAGCATCGTCACGCCCTCGCTCTTGAGCCGCTCGATGATGCGGAACACCTCGGCCACCAGGATCGGGGCCAGTCCCATCGACGGTTCGTCGAGCAGCACGACCTCGGGGTTGAGCATCACCGCGCGCGCCATCGCGAGCATCTGCTGCTCGCCGCCAGACAAGGTGCCGGCCAGTTGCAATCGACGCTCCTTCAAGCGCGGAAACAGCTCCAGCGCGCGCTCCAGGTCCGCCGCGACATCGCCCTTGGGCCGGCTGCCCGTCAGGCGCGGAAATGCGCCCAGGATCAGGTTGTCGTTCACCGTCATGGTGGCGAACACGCGCCGGCCTTCGGGCGAATGTGCGAGGCCGAGCTTGGCGATGTGATACGACTCAAGGCCCTCGATGCGCTTGCCGTTGAGCGAGATGTCCCCGGCGGTCGGCGCGATCATTCCGGACACGGCTCGCATGGTCGTCGTCTTGCCGGCGCCGTTGGAGCCGATCAGCGTGACGACCTTGCCCTTGGGCACGTCGATCGAAATACCGTGCAGAACCTGCACCTTGCCGTAGCCGGCGAAAAGATTGTTGATGGTCAGCATGGATGGAGCCCCTCGTCCGTTGAGTACGCCGGCCGATCCCCAAGGGCCACCAGGGGCACCTTCGTGGCCCTTGGGATGCGGGCCGGCCAAGGGCCACGCGTGGCCCCTTCGTTGCCCATAGCGGCCCGGCGCTCGGCCCGCTCGTGGTTGATCAGTGGACGGTATTTCATGCCACCGTGCCGCCGAGATAGGCTTCGATGACCTTCTCGTCGGCCTGCACTTTGGCAGGGTCGCCCTCGGCGATTTTCTGGCCGAAGTCGAGTACCGAGACGGTGTCGCACATACTCATCACCACGTCCATGTGGTGCTCGATCAGGATTACCGTCACGCCGTGCTCGCGGATCTTGCGGATGAAGTTGATCAGTTCCTTGATGTCGGGTGCGGTCAGGCCGGCCGCGGGCTCGTCGAGCAGCAGCAACTGCGGATCGAGCGCCAGCGCGCGGGCAATCTCGAGCAGGCGCTGCTTGCCATAGGGCAGGTTGCGCGCTTCTTCGTGCGCCAGCGGCGCCAGTCCGACGAACTTCAGCAGCGCCATGCCGCGCGCGGTGGCTTGCAGGTTTTCGCGCTTGTAGCGCGGCAGGTGCAGCGACACGTCGAGCAAATTGCTGTCGAACGTGTGGTGCAGGCCGACCATCACGTTTTGCAAGGCCGTCATCTCGCCGAACAACTGAACGTTTTGAAATGTGCGCGCGATGCCCGACAGCGCGATGTCGGACGAGGTCCGCCCGACCACCGACTTGCCGGCGAACAAGATCTCGCCAGCCGTGGGAACGTAGATGCCGGTGAGCACATTCATCATCGTGCTTTTGCCCGAGCCATTCGGCCCGATCAGGCCGTGGATGGTGCCGCGCTGGATGCTCAAGTCGACGTTGTTCAACGCCTTCAGGCCGCCGAACTGCATCAACACCCCGGTGGCGCTGAGCAACTCGCCCGCGCCCGCCTTCGCCGTCGACAAAGCATCCCTGACGGCAGGCAGGTGACTCGCATCCTCACTCTCGGAGTCGTCGGTCGGGCGCGATTGCAAATTGAGCGCGTTGCGCACGAAGCCGACGATGCCGTCCTGCAGGTAGTACACGACGAACAGCATGATCACGCCGAAAATCGACAGTCGCCAGTCGGTCATCGTCTTGAGCCAGAACGACAAGACCGCCAAAGCGATGCTGCCGACCAGCGGAATCGCCATCTGCTTCAGAGTCACGCGCCCGCGCTGGATGCCGACCACGGCCACCACCAGCACCAGTGCGGCCAGGCCGACCGACACGTAGCGAAACATCTCGATGTCGTCGAGCAACTTGGGCAACAGCACGATGATCGCGGCACCCACCAGCGAGCCGATGCGGCTCTTGCGGCCGCCCATGATCACCGCCAGTAGGAACAGCACTGTCAACTCGAAGTTGTACGAGTTGGGCGAGATGTACTGCTCGGAGTACGCATACAAACTGCCCGCCAGCCCAGCGAAGCCGGCGCTGATCACGAACGCGTAGACCTTGTAGCGGTACACCGACACACCCATGCAGTCAGACGCCACCGGGCTGCCGCGCAGCGCCTCGAAAGCGCGTCCGAGGTGCGAACGCAGGATTCGGTGAACCACGATCAAGGCCAGCACCATCAGCACGGCAACCAGCCAGAAGAACTCGCGCTCGTCCAATTTGTGACCGAGCAGCGGCGGCTTTTCGAGCTTGATGCCGAGTGGCCCCTCGGTCAGGAACGTCATCTCGTTGATGAGAATTTGAATGATGGTGCCGAACGCTAGCGTGACCATCGCCAGATACGGGCCTGAAACGCGCAATGCCGGCAGCGCGAGCAACGCACCGAACAATGATGTGACCCCGACTGCTGCGATCAGGGCGACCAGCAACGGTGCCGAGAGCTTGCTCACCAACACACCCGCGGTGTAAGCCCCGATGCCGAACAAGCCCGCGTGTCCGAGCGAGACCTGGCCGGTGTAGCCGACCACGATGTCGAGCCCGAAGAGCACGATCGCGTAGATCATGATCGTCTCTAACAGGTGGATGTAATACGGGTTGTGAATGCCGACCGGGAACAGCAGCAGGGCCGCGAAGCCGACGATGGCCAACAGAAGATGAGTGCGCTTCACGGAGTCAGACTTTCTTGATGACGCTCTTGCCGAACAGGCCCTGCGGCCGCACCGCCAGCACGATCAGCAGCAGCACCAGGCCAGGCACGTCTTTGTAGCCCGTGCTCAGATAGAACCCGGTCGTCGTCTCAGCCACGCCGAGGATGATGCCGCCCACGACGATGCCCAGGCCACTGGTCAGGCCGCCGATGATGGCGACCGCGAAAGCCTTTAAGCCCAGCACCGCGCCCATCGTGGCCCCGGTCAGCGTCAACGGCGCAATCAGCACACCCGCGAAACCGGCGGTCAGTGACGACAGCGCGTATGAAAACGTGATCACTAGGCCGGTGTTGATGCCCATCAGCTTGGCGGCGTCGCGGTCGTTGAAGGTGGCGACCACCGCCTTGCCGTAAATCGTCTTGCGGTTGAAAAACTCGACCGCCAGCATCATCAAGACCGCACCGACGACCACCAGGATTTCCATCGGCAGCACATTCGCGCCCAGGAAATGAAGCGGTGATTCAGGCAGCGGCGACGGGAACTTCAAGTCGTCGCGGCCCCACACGTTCTCGGCCACGTTCTTGAAGATGATGCCCAGCGCGATGGTCGACATGATCCAGCCGAACTCCGACTTGATCTTGATGGCGGGCCGCACACCGATTCTCTCGACCACCGCGCCCTGGAGCGCGCCGAACAGGCACACCAGCGGAATCATCAGCCAGTAGTTCACGCCAAGCCCGACCAGCGTCAACCCGACCAGCGCACCGAGCATCAACGCGTCGCCCTGGCCGAAGTTCAAAGTGTCGGAGGTGGCGAAGGTGAGCTGGTAGCCGAACGCGATGACGGCGTAGATCATGCCCAGCGCAATGCCGCTGAAGATCAGTTGGGTCAGAATTTGCATGACGGGCCTCGTGGGTCGCCGCACGATGCGGCGGCGTATCGACAGAGTATGCGCAGCCGGCGCCGGCGGCAAGAAAAGACGCCGCCGCGGGGAGCTCGGGGCGGCGTCGATTCAGGAGTCGCTTATCGCTTACTTCTTCATGCGGACTTCAGAGGCCTTCTTCTGGTCATCAGGGTAGGCATACACCACGCGCTGGCCCTTGACCTCGCCGAACACCGGGATGTTGGCGGTGATCGCCTCGTGGTCGGTCTTCGAGAACGGCTTGTTGTAGGTTGTGACCACGCCTTCGACCGGGGTCTTCAGGTCTTCCAGCGCGGCCTTGATCTTCGGGCCGTCGGTGCTGCCGGCTTGCTTGATCGCGGCGGCCAGCAGGTAGACCAAGTCGTAACCCTGGGCGGCCGAGACAGGCGAATCCATGCGCGCATTCTTCGGGTTGAAGGTCTTCAGGTAACTGATGATGAACGACTGGCGCTTCGGCGTGGTCGGCTCCTGGATGAAGGTTTGCGGCATGCGCGCGCCTTCACCGCCGGGGCCGGCGTTGTCGATGAAGTTGGCCATCGACAGCGTCCAGCTACCCACCAGCGGCACCTTCCAGCCGAGCTTGGTCATGCCGTTGGCGATCTGCGCCAGCTCAGGGCCGATGGCGTAGGTCAGCACCGCTTCGGCACCGGCTTCCTTGGCCTTCAGCAACTGCGCGGTCATGTCCACGTCTTTTACGTTGAACTTCTCGACCGCGACCGCCTTGACGCCCTTGGCGTTCAGCGCCTTCTCCAGGTCTTCACGACCGAGCTGGCCGTAGTTGGTGGAGTCGGCCAGGATCGCGACCTTCTTGAAGCCGCGCCGGGTGATGGCTTCTTCAACGATCATCGGCGCCTGGATGCTGTCGTGCGCCGAGTTGCGAAAGATGTAGTTCTCGGCTTCCTTGTCGAACTGGTGTGTGACGAGCGAGCCCGTGGCCACGTTGTTCATCACCGGGATTTTGGCTTCCTGAAAGAAGCGCTGCGAGGCCAGCGCCACGCCGGTGTTGATGTAGCCGACGGTCGCAGTGACCTTCTCCTTGTTGATCAGCTCTTGGGCGATCTGCACACCGCGTTCGTTCTTGGCTTCGTCGTCGCGCTCAACCAGCAGCAGTTGGCGGCCCAACACGCCGCCGGCCTTGTTGATCTCGTCGGTGGCCAGGCGAACGCCGTCGCGCATGCTGACACCCATCGACGACGAGCCGCCGGTGAACGGGCCGGCCACGCCGATCTTGATCGGGTCGGCGGCCAGGGTCATCGCGCTCAGGCTGGCCAGTGAAATGGCGGCGGCAATCTTCGTGAAACGGAACATCGAGAGTCTCCTGCTGTGGGTGTGGTTCGAGCTGCGCAAGCCCGGGCGGGGCCTGACTGCAACAACCCGTAATTATCCGCGCGGCAGCGCCATCGCGCATGCGCATCACTGCGTGGATCGGCTGCGTAGTTCTGCATAAGGGAAAACGAGGCGAAGCAAAGTTTCGGCGAAGCCAAAACGAGGCGAAGCAAAGTTTCGGCGAAGCCAAAACATCGGCGTTCGTAGAAGCTCACCGGCAGCCGTGCCTGCCCGCACAATCGGGCCATGAAACTGAAGGCCAAAATTCTCGTGCTCGCGGTGGCTCCGCTGCTGCTGGCGATCGCATTCATCGGCGGCCTGATGGTGCTGGAAACGCAGCGTCTGGAGCGCGAACAGGCGCAAGTGCTCGAAGAGGTGTTGCTCAACACCAAGCGCGACGAGCTGCGCAGCTACATCGCGTTGGCGCTGACCTCGATCGGGAATCTGTACGGCGCAGGGCGCGACGACGAAGCGGCCAAAGAGCAAGCCAAGGCGATTCTCTCGAGCATGAACTTTGGCGACGACGGCTACTTTTTCGTTTACGACAAAGAAGGCCTGAACCTGGTCCACCCGCGCATGCCCGATCTGGTGGGGCAGAACCTTTGGAACATGCGTGACGCCGACGGCATCTATGTGATTCGCGAGTTGACCGAGCGCGCGAAAGAGGGCGGTGGCTACCAGCGTTACCTGTGGCCCAAGCCGTCGACCGGGCGCACCGAACGCAAGCTCGCCTACTCGGTCGAGCTGCCGCGCTGGGGCTGGATGCTGGGCACGGGCATCTACCTCGACGATGTGGACGCCGCCGCTGCGCGGCTGCGCGGCAACCTGCTCGCCAGCATTCGCCAGACCTTGCTCGGCCTGGCCACGGTGGCCGTGGTGTCAGCGCTGCTGGTGTTCGCTGGCGGCCTGGCGCTCAACATCAGCGAGCAGCGCCAGGCCGACCGCAAGTTGAAGGCGCTGGCGCACCGCGTGGTCAGCTCGCAAGAAGAAGAGCGTGCCCGCGTGTCGCGCGAGCTGCACGATCACATCTGCCAACTGCTGGTGTCGATCAAGTACAAGTTCGAGCTTGTCGGCCACCGACTCGCGCACCCGGACGGCAAACCGGTCACGGCCATCGACACCGAGATCACCGCGCTGTCGCAGGCCATCGGTGAAGTGCGCCGCATCTCGCACGATCTGCGGCCCGCGCTGCTCGACGACCTGGGACTGCCAGCCGCGCTGGAACAAATCGCCAACGAACTGGCCGACCGCAGCGGTTTGCAAGTGCAGGTGACGCCGCGGGTGCACGAGGGGCACCTGCCAGAACTGCAGGCGGTGAGCTTGTTCCGCGTTGCACAAGAAGCGCTGCGCAATGTCGAACGGCATGCGCAAGCGCGCCACATCGACATCCAGCTCGAAGACCGTGACGACAAACTCGAGCTGCGCATCACCGACGATGGTTGCGGCTTCGATGTGAAGACGGTCGAGCTGAGCAAAGACCGCGGCATTGGCCTGACCAACATGCGCGAGCGTGTCGAGCGCAACGGCGGCACGTTCGCGTTGGTCTCGCACCCGGGGCGGACGTCGCTGACCGCGAGCTTCCCGTTGGCTGGCATCGCCTGATTCGCCCACCCATGACGGCCCCGAGCATCCGCCTCGTCATCGTCGACGACCATTCGCTGGTGCGCGACGGCCTGCGTGCCCGCCTGTCGGTGGTGCCGGGCCTGCAGGTGATCGGTGAGGCCGCCAGCGGCGTCGAAGCGCTTGCGATTGCGGCGGCCGACACCCCCGACCTGATGCTGGTCGACGTGGGCATGCGCGGCATGAACGGCATCGAACTGGCTAACGCCTTGCGCGAGCGGCACCCGCAAATCCGCGTGCTGATGCTCAGCATGTACGACAACCGTGAATACGTGCTCAGTGCAATTCGTGCCGGTGCGCGCGGCTATGTGCTGAAAGAGTCGCCGACCGAGGAGATCATCGCGGCGATCAGCGCGGTCTGGGCCGGCGGCAACTACTTCAGCGCACAGGTCGCGAACCTGGTGGCGCAGGCCGGCGCGTCGGGGCCGCAGTTGACCGGGCGCGAACATGAAATTCTGCTGCTGCTGGCGCATGGCCGCAGCAACAAGTTCGTCGCCAGGCAGCTCGACATCAGCGTGCGCACGGTGGAGACGCACCGCCTGAGCCTGCGCCGAAAGCTGGGTGTCGAATCGGCCAGCGAACTGCTGAAGATTGCCGTCAGCAACGGCTGGACGACGCTGTGACTTCGTCTTGATCGCGGGTGCGGATAATCCGCTGCTCATGTCCCGAACC
>JAYVCL010000188.1:0-7599 GCA_043749975.1 Burkholderiales bacterium
CGGCACGGCCGGGGGCATCGGCCCGGCGCGGCACCTGAACATCCTGACCCAGGCCGGGGGCGCGTTCCAGGTGCCGGGCGACTACCTGTACCGCACGCAAGAAGGCTTCATGTTCGGCGGCGGGCTGTGGGGGATCTTCCGTGTCACACCCTGACGCCTTACTGGCCACAGCCATGCACGCACTTATCGCGCTGGTCGCGTCCGTCGTGCTCGTCCTGCTTGGCCCACGTGATGCGAGCGCGGCGCCTTCGACGCAGCACTTCGAGAGCGGCGGCATCGCGGTCGACCTCTCGGTGCTGCCTGCCGATCCAGCGCAAAGCGTGCTGCGCTCCGGCGAGCAGGCGACCGTGCGGCTGCGACTGACCGAAATGCAGACCGGCCAGCCGATGATCAACCTGCACCCGCGTGCGTGGATGCAGGCGCGCGGCAGCGGCGAGGCGCCGAACGAAGCCGAGTGCCGCGAGAAGGTCGGTAACTTCGTCGCCGGCGCGTTGCCGCAGCGCGCCGATGTCGACCTGAATGCCTTCGTCGTCGTCACGCTCAACGACGACAAGACGCTCACCTTCCTCAACCCGCAGGTCGCGCTCACCGTGAGCAAGCTCGAGAGCATCGTCGTGCTGCCGGGTGTCGGGGTCGACTGGGCGCTTTCGCCATCGAAAGACTTTGTCTACGTGACGATGCCCACCGAGTCGGCCGTCGCGATCGTCGACGTGCGCACCCGCAAGCTCGTCAAGACGATCGCGACCGGCGAGCGCAGTGCGCCGACCCGCGTTTCGGTGCAGCCCGATGGCCGGCAGGTCTGGGTCGGGCTCGATGGCCGCGACGAGGTCGTCGTGATCGATGCCGCCACGCATTCGCAAGCGCGCCATGTGAAGGTCGCCGCCGGCCGGCACACGCTGGCCTTCTCGAGCGACAGCCGCCATGCCTTCGTCGCCAACACCGCGGCCGGCAGCGTTAGCCTCATCGACACGACGAGTCTCGACGTGCTCGCGACGCTGCCGGTCGGCGACACGCCGGCCGCGATGGCCTACGGAACGGCGGCGCAAATGCTCTACGTCGCGCCGCTCAACGGCGTCCGCATCAGCGTCATCGACCCAGCGCAACGCAAGGTGGTGGCCACCGTGCCGGTGCGGCGCGGCATCGGCGCGTTGCAGTTCGAGCCCGAAGGCCGCCATGCGCTCGCCTTGAATCGACTCGACAGCACGCTCACCGTGATCGACAGCGCCGATCACCGCGTGGTGGCGAAGGTCGATGTCGTCAAAGAGCCCGACCAGATGCGCTTCACGCAGCGCTACGTCTACGTGCGCGGTCTCGGCTCCGAGAAGTTTTCGCTGCTCGAACTGACCGCGCTGCGCGCCGGCGCGCCACACGTGGTCGACATTCAAGCCGGCCGCCTCGCGCCGGCGAGCCACCCGGCCGACATCGGCATCGCCGACATGATCGCGCCGATGCCTGACGGCAATGCCGCGCTGATCGCCAACGCCAGCGAGCAACTGCTCTACCTCTACCAGGAGGGCATGATGGCGCCGACCGGCACGCTGCAAAACTACAAGCGCGTTCCGCGCGGCTTGATGTTGATCGACCGCAGCCTGAGCGAGACCGCGCCCGGCGTCTACTCCACCACCGTCACGTTGCACAAGGCAGGCCTGCTCGATGTGCCGGTGCTCGTCAACACGCCGCGGCTGCTCAACTGCTTTGAGGTGGCGGTCGAACCCGGAGCGCAAGAGGCTGCGCAAGCCGCGGCGCCGGGCCTCGTCATCGAGCCCGTGTTTGCCGCCGAGCGCATCCAAGCCCGCACACCGACCGCCATTCGCGTCCGTCTGGTCGATGCCGCGAGCCGGCAGCCGGTGACCGGCCTGACCGACGTGCAGGTGCTGCTCTTTGTGCCACCCGGTCACTGGCAGAAGCGCCGCCGTGCGGCGGAGACCGAACCCGGCGTCTACGAAGTCAACGAGTCGTTCCCGCACGCGGGGGCCTACCAATTGATGGTGGCCAGCGGCGCGCGAGCGCATCGATTCTCAGATGCACCGGCGATCGCCTTGAGCGTTCGCGACGACGCGAACCCGGCGGCGTCGACGGCAGCACTTTCGCACTGAGCCGCGTTCACGCGACGAGAAGGAAATCACGACCATGAACAAGTTCATCTCCGCCTTGCTTCACACGGCCGTGGCCGGCGCCATCGTCGGCGTTGCGCCCTGCGCATCGGCCCAGACGCCGTTCGGCGCCACGCCGTTCGCGATCGTCGGCCACATCCAGAAGTTCACGCTCGACAGCGGCACGCCGGGCAGCTCGCGCCTCACGAGCGCGAAGATGATGGTCAACGGCATCAACGTCGTGATCCCCACCAACCTGATCATCCAGATGCCGGCGAGCTACCTGACCGCCGACGACATCTTCGTGATGGCCAAGCCGACCATCACCGAGCGCCTGCCGAGCGAGGCCTGCCCCGGCACCGCCGGCACGCTGCGCTCGGGCCTAGCCGTGCTCGATTGCGACGGCCCGCGGCCCGCGGCGCTGGCGTCGTTCGAGGCCGCGATCACCGGCAACATCGTCGGCAACGTCTACATCGCCGGCCTCGTCAAGGTGACGCAGCAGGCGCTGAACGCCGGTAACGGCTACATCCAGAAGATCGATCGCGACACCGGCGAAATCTTCGTCGGCGGCAACCCCGACGCGGTGGCCGGTTCGGCGGCATCGCCGACCGACGCGCGCGTCAAGCTCAACGATGCGGTCGGCCGCTTCGGCCGCGCAACCTCGTCGCCGAGCGCACCACCGAGTCCCGCTTTGCCCGAAGACGGGCGCTTCACCGCCGACACCGACAACCCGACGATGCATGCCGAATCGGGCTACCCGATGTGCGTGCCGCGCAGCGCCGCCCCCGACCCGCTGTGCCCCGACTCGAACCGGCCGGCCTCGTCCACCGGCCCGCCAAGCCGCTTGTTCGTGATGGACACCGTGCCGCTCGTCACCACCGTACCCGTGGCGCTGACGATCCAGCCCTGCCCCGGCTGCGACGCATCGCAACAAGCCCCGTTCAAAGAGGGCGACTACATCACCTACCAGGGCACCGTCGCCAGCGATGCGAAGGGTCTGTACACCTCGGCGCACACGATCGTCGCTTCCATTGGCATCTTCACCAAGCCCGGTGACAAGGTGCGCCCCGCCTACGTGAGCCAAGAGGTTTCGCTGATCGGCACGATGGGGCCGAGCGTGCTTCCGTTCAACCAGGAAGGGCAAGACCGCCTCAAGGTCGAAGCCTTCAGCACCGACCCGAGCCGCGCGCTCAACGTTTACGCGATCGATGTGAACCCAGCGGACGGCTCGAAGACGCTGCGTTTTCTCGGCAGGCCCAACAAGCGGCAGGGCGCGCTCGGCCGCTATCGGTTGATCCTGGGCAAGAACGCCGCGGCGCTGAAGGCGGGCGGCTCCACGCTCGGTGCGCCACGCGAACTCGTCGTCACGTTCGACAAGGGCGACGGCACCACCTTCGACGGCATGCCCGCGCCGACCGCGCCGCTGGCCGCCAACGGCCTGGTCTGGGGCCAGTTCACCGCGCCGGTCGGCGAATACATCTTTCCCGAGAACATCGTGATGGGCGAGCCGCGCATTCCGAACAACTTCGAATGCCTGTCGTTCCTCCAACTCGGCTCGGGGCCCCTCGGCACACGCGGCCTGACTGGGCCGAACGTCGGCCGCCTCACGCCGTGGCCGGGGGCCGCAGCCGGCCCTGCCGCGGTGTTCTGCGGCCCTTGAGCCCTTAATTCACCCGCAACTCATCAGGAGAAAATCATGTCCCTCAACTTCGCATCGCGCGCCACACTCGGCGCACAGCCCGGCACCGACTTCATCGCGTGGGACACCGTCTTCGTGCCCGATGTGCCGATCACCTTCGGCACGCGGCAGTTTCTGCCGGGCCAGTCCAACGGCGGGTTCGACTTCAAGCTCACCCACCCGGCCGATCTGATCGTGCTCACGCAAGGCAGTGCCGTCGATCAATGGGACGGCGATTTCGTCGCCAACGAGAACGTGCTCTTCACCGACATCGAACCCGGCCCGATCGTGTTGCTCTTTGACACCCCGGTGCGCGGCCTCGGCGTCAACGCGCAAGCCAACGTGGGGACGAACGAAAGCTACGCCGTGCGGATGAAGGTGTTTCTCGCCGGAGGCGGTGGCAAGCCGTTCGTCAGGCAGGGCACGGCCCAGCACCTCGGCACCGGGCTTGCGCCATTCCTCGGCGCGCTGTCGAGCAATGCCGACATCGTGCGCGCCGAGTTTCACGTGGCACCGTTGCCCGGCAACGGCGGCCTTCACGAACTCGCCATCGCGATCAACCGGGTGGAGATCGTTCGATGAGCTTTTGCCGCGCGTTCGTGGCAGCGCTCGCGACCGCAGCCGGCCTCGTGGCTGCCGCGAGCGGCTTCGCCCACGAAGCCCAACCGGCCGCCGGCGCAACCCAGACTCAGACCCAGGCCCTGACCCTTTCGATCCCCGATGTGCAGGTGCTCGACCAGAACGGTCGCGCGCTCAACTTCTATCGAGACCTGGTCAAAGGCAAGACGGTCGCGATCAACTTCATCTTCACGCGCTGCGAAGCGGTGTGCCCGATCACCACGGCCGTGATGCGCGACGCGCAGGCGCAAACCACGGTCAAGACCAGCGTTCAATTCATCTCGATCAGCGTTGACCCGGAGACCGACCGGCCCGCGGTGCTCGGGCGCTATGCGGCCCGCCACCAGGCCGCACCCGGCTGGGCCTTCGTGACCGGCGATCGCGCGCAGATCGAGAAGCTGCTCAAGGCTTTCGGCGTCGCAGCGGCCGACAAGAACGATCACACGCCGCTGGTCTTCGTTGGCAACGACCGCGTGTCCGAGTGGACGCGCATCAGCGGCTTTGCGCCGGCGAATCAACTGGCGCGTGCCGTCGTACAGGCAGAGGCGAAAGGTCACGCACAGGGGGCAGTTGCCGAGGTGCGCGCGACGCCTGTCGCGACGGCTTCCCGTTCGGCCGACGCCGATGGCGCGCGCTACTTCACCAACCTCCCGCTCATGACGCAAGACAAGCGCGCCGTGCGCTTCTACGACGACATGATCAAGAACCAGGTCGTGCTCATCAACGTCATGTTCGCGGGCTGCTCGTCGGTGTGCTCGGCCACGACGAGCAACCTTGCGAGTGTGCAGGAGCTGCTGCGCAGCGACGCGACGCACTACCACATGGTCTCGATCACGATCGACCCGTTGAACGACACGCCCGAGGCCTTGAAGGCCTACGCCGAGGCCCGCGGCGCGAAAGAGGGCTGGACGTTCCTCACCGGCAGCAAGCAAAACATCGATTGGGTGCTCTACAAGCTCGGCAGCTATGCCAAGCAGCCGATGGAGCACAGCAACGTTCTCTTGATCGGCAACGACGCCGCGGGCGTATGGACCAAGGCGTTGGCGATGGACAAGCCCGCCGAGATCGCCGCCGCCGCGCGCAAGGTCGCGGCCGCACGGTAGCAACTGCGGCGCGCACGGCTGGGTGCCGCCGATGTGGAATCGAACGCTGCCCATCGCCGCCTGCCGCGCGATGATTTTCGGTTGGGTGGTCGCCGTCTCGCTCGCCGCAGCGACGGCGGCCGACGCAGCGTCGACACTCACGCCGAACCTGGCCGCCGGGAAAAAAATCTACCAGGCCGGCCTCGATCCGAAGCCGCTCGACGCGCCAGGCCGCGCCTCGGCGTGCAGCGCCTGCCATGGGCGGACAGGGCAGGGAAAACTGGAAGCGGGCGTGCAGATACCGCCCATCGCGTTCGATGTGCTGGCGGCGCCCGGCAGCAATTCGGGCGGGCTCCGCGCGGCATACGACGAGGCGTCGCTGCGGCGTGCGGTGGCAGACGGCATCGGTGCTTCGGGCCAGCCGCTCGCTGCCCTGATGCCCCGGCAACCATTGACCGATGCCCAGTGGCGCGATCTCTACCGCTATCTCACGGTGCTCGGTTCGAACGAAGACCGCGATCCGGGCGTCGGCGAGCAGGTGCTGCGCATCGGCACGGTCTTGCCATTGACCGGGCCGAGCGCGGCGATCGGCGCGAGCGTGCACGCGGCGATCGAAGCGACCTTCGCCACGGTCAACGCGCAAGGCGGGATCTTCGGGCGTCGACTCGCCCTGGTCGTCGAGGATGGCGGCACCGATCGATACAGCCAACTCGATGCGCTGCTCAGAGTTCTGCGTACCGACGAGGCGGCCCAGGACGGTGAGCACGGGGCCGGCGTCTTTGCCTTGGTTGGGGCGATGCTGCAGCCCGACGACCACGAGGTCGCCGCGCTGCTGGCCGACGGACGCGTTCCGCTGATCGGCCCGCTCGTCCACACCCCCGACGCACCGGCTCCGGATGCGACCTACTATCTCCTGCCGAGTTTGCTGGAGCAGACGACTGTGCTGCTGGCAAACGTGCTCGGCGGGGTCGCCTCTGGTTCGTTGCCCCGCCTGGCGCTGTTTCATGACGGCAGCGCGCGTTCGAGTTTGTTGACCGACCTCATCGCGGGCTGGTTGTCGACGCGCCCGATCGAAGTGGTCGTTCGCACCGATCTGTCGTCGACGCCCGATCAAGTGGCAAGCCACCTGAGCGACGAACAGGTCGACGCCTGCCTCTACCTCGGCGACATCGACCCGCTGCTCAAGCACAGCGCGTTATTTTCCGACCGCTCGAACCGCGCGCATCGGTTCCCGATTGCCGCTTTGGCCAGTTGGTTGGGCCCGCGCATCATGGAGTTGGCGCCGTCGACGATCGACCGCCTGGTGCTGGTGCGCGTCGTGACCGTGCCCGACGGTGCAAGGAGCACTCGGCGAGCCGGGCCGGAGGCCGTTGCGGTCGCCGCGGCACAGGTTTTCGTGGAGGGCGCGCGCCGCTCGGCCCGACGCATCGACCGCGAAAGCTTCGCGGCCCATCTCGACCAACTGCGAGATTTTCGCGTCTCGACGCTGCCACCGATCACGTTCTCGTCGTCGGGTCGCGTCGGCAACCACCGCGTGACCATCATGCGATTCGATCGCGGCACCGGGGCATTTGTTGACGAGCCGCCATTGCGCAAACCGTGAGATCGCATCGACCTACTTTGTGCTGCCGCTTGCAGCGGTCGGCTCTGGTCCGTCCCGCATCCGTCTGGACCGACAAAGAGAAGATCAGTGCAATCAAACCAACAACCCAGCCCCCGGCGCTTGTCCGTCGGCCCGATGATGGACTGGACGCTATGGAATTCATCCTAAAAACCGCAGTTGACCGCTTGATTCCGCCGGACTCACCGCGTGAATGCACACATTTCCGCCCACGATATCCATCACCTCGTGGGTGAGAGCGCTACACACCCGAGCGAGCCACGCTGCGGTGCGCTGGCGGCGTTGCTCCTCCTTGCGGGCATGAGCCCGCAGCGTCAAGCCCCAGCGAAGCGCAGGGCACGCCTGCGCCAGGCCTTGCCAGCGCACCCCATCGCAGCCCGCTCGGGCGCGTCCAACTGCGGCTTCTAGGATCATTTCACACCGCACACCGCACACCGCAGTCTGTCGAGTGACTGCGCGAAAAGGCGCTTGCCTGCGCGAGCGGGGGCGACACCATTCGCGACATCT
>JAYVCL010000189.1:0-2972 GCA_043749975.1 Burkholderiales bacterium
GTGTCGTGGTTGGAGCGCAGCAGTTCGCCGGCCCGCTTGCGCTCGGTGATGTCGAGGTTGGTGGCGAACGATTTCAACGGTTGGGCGTCGGCACCGAACACCGTGGACCAGCGGGTTTCGATCCAGCGCTCGATTCGGTCGTCGCCGAGCACCCGGTAATCGATGTTGCCGGTCGGCTTGCCGCCGAAGAACTCCTGGAGCGCCATATTTACGATCGGCCGGTCGTGGGGCACCACATGTTCGAGCAATGCCGTGGCACCTACCGGAGCGTCACCCCGCTGCTGGATCGGTGAGGCATAGCCCATCACCGCAGCGAAATTCTCCGCCGTCCACGCAATGCCGCTGGCAAGGTCGATCTCGACAAAGGTGAGCCGCGCCGACTCGGTGGCGTAGCGCAGCCGCCACTCGCTCTCGCGAATTTTTTCCTGCGCCAGAACGCGCTCCGAGATATCGCGAAAGTAGCAAACCACGCCGTGGCGGCCATCGGGAAGCGGGATGCGGTTGATCTGCCACTCGTAGTACTCGATGGTCTGGCGGTCAGCGCGAAACTCGATCATCTCGGGAACAAGGTGCGCCTCGCCGGTTTCCAGCGTGTGGCGAAATTGTTCGACGGTGTCACTGGCCTTTTGCGTCGGCCATAGCATGTGCAGCACCTCGGCCAAGTCGCGGCCGATCAAGTCAGGAATATTTCCGAACGCCGGCAGCGCGGTCGGGTTCACCTGGCGCACGCGAAAGTCGGCATCGATCAGGTACACGCCGATCGGGGCGTTGCCGAGAAGCGTCTCGAACTGCGCGGTGCGCAGGCGCAGGGCTTCTTCCGCCTGCTTGCGTTCGGTGATGTCGGCGACGATGCCGTCGAAGCTCGAGGTCTTGCCTTGCAACCCCGCTGCGTCGACGCTGAAATTTGCCCGACCCTTGGCGTACACCCATCGGACGGACCCGTCCGGGTGAACCACGCGGTACTCGGCGGCGTAGGGCGCAGGATCGACCGGCCGGGTCGCGGCAATCACGGCCTCGCGTATGCGGGTTCGGTCTTGCGTGTGGATGATGGAAAACGCGCGCTGGTAGTCGATCGACCCGTCCGCCGCACCGAAGATGGCCCGAAAGCGCTCGTCCGTCGTGAGGGTCTCGGTCGCGGGGTCGATGTTGAACGTCCCCAGTTCGGCCGCGTCGAGTGCCAGCCGGCCTCGCTGCTCGCTCGCCTCGAGGGAATCGAAAACGCTGCGGTAGCGTTCCTCGCTGCGGCGCAATTCGGCGTCGAGCGTGCCCTTTACCAGGCCGGACTGGACAGCGTCCTGCATGAGGCTGCGCGCGACCTGTTCTTGATCGAGCGCGACATCGGAAGACCGCACCGACTGATACGCCGCCGACGCGAAGAGGCCCAAGCTTTCGAGTTGACGCAGATCCTCGGCGTCGAACTTGCGGCGATCGTCGTGGGCGATCAACCAGATCGTGCCCACCGCTTTGCCGTTCACATGGAAGGGAAACAGCAGGCACTCTGTGGCCGGCGGCAAGACTGGCAGCAGATACGGGTAACGGCGTTCCGGGTGCTTGAACAACATCGGGGCGTCGCAATCGAGAACGTCGCCGCAGGGGCCGAAATTCCGTGGCGTGCCGCCGCCGACCAGCGGTTGCCACTGGCCGGCGATCGCCGGCCAGATGAAACTCTCGCCGTCCCTGCTCAGCAAGCTGACGCCTGCCGAGCCGGCGCTGAAAACTTCGACAAGGGTGTCGACCAGCGTTTGAAGCACGGTGCGCGGCGAGTCGGCCAGCGCCCGGGCCAATCTCACGAGGGCACGATTTTCGGCTTCATGATCCGGCGGCCGCGCCGGGCGTCGCCTCAGCTCTTCGGTAAACACGACGGCTTCCAGCGGCACCCGGCCTTCGACGCGATGTCCGCCGGGAAGCGCGGTGGCAACCGGATCGCTTCCGGTCAAGCTGTGCCGCAGCGCTTCTTCCGTGGACAGGCGAAGCTTTGTCATTTCGTCCTTCGATGTGATCGGGTCTGGATCATTTGCCGGTGCCGCTGCCGGCACCGTCGGCGTCAGCATGGGTATACGCCGATTCGCGCCGATTCGCGCCGATTCACGCTGAACTCGACCCGCAGGGCTTGGCGTTCGGTACCACTCGCGAAGTTCTCGGTCCAGCGCGCCCGCAACACCTTCGAGGCTCGCGCTGCGACGATGAGGCGGCCATTCAACATTCCCTCAATCGCCGCCTTGCACAACACCTTCACGGCGCGGATCGGCACCGCCGAACCACGACGGGTAGCCGCCCTTGACGACGCGTTGAATGCCTTGCAGGCCGCTGGTCTGGGGGATCAACTGCAGCTCGTGGCCGCGGGCCGTCAAGGCCTGGATCAAGGCCGGTGAAGCGCGGTTTGCTTCCAGCTCGGTCGGCCCGTTGCGCGAGCCGAAGTTGGGCAGCGAGATGGCTTGCTGAATGTTCAGCCCCCAGTCCAGCGTGCCCACCAGCACCTTGCCCACGTAGTTGATGATGGCCGAGCCGCCGGGCGAGCCCAGGCTCATCAGCAGCGCGCCGCTGGCACGGTCGAACACGAGCATCGGCGACATCGCCGAGCGTGGCCGCTTGCCGCCTTCGACCCGGTTCGCCACCGCCACACCGTTCTCGCTGGGTGTGAATGAAAAATCGGTCAACTGGTTGTTGAGCATGAAGCCGCGCACCATCAGTTGCGAGCCGAACGCGTTTTCGATCGTGGTCGTCATCGCCAACGCATTGCCGTATCCGTCGACCACCGAGATGTGCGATGTGGACGCCAACTCGGGGCTGCGGTCGTCGGCCAGGCTCACGGCTGCCAGCGTGGGCACGCCCGGCTCGGCGCGGCCCATGCTGCGCGCCCCGATCAGCGATGCGCGTTGCTGCAGGTAGCGCGGGCTCAGCAAGGCGTCGGCATTGCCACCGGGCAGCGGCACGAAATCGGGGTCGGCCACGAAGCGGGCCCGGTCGGCATA
>JAYVCL010000190.1:0-5084 GCA_043749975.1 Burkholderiales bacterium
AAATGCTGCCACAGCGCCGCGCCGATGCCTGACACCGCCAGCACGAACACCAGTGAGCCAGCCAGTTTTCGGCCCGGCGCAGCACGCCACAGCCAACCGATGCCGCCGGCCAGCGCAATGGCCAGCAGGATCATGCGCTGCAGCACGCACCAGGGGCACGGCTGCATGTCGAACCGATGTTGCGAGACCAGGGCCGCAGCCACCGCCGCAAGGCTGACGACGACCATGCCGCCGAACCAGCGGCTCGCGCTCGACGGCCTCATTTCACCTCGGCGATCAGCTCGATTTCGACGCACGCACCCAGCGGGATCTGCGCCACGCCGAAGGCGCTGCGCGCATGTGCGCCCCGCGCACCGAACACTTCAGCCAGCAGCTCCGAGCAGCCGTTGGTCACCAGGTGCTGCTCGATGAAGAAAGGGGTGCTGTTGACAAGGCACATGACTTTCACGATGCGCTCCACCTGGTTCAGGTCGCCGATGGCTGCTTGCAGCGTGCCCAGCAGGTCGATGGCCACGGCACGAGACGCCAGTTTGCCGGTGGCGGTGTCGATGTCGCGGCCCAGTTGACCGACCCAGGGCTTGCCGTCGCGCTTGGCGAGGTGGCCTGACAAAAAGACGAGGTTTCCCGTTCGTACAAAAGGCACGTAAGCCGCAGCCGGCACCGACACGGGCGGCAGTTCGATGCCGAGCGATTTCAAGCGGTCGTAGACAGACATGGTGTGCGGTCGAAGCCAGGTGGTTTTGAATCCTACACTGCGCTCATGGAAGGCAAAGACCACGGATGGCGCCTCGCCGCGCTGGCTGTGGCGTGGCTGGTCGGCGTGGCGCTGCAGCTTCAGGAGCGCGCGCTGATGGCCTGGTCTTTTTATGCGCTCGCCCTGTGCGCCGGTCTGGCTTGCCTGTGGGTGGCCTGGCGCAGCCAGCGCGCCTTCGTGTGTGCCGTGCTGGGTTTTGGCTTGCTCGGTTTCAGCGCCACCGGCGGCCGTGCGTTCATTCAACTGTCCGACAGCCTGCCCGCCGCCCTCGAGGGCCGCGACGTGCAGGTCACCGGCATCGTCGCCAGCCTGCCGCAACGCTCCAGCGCGGGCTTGCGCTTTGCATTCGACATCGAACAGGCGCAACTGGGTGGGCAGGCGGTGTCGCTGCCGGCCAGCGTGGCGCTGGGCTGGTATGCGGGCTTTCACGAAGACGCGGTCTTGAGCCAGCCACAGCGCGAGCTGCGCGCGGGCCAGCGCTGGCGCTTCACGGTGCGGCTGCGCCAGCCGCACGGCAACCTCAACCCGAACGGTTTCGACTACGAGCTGCTGCTGTTCGAGCAGGGCGTTCGCGCCACCGGCTATGTGCGTGATGCGCCCACCGCGATGCTGGACACCGCCGCCGGCCACCCCGTCGAGCGCTGGCGTCAGCGTGTGCGCGACGCCATCGACGCCAGCGTGTCCGACCGGCGCGCCGCCGGCGTGCTGGCCGCCCTGGTGGTGGGCGACCAGTCGGCCATTTCGCGTGACGACTGGGACTTGTTTCGCAGCACCGGCATCGCGCATCTGGTCAGCATCAGCGGCTTGCACGTGACCATGTTCGCCTGGGTCGCCGGGCTGTTGGTGGCTGCGGCGTGGCGGCGCAGTTCGCGTGCGTGCTTGTGGCTGCCGGCGCAGCAGGCGGCGCGCTGGGGCGGCTTGATCGCGGCGCTGGCCTACGCGGTGTTTTCGGGCTGGGGTGTGCCTTCACAGCGAACGGTGTGGATGCTCGCCACGGTGACCGTGTTGCAAGCCTTCGGGCGGCGCTGGCCTTGGCCGCTGGTGCTGTTGGGTGCGGCGGTGGTGGTCAGCGCCTTCGACCCGTGGGCGCTGTTGCAGCCTGGGTTCTGGCTCTCGTTCATGGCGGTGGGTTTGCTAATGTCGTCGGAAGCGGTTCATGCGCCCGACACCGAAGTGCCGCCAGCGACGTCGGGCTGGCGCGGTGTGGCAAGCGGCCTGGGGCGCAGCGCGAACGAGGGCTTTCGCACGCAACTGATCGCCACCGTGGGCCTGACGCCGCTGAGCGTGGTTTTTTTCCAGCAGGTGTCGGTGGTGGGGCTGCTGGCCAACCTGGTGGCGATTCCGCTGGTGACCTTGCTCATCACGCCGTTGGCGATGCTGGGCGCGGCGTTCGCGCCGCTGTGGTCGGTGGCCGCGTGGATCATCCAGCTCGGCGTTGCCGGCCTGGCCTGGCTGGCCACCTTTCCGTTGGCGGTGTGGACGGTTCCGGTGGCGCCGCTGTGGGCGCAGGCTGCGGGGCTGCTGGCGGCTGCGCTGGTGGTGATGCCGTTGCCGTGGCGGCTGCGCGCGCTGGCCATTCCGCTGGCGTTGCCGATGCTGCTGCCCACACTGTGGCAACCGGCACCCGGCGGGTTCGAGCTGATCGCGGCCGACGTGGGGCAGGGCACGGCGGTGCTGGTGCGCACACGCCACCACCTGCTGGTGTACGACGCCGGGCCGCAATATTCACGCGACAGCGATGCCGGCCAGAGGGTGCTGCTGCCGCTGTTGCGCTCGCGCGGCGAGGCGCGCATCGACCGCCTGGTGTTGAGCCACCGCGACAGCGATCACGTCGGCGGGGCACCGGCCCTGCTGGGCGGCTTGCCGGTGGACGACATGCTCAGTTCGCTGGAACCACAGCACACACTGCACGCGCAGGCCGCGCTGCGCGGCGTGCCGAGCCGCCGCTGCGAAGCCGGGCAAAGCTGGACCTGGGACGGTGTTCGGTTCGACGTGTTGCACCCACCGCCGGGCGACTACGACCGGCCGCTGCGCTCGAACGCGATGTCGTGCGTGGTGCGGGTGCAAGGCGAAGCTCATGGCGGCAAGGCGCACAGTGCCTTGCTTACCGGCGACATCGAGCGCGAGCAAGAGGCGTCGCTGGTGGCGCTGCACGGTGCAACGCTTCAAAGCGAGGTGTTGGTGGTGCCGCACCACGGCAGCAAGACCTCGTCGAGCGCGGCGTTCCTGGACGCCGTGCACCCCGATGTGGCGGTGTTCCAGGCCGGCTACCGCAACCGTTTCGGCCACCCTGCGGCGGAGGTGCTGGATCGATATCGCGAGCGAAGCATCGCGATGCCCGACAGCCCGGGCTGCGGTGCCTGGCTGTGGCGTGGCGACGCCAGCGCCGTTAGCGCCGGCGTGTGCCAGCGCGATGCGGCCCGGCGTTATTGGCACCATCGTTGAGCATCCGATGCACCGCGACGGCTTCAAATGGCCCGAAGTTTGCTAACCTCGATCACGAGGAGATTTGTTCGATGAAACCCAGCTTCGACGAGATGCAGGCCACACCCACCACGGTGCGTGAACACTACCAGGGCTACGGCCGCTGGCTGGCCCAGCAACCGCACGGCGTGATGCAGTCGCGCCGCGAAGAAGCCGAAATGATCTTCCGCCGCGTGGGCATCACCTTCGCCGTTTACGGCGCGAAAGACGACGACGCCAATTCGCAAAATGCCGGCACCGAACGCCTGATTCCGTTCGACCTGATCCCGCGCGTGATTCCGTCGTCAGAGTGGGCCGAGATGGAGCGCGGACTGACCCAGCGGGTGCGCGCATTGAACCGATTCATCCACGATGTCTATCACGGGCAAGACATCATCCGCGCCGGCCTGGTGCCTGCCGAGCAGGTGCTGAAGAACGCTCAGTTCCGCCGCGAAATGATGGGCGTCGATGTGGCCGGCGGCATCTACTCGCACATCTCGGGCATCGACATCGTTCGCGCCGCCAATCCGGATGGCAGCGGCAGCTATTACGTGCTCGAAGACAACCTTCGCGTGCCCAGCGGCGTGAGCTACATGCTGGAGAACCGCAAGATGATGATGCGCTTGTTCCCCGAGCTGTTCAGCCAGCACCGCGTGGCACCGGTGGCTCACTACCCCGACCTGCTGCTCGAAACGCTTCGCGCCGTGGCACCCGCAACAGTCAACGAGCCGACGGTGGTGGTGCTGACCCCCGGCATGCACAACAGCGCCTATTTCGAGCACGCGTTTTTAGCGCAGCAAATGGGCATCGAACTGGTCGAAGGGCAAGACCTGTTCGTCAAAGACAACTTCGTCTACATGCGCACCACTCAGGGGCCGAAGCGGGTCGACGTGATCTATCGCCGGGTCGACGACGACTTCCTCGATCCGACCGCGTTTCGTGCCGACTCCACGCTGGGCTGCGCCGGGCTGCTCGACGCCTACCGGGCGGGCAACGTGACCTTGTCGAACGCCATCGGAACCGGCGTGGCCGATGACAAGTCGATCTACCCGTATGTGCCGAAGATGATCGAGTTTTACCTGGGCGAAAAACCGATCCTCAGCAACGTGCCCACCTACCTGTGCCGCGAGGCCGACGATCTGAAATACGTGCTGGCCCACCTGGGCGAACTGGTGGTCAAAGAGGTGCACGGCGCAGGCGGCTACGGCATGCTGGTCGGCCCCGCCGCAAGCAAGCAGGAGATCGAAGACTTCCGCAAGGCCCTGATCGCCGACCCGGCCGGCTACATCGCACAGCCCACGCTCGCACTGTCGAGTTGCCCGACCTTCGTCGACAGCGGCATCGCACCACGCCACATCGACCTGCGGCCCTTCGTGCTCAGCGGCAAGGACGTGCAGATGGTGCCGGGCGGGCTGACCCGCGTGGCGCTGAAAGACGGCTCACTGGTCGTCAACTCGTCGCAAGGCGGCGGCACCAAGGACACCTGGGTTCTCGAAGCCTGACGCGGAGAAATCAACATGCTTTCAAGGACTGCCGACCATCTTTACTGGATGGCACGCTACATGGAAAGGGCCGAGAATACCGCCCGCATGCTGGATGTGAACTACCAGATGGCCTTGCTGCCGCAGTCGGTCGAGGACGCCGAGAAGGGCTGGAAAGGCCTGCTCAGCATCAGCGAATTGAGCGGCGACTTTGCCGAGCGGCACGGCAAGGTCAGCGCGCAAAGCGTCATGCAATACATGGTCAGCGACGCGGACAACGGGTCGAGCATTCGCAACTGCCTGCAGGCTGCGCGTGAGAACGCCCGCGCCGTGCGCGGCACCCTGACCACCGAGGTGTGGGAAACGCAGAACCAGACCTGGCTCGA
>JAYVCL010000191.1:0-4984 GCA_043749975.1 Burkholderiales bacterium
CGGGCAGCCGCTGCCCGCCGAGGTGCGCGTCGCGTTCTTCGGAGCGGCTGTTTGAGTGGGCTTCCCGCCGCCGACGCAAACTGTTTCAAGACCCGGCTCGAACTGCCTCAAGTCGCGGTTGCACCGGTTCGACAATCACTTCATCCAGCCCAACAAGGAGCCGTCACCATGTTCAGCATGATCCGTTTGTCCCTCACCCTTTGCGCCCTGTTTGGACTGGTGAGCCCATCGAGCTTCGCCCAAACGACAGCACCGTCCGGCAATGCCGCAGCCAAGCCTGCGGCAAACAAATCGGCCCCGAAACCGGCCACCACGCGGCACAAGCTGAAGTCCCAAGCCAAGGGGCTGGCCCTGGCCACCGACACGGTCGAGGCGATCACCGGCAACCAGCTCGAAATCGCGGCGCGCGTGCTGACCGGCAGTGCCGACTGCGAATTCAACCAGCACGTCAGCGTCGAAGCCATGGCCGACAGGCCGGGGCACTTCAAGCTCAGCTTCAAGAATGCGCACTATGTAATGACGCCCGAAGAAACCTCCACCGGTGCCGTGCGCCTGCACGACAAGAAATCCGGCGTGGTGTGGCTGCAAATACCGGTCAAGTCGATGTTGATGAACCACAAGATCGGACAGCGCATCGTCGACGGCTGCACCCACGCCGAACAGCGCGTGGCAGTTGAAGCGGCCAAGGCGGCGGCCAGCGGCGCCACGCCGACCAACACCTTGCAGTGAGTTGGCTGGCCCGGGCGGCGCGCGGCAGGCTTGAATACGGACGATTGAGTATGTAAACTTCGTGCATACTTTTCAGGAGTCCGAGATGGAAGCCACCGTTGCAGAGCGCGGCCAGATCACCTTACCCAAAGCCGTGCGCGATGCACTGGGACTGGTCAAGGGCACCACGCTGAAGGTCGAGTTGGAAGGCAGCCGCATCGTGCTGCGCAAGAGCGTGGACGACGCGATCTCGCGCGCTCGGGGCCGCTTCAAGCTCGATGGTTTCGCGTCGGTCGACGACGCCATGCGAGCCGTTCGAGGCCGTGCCCCAGGTGACCCGGTCGATGTTTGAGCAGGCACTGAACGAGGCGACGTTGCGATGATCGCCGTCGACTCCAGCGTCATCGTCGAACTGCTCAGCAACTCCGACATGGCCGACGCCGCCGAGCACGCGCTGCGCGACGCGCTGGCGCGAGGCCCGGTGGTGGTGTGCGACGTGGTCGTCGCCGAGGTTTGCAGTTCGCTGCGCGACGGCGACCAGGCGATGCAGGTCCTCGAAGACATGGGCGTCAGCTTCAGCTCGGTCGAACAGAAGTCGGCCTTGCGCGCTGGCGAAATGCAGCGCCGCTACCGCAGCCGAGGCGGCACACGCCAGCGCACGGTGCCCGACTTCATTGTCGGCGCGCACGCCTTGCTCCAGTGCAGCGCCCTCATCACCCGCGACGCCGGCTTTTTCCGCGACTACTTCAAGGGCCTCAAGGTCATCGTGCCGAAGGTGACCTGACACCGCATTTTCTCGAGGAGACTTTTCATGCTTCAAGCCTATCGCCAACACACTGCCGAACGCGCCGCGCTCGGCATCCCGCCGCTGCCGTTGTCAGCCAGGCAAACCGCTGAACTGATCGAGCTGCTGAAGGCGCCGCCCGCCGGCGAGGAAGCCACGCTGCTGCACCTCATCACCCACCGCGTGCCGGCCGGTGTCGACGAAGCGGCGATGGTCAAGGCCAGCTACCTGGCCGCCGTGGCACACGGCAGCGAGACCTGCGCGCTGATCGACCGCGCCCGCGCCACCGAGCTGCTCGGCACCATGCTGGGCGGCTACAACATCGGCCCGCTGATCGACCTGCTGGACGACGATGTCGTCGCCGGCGTGGCCGCCGATGCATTGAAGAAGACCCTGCTGATGTTCGACCAGTTCTTCGACGTGAAGGCCAAGGCCGACCAGGGCAACACGCATGCCGTGGGCGTGCTGCAAAGCTGGGCCGATGCCGAGTGGTTCACCGCACGCCCCGAAGTGCCGCGCAGCATCACGGTCAGCATCTTCAAGGTCCCCGGCGAGATCAACACCGACGACCTGTCGCCCGCACCCGACGCCTGGAGCCGTCCCGACATTCCGCTGCACGCGCTGGCCATGCACAAGAATCCGCGCCCGGGCCAATCTGCACAAGCGGCCCCTGAAATCGAAGGCAAGCGCGGCCCGGTCAAGTTCATCGAAACCCTGCGTGAAGAATGCGAAAGAGCGGGCCGCGTGGTCGCGTATGCGGGCGACGTGGTCGGCACCGGTTCATCGCGAAAATCGGCCACCAACTCGGTGCTGTGGTTCACCGGTGAAGACATTCCCTTCGTGCCCAACAAGCGCTTCGGCGGCGTCTGCCTGGGCACCAGAATCGCGCCGATTTTCTACAACACGATGGAAGACGCCGGTGCGCTGCCGATCGAGCTGGACGTGTCGCAAATGAACATGGGCGACGTGGTCGAGTTGCGCCCTTACGAAGGTCAGGCACTGAAAGACGGCAAGCTCATCGCCACCTTCAAGGTCAAGAGCGAAGTGCTGTTCGACGAGGTGCGCGCCGGTGGCCGCATTCCGCTCATCATCGGCCGCGGCCTGACGGCCAAGGCGCGCGACGCGCTGGGCCTGCCAGTGAGCACGCGGTTCCGCCTGCCGCACAACCCGATCGACACGCACAAGGGCTTCAGCCTGGGCCAGAAGATGGTCGGCCGCGCCTGCGGTTTGCCCCTCGTCGATGGCCACCAGCAAGGCGTGCGGCCCGGCACCTACTGCGAGCCGCGCATGACCAGCGTCGGCTCGCAAGACACCACCGGCCCGATGACGCGCGACGAACTGAAAGACCTGGCCTGCCTGGGCTTCAGCGCCGACCTGGTGATGCAGAGCTTTTGCCACACCGCCGCCTACCCGAAGCCGGTCGACGTGAAGATGCACCACGAGCTGCCCGACTTCATCAGCCACCGTGGCGGTGTGGCGCTGCGCCCCGGCGACGGCATCATCCACAGTTGGTTGAACCGGCTGCTGTTGCCCGACACCGTGGGCACCGGCGGCGACAGCCACACGCGCTTCCCGATCGGCATCAGCTTCCCGGCCGGATCGGGCCTGGTGGCTTTTGCAGCGGCCACCGGCGTGATGCCGCTCGACATGCCCGAGAGCGTGCTGGTGCGTTTCAAAGGGCAAATGCAGCCGGGTGTCACACTGCGCGATCTGGTCAACGCGATCCCGCTGTACGCCATCAAGGCCGGCCTGTTGACGGTGGAGAAGAAGGGCAAGAAAAACATCTTCAGCGGCCGCATTCTGGAGATCGAAGGCCTGCCCGATTTGAAGGCCGAGCAAGCTTTCGAGTTGAGCGACGCGTCGGCTGAACGATCGGCCGCCGGCTGCACCGTGCACCTGAACAAAGAGCCGATCATCGAATACATCAACAGCAACATCACGCTGATGAAGTGGATGATTGCCGAGGGCTACGCCGACGCCCGCACGCTGCAACGCCGCATCAAAGCGCAACAAGCGTGGCTGGCCGATCCGCAACTGCTGCAACGCGACGCCGATGCCGAATACGCCGCCGTCATCGACATCGACCTGGCCGACATCCACGAGCCCATCGTCGCCTGCCCGAACGACCCCGACGACGTGAAGACCTTGAGCGACGTGGCCGGCGCGGCGATCGACGAAGTGTTCATCGGCAGTTGCATGACCAACATCGGCCACTTTCGCGCGGCCAGCAAGTTGCTGGAAGGCAAGCGCGACATCCCAGTCAAATTGTGGGTCGCGCCGCCCACCAAGATGGACGCCAAAAGGCTCAGCGACGAAGGCCACTACGGCGTGCTGGGCGATGCCGGAGCGCGCATGGAAATGCCCGGCTGTAGCCTGTGCATGGGCAACCAGGCGCAGGTGAAAGAAGGCGCCACCGTGTTCAGCACCAGCACGCGCAACTTTCCGAACCGGCTCGGCAAAAACGCCAACGTGTACCTGGGCTCGGCCGAGCTGGCGGCCATCTGCTCGAAGCTCGGGCGCATCCCGACGCGCGCCGAATACATGCTCGACATGGGCGTGCTGACGGCGGCGAGCGAATCGATCTATCAGTACATGAATTTCGACCAGATTGAGGAGTTCACCGAAGCGACGCAGAAGGTGGGGGCATGACAGCTTTCTGCCCACGTTCAAGACCCGCTTCTTCGCACTCATCGCTTCGCCTCCACCCGCGTGCCGTGTGACCTGACCAGTAAAAGTGTGCTCAGCGCTTCGTCTCGACCCGCTCCGCCAACCACACCTTGATGAGCGATTGGTACGGCACATCACGCTTGTTGGCTTCGACCCGCAGCGCGTCGAGCAGGCTCGCGGGCAGGCGCAGCGAAATCGACCTGGAGGTCGGCTTCAAATTGGGCAGTCGCACACGCTGTGCCTGAGACCAGTCGACGTGCGGCGTCGAGTCGGTGCGCTCCCAGAACTCGCGCTCTTGAAGTTCTGACCGGAACTTCGGTACCTCTGCTGCGGTCGTTGCGCGTGCCTTCGTGGTAAGCGTCGACAATGGCTTCCCTGCCTTAGGGCTTGGCTTGTTCATAGACTGCTTTTTCCTTGCGGTGCATGTCCCGCGCCGAGATCACACGCAGCGCCTTGTTGCCATCGCGCAGCGTGAAGGTGATGTGCAAGACCCGATCTTCGTTGGTCTTGCCCAGCGCATGCCAGCGGGCCTCATGTTCAGAATGCCTTGGGGCGGCCAGCGCCAGCAACGGGTCGTTGAAAAAAATCTGCTCCGCTTCGGATTGGCTCACCCCATGCTTGTCATGGCTTTTGCGCTCATTGCCCACGTCCCAATTGAAGCGATGTACTGAGTCGAGCAGCGTCACGCTTGTATATTATGAATATATACAGCGCGGGTCAATCCAGAGTCTTGTCCAACGAGGTATGAGCCTGGAGCCCGGCACGTGATTCCAGCGAGGAATGAGCCTGGAGGGGGTCTGAGGCTTGGGGGTAGCTGGCTCGCTG
>JAYVCL010000192.1:0-4026 GCA_043749975.1 Burkholderiales bacterium
TTTCTCAAGTGCTGCACAGTGTCGAACACTGCACTAGCGACCGCAGGCACCCCGCCAACCGACCCCCATCCCAGGAGACAAGCCATGAACAACTCCATCCGCGCCGTCGTCATCGCGAGCGCCGCCGCGCTGCTGCTGGGCGCCGGCCCGGCCGGCGCCCAGGAGCACACCATCCGTGCCGCGTTGGTGGTCTCGAAAGAGCACTCGCTGGGCCTGGCCCTGAGCGCGCTGGCGCAGTGCGTGGGCCAGAAGTCGAACGGCAAGCTCAAGCTGCAGCCCTTCTTTGACGGCGCGCTCGGCAACGATGCCGCCACGCTGCAGCAGATCCGTACCGGCACGCTCGACATCCTCGTCACGGCCACCTCCTACATGGCCACGGTGGCGCCGGCGGCGGGCGTGTTCGACCTGCCGTTCCTGTTCAGCAACGAGAAGGAAGCCGACACCGTGCTCGACGGCCCGACCGGTGAGCTGGTCTCGCAGAAGCTGGCCGCCGTCGGCATCGTCAACCTGGCGTACTGGGAGAACGGCTTCCGCAACATGACCAACTCCAAGCGCCCGATCACGCGCATGGAAGACCTGCAGGGCCTGAAGATGCGCTCGCTGCCCAGCCCGGCGATGCTGGCCACCTTCAAGGCCTTGGGCGGCTTTGGTGTCGCGATGCCCTTCCCGGAGCTGTACTCGGCGCTCGAGACCAAGACCGTCGACGGCCAGGAAAATCCGGTGAACCTGGTGGAGAGCGCCAAGTTCTACGAGGTGCAGAAGTACCTGAGCCTGACGCGCCACCTCTACAACCCGGTGGCGGTGATGTATTCCAAGCGCCTGTGGGACCAGCTGCCTGCGGCCGAGCAGGGCGTGCTGCGCGACTGCGCGCGTGCGGCCACCGCCGAGCAGCGGCGCGTGAACCGCCAGCAGGCCGAACGCAGCCTGGGCCGCCTGAAAGAGTTGGGCATGACCATCAACGTGCCCAGCGACGCCGAACTGACGCGCATGCGTGAGGCCACCGCGTCGGTGCACGACGCGCAGTGGGGCACCATCGGCGCCGATGTCAAGGCGGCGCTGGGCGCCGACCTGCAGCGCGCCCGCGCCCGCTGAAGGACACCGCCGTGATCAGCGCCGCCGACCTCGAGTTCCACACCCCGCCCGACGCCGGCCACACCTGGGCCGAGACCTACTTCTTCCCGATCATCATCCCCGAAGAGCGGCTGATGATCACGGTCTACGTGGTCGCGCGGCCGGGCCTGGGCACCATGGTCAACGACGTCACGGTGTACGGCAGCTTGTCGGACACCCGCGCCGACCTGGTCTACTTCCATGCCGAGCCGCACCTGCCGGGGCCGCAGCGCTTCTCCGACATCCGCTCACCGATGGGGCTGGCGGTGCAGGCGGTGCGGCCGCCGCGCGACTACCGGATCGATTACGTTGGCTACAACGACACCGAGATCCACGTCGACTGGATCGGGCTGATGGACCCGTTCGACATCCACGACCCCGCGCACAGCCCGCGCGCCGGCCGCACGCAACACGAGCAGCAGGCAAACTCCGGCCTCGGCGCGGCCTGGGGCGGCCACTTCGACCTCACCGGCCGGGTCTGCGGCCACGTCAAGATCCGCGGCATCCGCTACGAGGTCGACTGCGTCGAGCGCATGGACCACAGCTGGGGCCACCGCAACCCGATCGTGATGAACGCGCAGGACTCGATCTCGGCGTCGTTCGGCGAAGACCTGGCGCTGCACGCCATCGCCCACCTCGACCTGGACGCGCCGGCCGGCGCCGACCAGCGCCTGGCGCATGCCTACGTGCTGGAAGACGGTCGGGTCTGGGGTATCGCCGACGGGCGCCTCTCGACCACCCGCATCGGCAACGTCGTGACGGCGATGGAGATGTCACTCACCGACAGCCGCGGGCGTAGGCATGACTTCGTCGCTTATTCAGAAATCGGCGCGCCGTGGAACGCCTACTCGGCCACCGTCACCTACACCTGCCTGATGAAGTGGTTCCACAAGGGCCGCGTCGGCCATGGCTGCGTGATGGAGACGATGGGCGTGCCGGCGTTGTCGCGCCGCCGCGGCCGGCGCTGGACCCAGTCGTGGGCGCAGGTGCACACCGGCTGACATGGTGATCAATGTTGACCGCGACCGCCCCGACGCCGCCTTCCTGGCGGCGATGCAGGCGCGCTTTCCGCTGGACAGAGAAACCGAGTGGGCCTTCACGCGCCGCCTGCAACGCCGCGCCGACGGGCCCTATCGGGCACCCTCGCGTGCCGAGATCGGCGAGCGCCTGCGCACGATGCTGCGCGAGCACCTCGACGGCGGCTTCGAGATCCGTGACCTGGCCTGGCTGGGCGGTGGCGGCAGCAAGCTGCAGTTGCGCTTCACGCTCGACACCGAACGCCCGCTGCGTGGCCAAACCCAGCGCGTGCTGGTGCTGCGCATGGAGCCGGCCGAATCGCTGAACCCGTCGAGCCGCCAATCGGAAGCCGAGGCGCTGCAGGTGCTGGCTGGCGTGCTGCCGGTGCCCGAGGTCTACTGGGTCGACCGCGAAGGGCGCTGGCTCGGCGAACCGGCGCTGATCTACAGCTTCTGCACCGGCGTCGCCAAGCCGCGCAGCTTCTCCAACCAGCGCGTCACCGGCCTGGGCACGAACTACGGCCCGTTGCGCGACACGCTGGCGCAGCAGTTCGTCGATGCGCTGGCGCGGCTGCACAGGCTGGACCTGCGCGGCCACCGGCTGGATCACTTCGACCGCCCCGGCATCGGCAGCACGCAGGCCGCGCGCTGGGCACTCAACCGTGCCGCCCGCTGCTGGGAGGAAGACCGCGCGGCGCCGGTGCCGCTGATGGCGCTGGCGCAAAGCTGGCTGGAGGGCCATCTGCCGGCGCTGGACCACGCCAGCCTGATCCACGGCGACTACCGGTCCGGCAACTTCCTGTTCGACGAGGCCAGCGGCCAGATCACCGCCATCCTCGACTGGGAGCGCTGCGCGCTCGGCGACCGCCACCGCGACCTGGCCTGGGCCACCTCGGAAGCCATCGGCCACTATGCCGAAGACGGCCGCACGCTGCTGGTCTGCGGCCTGCTGCCACTGGAAGACTTCCTGCACCGCTACGAACAGGCCAGCGGCTGGCCGGTCGACCCGGTGCGGCTGCGCTTCTACACCGTGCTCAGCCGCTACCAGCAGGCGGTCACGGTGCTGGCCACCGGTTACCGGGTGGTGCGGCTGCGCCGTTCGCACCAGGACGTGCTGCTCTCGCGCATCGAGGCTGCGGCCTACGTGCTGATGGAGGAACTGCGGCGCACGCTGGGCCAGGCACTGGCCGCAGACGATGAGGCCGCCCATGGCTGAACATGCCGATCACGCGCTGCAGGCGGCCGTGAAGGCGCTGACCGAGGTGGTGGCGCCGGCAGTCGACCCGCAGGACCCGCTGGCGGTCGACCAGTTGCGGCTGGTTGTCTCCTGGCTGCAGTTCGACCTTACGCGCCGCCACCAGGAACGCCAGCTCGTGCAGGCCGAACTGGCCCTGCGCATCGCGCTCGCCCAAGCGGTGCTGCCTGGCCTGGCCGCCACCCAGCCGCAGCGCGCCGGCGCACTGGGCCAGGCGCTGCGCGAAGCGCGCGATGTGCATGGCCGCACGGGCGCCGAGAGCGCCGCCTGGCGGGCTGCCGCCGATGGGCTGGATGCCCTGGTCAGCGACGCCGTGCTCGCCGCCGCGCAAGGCCCCGTTGCCGCGCGCAAGCTGCTCGCCGACCAGGTGCTGCGGCACGCGCACGACAGCCTGATGATCCGCCGTGCCTGGTTCGCGCCGCTGGGCTTCGAGGCCCGGCCCGACAGCGTGCCGGCGGTCGAGGCCCTTTTCGCGTCAATCATCGGGCCTTAGCAAGGGTGCATACCCCCGGGCGCGCAAGCCCGGGGCGGCGCGTCGCGCTGGATATGATCGCGCGATCAACGCCACGATCATGGTCGACAGCCGCCCAGCAAACCGCCGCAAGGGCGCCGATGCCAGTGTCCTGGCGCTGAAAGCGTTTTCGC
>JAYVCL010000193.1:0-13187 GCA_043749975.1 Burkholderiales bacterium
CCGACGCGCCGCTGTTGGCAATGATCTGCACCTGGGTGAACAATTGGAAGGCATAGATGGTGGTCGTGACTAGCACGAAGACGGTGGTGTTCTTCAGCATCGGCAGCGTGATGAAGCGGAATTGCTTCCACGCTGTTGCGCCGTCCAGGGTGGCCGCCTCGTACAAGTCGGCGGGTATGGCCTGCAGCCCGGCCAGGAAGACCAGCATCTGAAAGCCCACGCCTTGCCAGATGGACATCAACATCACCGCCGGCAGCACCAGCAGCGGGTCGCGCAGCCAGTCTTGCGGGCCGACGCTGCCAAGGCTCAACAGGCCCACCAGGCGGTTGATCACACCCGCGTCGGGGCTGTACAGCAGTGACCAGATCACAGCCACCACCGCCATCGTGGTGGCCACCGGCATGAAGTAGACGGTGCGAAAAATGCGCGCGCCTGCCAACTGCTCGTTCACCAGCAAGGCCAGCGCCAGCGCCAGTGCCGATTGCAGCGGCGTCACCACCACCACGAACAAAAAGTTGTTGCGCAGGGCGGCCCAGAAACTGGTGTCGGCGAGCAAGCGCGCGTAGTTGCGCGCGCCGACCCAGGCCGTGGGCAACGCGTCGCTGCCGATGAGTCGCTGGTCGGTGAACGACAGCCACGCAGCGAGCACGAAAGGTGCCACCAAAAACAACGCCAGCAGGCCCAGGCCGGGGGCGGCGAACAGCCACGGCGTGAGGCCGTCGCGGTTGCGGTTGTGGTCTTGGTTGTGAAGGCGAGCGGGCAGCGTCATGACGGTGCTTCAGCGAACCGGATAGCCGCGGCTGTCCGCAATATCCTGGTCGATCTTGCGCGCCGCGTTGTCGAGTTCGGCCTGCACCGGCGCGCCGGCCACGATGTTGTTGACCGCCTCGGCAAAGGCGCTGCTGATGACGGGATAGGCCGGCGTCTCGGGCCGCACCCGCGCCACCTGCTGCTGAATCTGGTCGACGTACAAACGCAGCGCACCTTGCGGCCCATAGTTTTTGCTCAACGCCAATGCGGCATTCGTCCCGGGCACCGCGCCGTTGGCCTCGGTCACGCGCAGCACCTCGGGCGTGGACATCAAATGCGCGAGCAGGCGGGCTGCCGCTTGCGGGTGCTTGCAGTTGGCCGAAATGCCGAAGTTCCATGAGCCCGCACCGGTCACCGACTTGGTGCCGAACTTCGGCATCGGGATCAGCACCAGCTCGTCGCCCAATGCCTTGTGATAGTCCTTGTAAGTCCAGTGCCCCACATACGACAAGGCCGCGCGGCCCTGAATGAAATCGGCGTCGTCCTTGCTGGCGGCGTTCACGTAGCCGGCTTTCACCCAGCCTTGCAGCGTGGTCATGGCGCGCACCGCAGCCGCGCCGTTGATGGCACCTTGCGCGGTCTTGAAACCGTTGCGGTCGATCAGGTCGCCGCCGAAACTTTGCACGATCGGCGAGAAGCCGTAGCTGAACCACTCGCCCGCGCCGTAGTTGAACTTCATGTCCAGCGGGTGCTTCAAGCCGCTGGCCTGGAGCTTCTGCAAGGCGCTCTCGAACTCGGCCAAGGTCCAGGCGTCGGCCACCTGGGTGGGGATGCGCACGCCGGCGCGTTGCAGCATGGCACGGTGGCCCCACAGCGCCAGCCCCGAGTCGAACTGGCCCATACCGTAAAGCTTGCCGTTGTAGGTGCCCTGGCGCACCAGCGAAGGCAGCATGTCGCCACGGATGCGCATCAACTCGGCAAAGCCGTCCAGCGGCATCAAGCGCTGTGTCCAAGCCACGTTATAGAGATTGGGGCCATCGAAGTCGAGCACACACGGCAGCTTGCGCGCCAGCGCAGCCGCATACACCTGGTCGCTGTAGCTGCCTTCGGGCAGCTTGACCAGTTGCAGGCGGATGTCTTTGTGGGTCTCGCTGAACGCCTGCGCCGCGGCGGCATACGCGTTGGCTTCGGGGCCGGGGCCGGCGTGCACCCACATCGTCAATGGGGTTTGGGGTTGGGCGCGCACATCCGCGACGAACGACGCTGCGAGCAGCGTCAGCCATGCGACGTAGAGGCAAGCGGGCTTCATGTCGTCGAAAGCGAATTGAAATAAGCCTTCAACACGTGCGAGCCGCTGTGTTGAAGGCCTTCGCGTACGTCAGCGATCAGAAGTTGTATTTCAACGTGGCCTTGATGCTGCGGCCATTCACGGCGCGTGCAGCGTGACCATCGCCTTCGACTTCGGTGTAGCCCAGGGTGTTTAACAGGTTGTTGACGCCGAGGCCGAGTTGAGCCTTGCTGTTCAACTGATAGGTCGCGAACGCATTCACGACGGTATACCCCGGCATGTTGATCTTGTTGTCGTCGTCGCCCCAGGACTTGGTGGTGCCGACGATGGCCGCACCCACATCGACCGGGCCGAACGTGTATGAAGGGGCGAGCTGCCACACCAGGTCGGCTTGGCGGCGCGGCTTGTTGCCGACCTGGGATGCAGTGTTTGACGCCGAGATGCGCGCGCGGGTGACTGTCGCACCTGCATTGACATGGAAGTCGCCGAGGTTCCACGCTGCTTCGAGTTCGACGCCGCTGGCGGTGTATTTGTTATTGGTGAATGTCTGTGTCGTGACCTCGTAGTTGCTCTCGGTCGTGCGCGCGTTGAACAACGTGACGAAGGTGCTGACGCCGCCGCTGCGCCACTTCACACCCGCCTCGTGTTGCTGCACCGTATTCAGAGAGATCGGCACCGAGCCGTCGAGCGGGTTGCCGAAGAGCAGCCGATCGGCGCTGAACGACACGCCGTCGCTGGTGCGGGCAAACAGCGCCAGGTCGGGGTTCAGCGCGTAATTGGCACCGACCGAATACGAGGTGTGCGCCACCTTGTAGTTGATGAGCTTGCGCGTTGTCGGATCAAAGCCTGGAATGATCGCAGCGCCCGTTCCATTGCCGTTGGTGACAGCGTCCTCGATGCTGTAGCCGCTGGCCTTTTGGCTGTCCCGGCGAATGCTCGCGTCCACGTTCAGCGGGCCGGCTTCCCACGCGATCGACGCGTAAGGCGAGGTCTGTGTGTACTGCACGTCCCAGTTGCGAACGCAGCAGCCGCCCACTTTTTTGGCCGGATCATTGAATGTGTCGTAACCGGATCCAATCGGCACCGAACTCGCTTGTCCGGTCGCGTCGACAACTTGCGCATTTTGGCCGGTCAATTGCAGGCGATATCGATTCCAGAACCAGGTCTGCGCGACGTTCTGGACGCCGCTGAACAAGCCGCCCGCTAAGGTCACTTTGCCGCCGCTGAGGTCGAGCGCTTTCGACACCTTGATGTCGTTGAAGGTGTTGTTCATGTCGTCGAGCGAGCTGTTGAAAAGAACACCGTTGAAAAACGCGGTGCCGTTGCCGTTGTCGCTCGGGAACAGCGCAATGAATCGGCCCGAGTTGAGGCTGCGGCGGAACTTTTCGTCCAGCGTCCAGCCTTCGCCGAGCTTGAGCTGTGCCTCGACACCGAACGAGGTGCTGTTCACGTGCAGCCCGTCACGCGTGTTGCTGGTGGTCAAGCCGTTGTCGCGGTTCAACCCGGTATCGCGTTGCAGGCTGGGCGTGATGAAGAACGCGGTGCGCGGATCGATGCCGGGCAGCGTGTTGATGCTGCCGCCCACGGTGCTCACGGGCACCGGCAGAAAAGACGGCGTGCGATCGTCGAGCGCCTTGAAGTTCAGCCGCACATAACCGTTGTCGAGTTGCTGCGTGATGTTGCCTTTGACCTGGCCACCGCTGGCGCTGTTGAACTCAGCCGGACGCCCGCCGTCGCCGACGCGCTGGAACCCGCCAATGTGAAAGCTGGTCGACGGCCCGATCTTGCCGCCGTAGTCTGCGTCCAGGCGCAGTTCTTTGCGCACCAGGCCCACGTTGAAGCCGATGCTGCCGCCGCTTTCCTTGCCGGTCTTGCTGATGAAATTGACGATGCCGCCGGGCGAGTTGGTGGCCAGCGTGGAGGCCGAGCCACCGCGCACCACTTCGAGCCGGTCGATGCTGTAGTCGGCACGCAAAAACTGGTCGGCGGTGCCGAAGGCGATGTCGCCGAACATCAGCACCGGCAGGCCGTCTTCCTGAATTTGCACATAGCGAGAACCACCGGCAGACAGCGGCACGCCGCGCACGGTGATGTTGGCGTTGCCTTCGCCACCCGACGATTCCGAGCGAACGCCCGGAATCGCGCGCAGCAACTCAGCCGCGTTGGTGGCGCCGGTGCGTTCCAGTTGCTCGGAGTCGAGCGTGCTGACCGACAAGCTTTGCTTCATTTTGCTGACTCGGGTGGCGGTACCGGTGATGACCACCTGGTCGAGCCTGAGGCCGTCGCCGGTCTTGCTGTCGGCGGGCTTGCTTTCTTCCTGCCCCGCAGCCGCGGCGGTCTGCGCATGCGCTGCGCCGATGGTCAACATCGCCAGTGTGGCGGCGAAAGCGATGCGGGTCGGGGTCAATTTCATTCGTGTCTCCATCGGTGTGGGTCTGATCGTTGGGCTGACGCAACCGGGTGCCCTCGGTCCGCCCGCCTCACGTGGCGTGCACGCCATCACCCGTGTTTTACCGAGCCGGGTGCGGCGCGACGCTCGAACTGTAACGATGCCGGAATGCCAATGCAATCGTTTGCATATCAGGGTTTGCACGACTTGGCCGTGGTCTGCAAACCACCATGCCTCACCTGACTTTGGGCCGTGCGCTGGAGCGCACCACGAGTTCCACCGGCAGCGTGCGGGGCGGCACTTCGGCACCGCCGATCGTGCGCAAAAGGGCATCGACCAATTCGACGCCGGCGGCTGTGATGGGCTGGCGCACCGTGGTCAGCGGCGGGTTCGAGTGGCTGGCCCATTCGATGTCGTCGTAGCCGACCACCGCCACGTCGTCGGGCACCGGGCGGCCGCACAAGTGCAGGGCCTGCATGCTGGCCGAGGCCAGCACGTCGCTGCAGGCGAACACCGCGTCGAACGCCACGCCCTGCTCGCACAGCCGCGTGATGCCGGCCCGCGCCGCGTCGGCGTCGAACGGCACCGAGACCAGCAGTTGCGCGTCCGGCTTCAGGTGATGCGCGGCCAGCGCCTCGACGTAGCCACGGTGCCGATAGGCCACCTCGGGCAACTGCGGGTCGCCGACGAAAACGATTCGTCGATAGCCCAACTCGAGCAGGTGCCGCGTGGCGAGCGCCCCGCCGACCACGTTGTCGCCGCCCACGGTGCAATACAACTGCTGCGGAATCTGGGTGCCCCATACGACGATGGGCAGTCGCCGCGCCGCCAACTGGTTGAGCTGGTCGTGGTGGCGCCACTGGCCGATCAGGATGATGCCGATGGCCACGCCGGAGTTGTACAGGCGGGCCGCAGAGTCGAGGCTGTCGGCGTCGACCCGCGACAACAGCATGTCGAAGCCGCGCTCGGTCAGTGCGTCGGCCAGGCTGCCGACCATGGCCAGAAAGAAGGGGTCTGAAATGTGCTGGCGCGACACCCGGTCGTAGGGGATCACCACGGCGATGGTGCGGTTCTGTTTGAGGCGCAGGTTCTTGGCGCTGACGTTGATGGCGTAGTTCAGCGAACGCGCCAGCTCTTCGACCCGTGTGCGGGTTTCGCGGCTGACCAGCGGGCTGCCATTGAGCGCTCGCGACACGGTGGCCACCGACACACCGGCCAGCCGCGCAATGTCGGCCATCTGCAGGCGCCGGGCCTGCGGGTCGACGCCGCCGCCGTTATCGACGGCGCGGCTGCCAGGCGGCAAAAGCGACGGGCTCTGGGCGGATTTGGGCATGGTCCTGCGGGTCTCGAAGTTGCGCCGAATTCTGCACTGCGGCCCGCCAAGGTCGTCGCCCGAAAACCGGTGCCCGGTTCAACTCGCGAGAAAAGACTCGATCTCGGCCGCCACGCGGGCCGGCTGCTCATGCACGATCCAGTGCGTCGCGGCGGGCACTTTCACCAGCGTCATTCGCGGCACGAAGGCACCCAGCCCGTCGACCAAAGCTACGGGCAGAGCGATGTCGTCTTCAGCCCAGATCACCAGCGTGGGCAAGCGCACGGTCACGAACTCAGGCGCGAACTGCAGCTTCATCACCGCGTCGTCCTGCGGCGTCGGCGGGCGCATGGGCGACGCGCGGTAATAGTTGAGCGCGCCGTCCAGGCCCTGCCGCCAAACCGCGCGGTATTGGTTTTTCACCGCGTCGGTCAGCCAGCCGCCGCCGGGCCGCGACGGATCGGCCGCGCCCATGTTGTTGAAGAACGGCCACAGGCGGGCAAAGTCGTTTTCGATCAGCAGGGCCTGCGCATCCGGCCGGCACAAAAAGTTCATGTAGGCGCTGGCGGCCTGCTGGGCCGGGTTGGTTTGCAGTTCGCGCAAAAACGTGGCCGGGTGCGGCGAGTTGATGATGACCAGGCACCGGATCGCGGTCGGGTGCTGCACCGCGAAACTCCAGGCCACCGCGCCGCCCCAGTCGTGCGCCACCAGCGCTTCCAGCGGCCGCCCGGGCGACACCGCTGCCACCAGAGCCAGCAAGTCGGCCAGCAGGTGCTTGACGCGGTAAGCCTCGACCTCGGCGGGCGCTGAAGAGTCGGCAAAGCCGCGCAGGTTGGGCGCGATGCAGCGGTAGCGCGAGCCGAAGTGCGCCAGCAGTTCGTCCCACACGAAGGCGGCTTCCGGAAAGCCGTGCAAAAACAGCAGCACCGGCGCATCGAGCGGGCCGCAGGCGCGGCACGACAGCGAAATGCCGTGCGGCAGATGGATGCGCAGGTGTTCGATCACGGCCACCGCTTGCGGCTCAGGCGGCGGCGTCATGGGCACCTCTGCTGTGCGCCCAGCCGTGCAGCAGCATCGCGGCGTCGCCGATGCCGGTCTTCTTCAAGGCCGAAAACAGCGCCACGCTCACGTCGGCTTCTTCGGTCGTCAGGTCGGCGAGCGCGGCCTGCGCTGCGCTCAGCGCGGCTGCCTGTTCGCTGCGGTTGAGCTTGTCGGCCTTGGTCAGCAGCACCAGCATCTTCACCGAGCCGTTGCCGATGCGCGGTGCCACGAAGGCCAGCAACTGCTTGTCCAGGTCGGTGAAGCCCAGGCGTGAATCGATCATCAGCACCACGCCGCTCAAACCGCGGCGCACCTCCAGGTACTCGGCCATCACTTGCTGCCAGCGCAGCTTGGCACCGCGCGCCACCGCCGCGTAACCGTAGCCCGGCAGGTCGGCAAACAGCGCGTCGGGTGCGGTCTTGGGGCCCAGTTCGAACAGGTTGATGTGCTGGGTGCGGCCGGGGGTTTTCGAGGCGAAGGCGAGCCGCTTTTGCTGCGTCAGCACGTTGATGGCGGTGGATTTGCCGGCATTCGAGCGGCCAACGAAGGCGACCTCGGGCAACTCGGACTGCGGCAACTGGTTGAGCAGGCTGGCAGTGGTCAGAAAGCGGGCGGTGTGGGTCCAGGCCAGCGCTGTCTTGGCCGGATCGAACGGGGCCGCCGCAGCCGCAGCCACAGCAGCAGCCGAGTCTGAAGGCGCAGATCGGCGCGCTCTGGCGGGGTTGTTTTGCTCGGTCATGCGGAGGCCCAAAACTGTGATTGTAAAATCGAGCGTTATGCACCACACGTCAGCACCCGTCATGAATACCGTCCTCCGATTGCTGTCAAGCCTCTTGCTCGCCGCCTGCGCCGCCTCGGTGGCGGCGAATGAGAGCCAGCCCGCCGCCAAAGCCGATGTGGCCAAGGGTGAGGCCATCTCGAACGGCGTGTGTGTCTCCTGCCACACCAACGACGGCAGCAGAGGCAGTCCGGCGAACCCGATCCTGCAAGGCCAGCACCCCGAATACCTGGCCAAGCAGCTCAGCGAGTTCAAGGCCGGCAAGCGCGTCAACGCCATCATGAAAGGCTTCGCCACCACGTTGAGCGAAGAGGACATGAAAAACGTGGCCGCTTACTACGCCGGCAAACATGCGAAACCTGGTTTCGCGAAGAACAAAGACCTGGCGACGCTGGGCGAAAAAATCTACCGTGGCGGCATTGCCGACCGCAATATTCCCGCTTGCTCGGGCTGCCACAGCCCCAGCGGTGCCGGCATGCCTGCGCAGTACCCGCGTCTGGCTGGCCAGCACGGCGACTACATCCAGGCCCAACTCACGGCCTACCGTGGCGGCGTTCGCAACAACAACATCCAGATGACCGGCGTGGCCGCCAAGCTGAACGACCGCGAGATCCAGGCCGTGTCCGACTACATTGCCGGCCTGCGCTGAACACAGCTCACCCGCAGTTCGAGAAGGCCGGGCTCGCCCCGGCTTTTTTGTGCCTGCGCTGACCGATGCAAGTGCCGATCTGGCCTGCATTCGCGCGCCACTTCGTGAATTGGAAGCGGTGCAGCGACACGTAAAGTGCCAGCGATCCCACTTGCGCCTTCACCATGCCCTACATCCACCGCGACGCATCCGGTTCGATCAGCTCGCTGCACCGCCAGGCTGAGGCCGGTGCGCAAGAGTTTTTGCCCGACCAGCATGCCGACGTGCTCGGCTTCATCGGCCAACCCGAAGGCGCAGGCGAAGGCTCCGGCTTCGGCCGCCTCGACGCCGACTTCGTGCGGGTGATCGAAGACGTGATCGACGCCCTGATCGTCAAGAACATCATCAACATCACCGACCTGCCGGCGGAGGCGCAAGTCAAGCTCTTCGCGCGCAAGAGCTTCCGCGAGCGCGTCTTAAAAAGCTCGCTTCGCCTGTTCGAGCACACCGATTTCGAAGACGTGATTTGAGCTGCACGAAGCTGTGCAGCAAAGTCGGCTCTCCGCAGAGCTTGAGACCCAATCCCACGCACCCGCTGGCCACGTAAGAAGCGCCTGCCGGGCACCGACCTATGCTAGCGGTCTGGGGAACCTGGGCTGCCGCGCCCGATCCCAGCCTGTGCCCCCATCCGTCCCGGAGCGTTCTTCATGTATTTCCACAAAGACCAAGGCTTCTCTCATCGCGCGTCCAGTGAGACCACGCCGCGCGAGGTCTACGAGCAGCGCCGCAGCTTGCTCAAGGCGCTGGCCATCGGGGCCAGTGGCGCGGGGCTGGCCGCCTGGGCCGCGCGCGACGCCCTGGCGCAGACGGCCAAGCCCGGCAAACTGGCCGCGCTGCCCGGCGCGCGCAGCGCGGTGGCCGGCGGCCTGACGCCGGAAAAACTCACGCCCTACCAGGACGTGACCACCTACAACAACTTCTACGAGTTCGGCACCGACAAGGCCGACCCCAGCCGCAACGCCCACACGCTGAAGACGCGCCCCTGGACCGTGGCCATCGAAGGGGCGGTCAAGAAACCCAAGGTCTACGACATCGACGAGCTGCTGAAACTGTCGGCGATGGAAGAGCGCATCTACCGCCTGCGCTGTGTCGAAGGCTGGTCGATGGTGATCCCGTGGGTCGGCTATTCGCTGAGCGAATTGATCAAGCGCGTGGAGCCCAACGGCAACGCCAAGTACGTCGAGTTCGTCACCCTGGCCGACCCCAAGACCATGCCTTCGCTCGGCTCGCGCGTGCTCGAGTGGCCCTATGTCGAAGGCCTGCGCATGGACGAGGCGATGAATCCGCTGACGCTGCTGACGTTCGGCCTGTACGGCGAGGTGCTGCCGAATCAGAGCGGGGCACCGGTGCGTGCCGTGGTGCCGTGGAAGTACGGCTTCAAGAGCGGCAAGTCGATCGTCAAGATCCGCTTCACCGAGACCGAGCCGCGCACCAGTTGGAACAAGGCCAACAAGGACGAATACGGCTTCTATTCCAACGTGAACCCCACGGTCGACCACCCGCGCTGGAGCCAGTCGACCGAGCGCCGCATCGGCGAAGACGGCCTGTTCCAGAAGAAGCGGCCGACGCAACTGTTCAACGGCTACGAGCCGCAAGTCGGCCAGTTGTATGCCGGCATGGATTTGAAAAAGCTGTTCTGAGTTGACATGAAAACTGCTGTGTTGTCCGCTGGCGTGAGCGCCGCTCGTTCCACCGCCACGCGCCGATCCGCGCTGCTGCATGCTGCCGCCAAGCCGGTGCTGTTCACGCTGTGCCTGCTGCCGTTCGCGTGGTTGTTCTACGGTGCCTGGGCCGACACGCTGGGGGCCAATCCGGCCGAGGCGCTGATCCGCGCCACCGGCGACTGGACGCTGCGCTTTTTGTGCATCACGCTGACCATCACGCCGCTGCGCCAGTGGATTCATCAGCCTGCGCTGCTGCGCTTTCGGCGCATGCTGGGCTTGTTCACGTTCTTCTATGTCTGCATCCACTTTCTGAGCTATGCCTGGCTGGACATGGGCTTCGAGTTGACCGACATCGTCAAAGACATCGTCAAGCGCCCGTTCATTCTGGTCGGCACCAGCGCGTTGCTGTTGATGACGCCGCTGGCCGCCACCTCGTTCAACCGCGCCATCAAATGGATGGGTGCGAAGCGCTGGCAAATGCTGCACAAAGCGGTGTACGTGATCGTGCTGCTGGGCCTGCTGCACTTCTTCTGGATGCGCTCTGCCAAGAACAACTTCGCCGAGGTGGCGGTCTATGCGGTGGTGATCGCGGTGCTGCTGGGTTGGCGCGTGCGCCAGCGGTTGCGCAACGCGAAGACCAAGCTGGGCGTTCAAGCCGCTTGAAGAGCCCGTCTGCGACCGCACCGGTGCGCGAACTGCTGGCGCGCTACGGCTTGGCGGACGCGTCGCTGAAGCCGGTCGCCGACGGTGCCTGCCGCATCTGGCGCATCGGCGACAAGGCCTTGCGAATCTACCCGCCAGGCACGTCGTTGCAGAGTGCCGAAACAGAAGTGGTGTGGCTGCAAGCGCTTCAGCCGCACCGAACGCTGAGCGTGCCCCGGCCCGTCGAGGCGCGCGATGGCTCGGTGCTTCAGAGCCTATGCGGCGACGACGCAGCCACCCCTACCCCTTCGCACGCGGTGCTGGTGAGTTGGGTCGAAGGCCGCTTCTTCGACCGTGGCCTGACACCGCAACGCCTGCGACGTCTGGGCGCTGCGGTGGCCACGCTGCACCAGGTGTCGCAGTCGCTCGCCGAGTCGAGTGCCATCCACACCGATCGCACGGCGCTGGACTTGTACGAAGCAGGCTGGCATGCCTTGGTGCCCACTGCCGTCAACGGCCTGCGCGACAGCGACCTGCGCGTCATCCTGCGCGCACTGGAGCGGCTGCGCGAACCGCTGGCCGCGCTGCCCCGATCCGCCGCGGACTTCGGGCTGATTCACGCCGACTTGCACCCCTGGAACTACCTGTTCAGCGCCGGCCGGGTGGGCATCATCGACTTCAGCGAATGCGCTTGGGGCCACTTGGCGCAAGACATCGCTTTCGCGCTCTTCTACCTCAAGCACCCCTGGGTCCACAACCACGACCACCGCGCCGCTTATCCCGCACTGGAGGCCGCATTCCTGGCCGGGTATGCCTCGGTGCGGCGCTTGCCAGAAGGGCTTGCGGCGGCGCTGCCGCTGTTCAGCAGCGCCAAGATTGTTGCGCTGCTCGGTTGGGTGCTGATCGACTGGCCGCGAACAAACCTGCGCGCCTGGGGGCCCGGCTGCGTGCGGCTGGCCATCGCGCAACTGCGCGCCGCAGGCGAAGAAGCTGATGCTTGACGAGGTCGACGCTGTTGCGCAGCGAGCGCGAGTTCAGGCCAACCGGCGGGCGGGTTTCAGCATGATGTCGCCCACACGTGCGAACCACAGCCAACGAACGACTCGCGCTGGCGGCCATCGCTGCCGCGTCCGAGCCCCCGTAAGATGAAGCACCAAGTCATGGGGGATTCTGAATGCGCACCATCTACGCGGCCTTGCTTTCGCTCTTCGCATCGCTGCCCGCGTTCGCGAGCACCTACAGCGGCCTCTACTTCTTCGGCGACAGCCTGACCGACACCGGCAATGTGACTGCGGTGTATGCCACGGTGCCGAAGCTGCCCGGCGAACCTGCGGTGAAACCCGGCGTGCCGTATTTCGACGGCCGCGCAAGCAACGGCCCGCTGTACTCCGACGTGCTGGCGTCGGGTCTCGGCTTGCAAGCGCTTGCAAGTGCACAAGGCGGCAACAACTTCGCGTTCGGTGGCGCGCGCACGCGCTATCAACTATTCGGCCCCCCGTTCCTGGGCCTCGGTGCCCAGGTGGCGCAATTCAATGCGCGGCCGGGCCCGGCCGACCCGAACGCGCTGTACGTGTTGTGGGGCGGCTCGAACAACCTGCAAGACATCCTGCTCGGTCGCACCAGCGATGTCTTTGGCAAACCGATTCCAGGCGTGGGTGCCACGCTGGGCGACATCGGCGGCATGCTGAACAGTCTGTACGCCGAAGGCGCGCGCAACCTGCTGGTGCCCAACGTGCCCAACCTCGGCCGCGTGCCGCGCATCGGCGAGTTGGGTGGCGCGCCGGCACGCGCGGCGGGTACTTTCTTGTCGAAAAGCTTCAACGACGGTCTGAACAGCCTGCTCAACGGATTCGACGCGGCCCACCCCGATGCGAACCTGATCCGCTTCGACACCTTCGGCGCGCTCGAGGGCATCGCGGCCAACGCGGCGGGGCTGGGCCTGCTCAATCTCACCGACCGTTGCTACACCGGCGATGACCGCAACTTCACCGGCGGCGGCACGGTGTGCGCCAATCCCGATTCGTACCTGTTCTGGGACGGCATCCACCCGACCGCCTTCGTGCACAAGCTGTTGGGGCAGGCGATGCTGGGCGCGGTGGCCGCCGTGCCCGAGCCATCCACCTACGCGACGATGGCGCTCGGGCTGCTGCTGCTGGGGTGCAGACGCCGCCTGACGGCCAAATGGCAGCCAGCGTCAGGCGCGATCACGATCGCGAACGGGTAACACAGCGCCCCGCACCCGCAATCCGCTCGATCTGGAGGTTAGGCGGTGTCGGTTCAAGGGCCACTTCCCTGCTGCGGTTCGCGCGCATAGCTGACCGTCAACATTTCCCATTGGTGACCTGCGGGTTCGTTCCAGTAGACGATGTTGCCGCCGTGCTGTGTGTCGATCTGGAAATCGACCGGCCCATGCACGCTGCTGCGGTACGCTATTCCCGCTGCCCTGATTCGCTCAAGGATGACGCCGAAGTCTTCCGGGCTGACCCGAAAACAAAAGTGAATTCTGGGAATGGGTTCGGTCCATTCATCGAAGTCGATCAGTAGTGTCCGGTTAAAAGTCGAACAAGATCAATTGGTTAGCGGTGGGCGGCAGTTCGGATTGGGATCGATCTGGCTGCAAGGCGCATGAAACCTC
>JAYVCL010000194.1:0-13042 GCA_043749975.1 Burkholderiales bacterium
CGGTGCCGAAGCTGCCGTACTTGCCGCTGTTGAAGGCCGAGGCCACACGTGTCACGTAAGCGGCCGAAGGGTTGCTGGCGACCAGGTGCTGGATCAACTGCTTGCCGATGAACGGACCCATGTTCGGGTGCGCCATCAGGCTGTCCAGCACCTTCTCGAGGGCGGCCGGCGCGGCCGTGCCGCCGGGCACCATCACGCCGGAGAGCAGCTTGCGCGCGGTGGTGTCGTGGTAGCTCGCCACCGCGACCATGTCGCCGCCGTAGTAGCGGCAGTTCGCGCCGGTGGGCCAGCAGCCCCATGAGGTGGCGCCACCGGCCGGGTACGTCCAGCCGGTCAACGCGTAGGCATACGAGCGCACTTCTTCGTTGTTGTAGGTCGGGCTGCAGGTGCCGCCCTTCAGGCTGCCGTCCGGGTTGAGCTGGCAGGTGCCGATGGCGAACAGTTGCAGCAGCTCGCGCGCGAAGTTCTCGTTCGGCGCGTCCTTGTCGTTGTTGGCGTTGTCCAGGAAGTCGCCCATCAACGGCGACAACGCGACCTTCTTCAGCACCTGGCGATAGTTGCCGAAAGCGTTGTCGAGCAGGTTGTTGTAGTACAGGCGAAAGCCGTAGGTGCCGTCGACTTCGAGATTGTTGAGGACGACGATTTGTTGCAGCGCGAAGGCCACACGTTGGCGCAGTTGATCGGGCTGGTTGACCGCGTTGCGATAGAAATCCCAGGTCAGCGGCTCGCTGGAATTCCAGTCGCGCCAGCAGTTGTCGCCCTTGCCGTCGCAGAACTGACCGCTGCCGGTGTACTGGTGCACCTCGCCGCCCTTGCCGCTGGTGTAGCGCGAATTGCTGATGCGCATCTGCGCGCCGACCCAGGCTGAAATGCCTTGCGTGCGGATCGCGCTGACGAGCGACTCGGTGGGGCCGAAGCTGGCCTGGTCGGCGAGCCGCACGGCATCACGCGCAGTGACGGCAAGGGGCGGCGGTGGAGGTGGAGGTGGAGGTGGTGGTGGTGGCGGGGCGGCACCCAACACCTGGCACGACTTGACCGCCAGAGACGCCGGGTCACCGCCGAAGAATGAGTCGAGGCAGACGCCGCTGCCGGTCACCGACTTTTGGATCCAACGCGTGTCCGCTCCATAGCGAACGGTTTGCGTCCCGACAACAGTGAAGACACGGTATTGAGCCGCGATCGTGGTCCAGACCGGCGCTGGGGCGGCTGCGAACGCCAGCACAGGCGCTGCGCCGAGCAGTGCGGCGGCCTGCCTGCACAGAGTGGGGAGGTGGCGCAGCCGCTGCGGCGCGGCAATGTGGTCGTTCATGTGCGTTTGCTTTCAACGTGAGCGTTTTGGGTCCGGTGGACTGCTTGGATGGCCGCCCGCTGCGTCGTGAAACTCCGCGTCTGGAGTCGCGCGTGGACGTTGCTGCGCGAGCCGCGAATGATCGAGGATCACCCGCAAAATGGCCCCCTGTTTTAAGGTCACGCGAGGTAACAGTCGTTGCAGCCGCATGCTTGTGCAGATGCAGCATTCGTCGATCGAGCGAAGCTACGCTTTCGCTATTTTCCTGATGCGCTGAAACCCGCTCACCACCAGCAGCGCCAGCGCGCCGGCCAGGATGCCGGTCGCTGCATCGGCCATCAAGGGCGTGGCCCATGCCAGCGCCGGGCCGATGATTCCAGCCAATGATCCGGCTCGGCCGGCAAGGGTGTCGATCCATTGGTCGAGCGACGGAATGCCATGCGTCAGGATGCCGCCACCGACCAGGAACATGGCGGCCGTGCCGGCAATCGACAGGCCCTTCATCAGGTAGGGCGCGGCCTTGAGAATGGCCACGCCGACACCGCGCTGGACGCGATACCAAGCGCCTTCGCCGGTCTTGCGGCTCAGGTACAGCCCGCCGTCGTCGAGCTTCACGATGCCGGCCACGATGCCGTACACGCCCAAGGTCATGACCACCGCGATGCCCGCCAGCACCACCACCTGCGTGATGAACGGCGAGGTGGCCACTGTGCCCAGCGTTATGGCGATGATCTCGGCCGACAGGATGAAGTCGGTGCGAATCGCGCCCTTGATCTTTTCCTTTTCGAGCGCCACCCCGTCCACGGCGGGGTCGGCCAGGGCGTTCACCAACTGGGTCTTCGCGGCAGCGTCTTCGGCGGCGCTGTGCATGAAGCGGTGCGCCAGTTTCTCGAAGCCCTCGAAGCACAGAAACACGCCACCGGCCATCAGCAAGGGCGTGACGGCCCAGGGCGCGAAAGCGCTGATGGCCAAGGCCGCCGGCACCAAGATCGCCTTGTTCAGCGCCGACCCCTTGCACACCGCCCACACCACCGGCAGTTCGCGGTCGGCCTTCACACCCGACACCTGCTGCGCGTTCAGCGCCAGGTCATCGCCCAGCACACCGGCGGTTTTCTTGGCTGCCACCTTGGTCAGGATGGCCACGTCGTCCAGCACGCTGGCGATGTCGTCGATCAGGGCGAGCAGGCTGGTGGCCATGGGTGGCAAATCGTGAGACAGCAATCGGCGCAATGCTAACGGGGCGGAATGCTCAGGCCCCTCGGCTGGAAAGCTGACAAACCTGGGCTAAGAACAAGTCTCGATAATCGGGAATGACTCTCCCGCTTGCCCCAACGTCCGTCCCTGCCACTTCGCCCAGCGCGGCCGGCCTTTCCTTCAGCCAATTGCCGCTGCCGCCCAGCACGCTGGCCAACCTTGAGCAGCTCGGCTATCTCGCCATGACGCCGATCCAGGCCGCCAGCCTGCCCATCGCGTTGGCCGGCCACGACCTGATTGCGCAGGCCAAGACCGGCAGCGGCAAGACCGCTGCCTTCGCACTCGCCGTGCTGGCCAACTTGAACGTGCGGCGCTTCGCCGTGCAAGCCTTGGTGCTGTGCCCGACGCGTGAGCTGGCCGACCAGGTCACACAGGAGCTGCGCCGCCTCGCGCGCGCAGAAGAAAACATCAAGATCCTGACCCTGTGCGGCGGCGCCACGATGCGCCCCCAACTGCTCAGCCTGGAGCACGGCGCGCACATCGTGGTGGGCACGCCGGGCCGCATCATGGACCACCTGGAGCGTGGCAGCCTGAACCTGGAAGCGCTGAACACCTTGGTGCTCGATGAAGCCGACCGCATGCTGGACATGGGCTTCTTCGACGACATCGCCGTGGTCGTCAAGCAATGCCCGAAGGCGCGCCAGACCTTGCTGTTCTCGGCCACCTACCCCGAAGGCATCGGCAAGCTCAGCCAGCAGTTCATGCGCGAGCCGCGCGAGGTGAAGCTGCTGGCCCAGCACGCGGCCAGCAAGATTCGCCAGCGCTTTTATGAAGTCAAAGACAGCCAGCGGCTGCATGCGGTCTCACTGCTGCTGAACCACTACCGACCCGTCAGCACGCTGGCCTTTTGCAACACCAAGCAGCAGTGCCGAGACCTGGTCGACGTGCTGCAGGCGCAAGGCTTCTCGGCGCTGGAACTACACGGCGACCTGGACCAGCGCGACCGCGACCAGGTGCTGGTGCAGTTCGCGAATCGAAGTTGCAGCGTGCTGGTGGCCACCGACGTGGCCGCTCGCGGGCTCGACATCGCACAGTTGGAAGCGGTGGTGAACGTGGACATCACGCCCGAGCCCGAAGTGCACGTGCACCGAATCGGCCGCACCGGCCGTGTCGACGAAGCCGGCTGGGCGCTGAGCCTGGCCAGCATGGACGAGATGGGCCGCGTCGGCAACATCGAGAAGGCGCAGGGTTTCACCTCACAGTGGCACCCGTTGAGCGAACTGGTGCCGACCGGCGACGCCGCCTTGGTGCCACCGATGCTGACCTTGCAAATCCTGGGCGGCCGCAAGGAGAAGATCCGTGCCGGCGACGTGCTGGGCGCGCTCACCAAAGACGCCGGTTTTGCGAGTGGGCAAATCGGCAAGATCAACGTCAACGAGTTCGCCACCTACGTGGCGGTGGACCGGCAGATCGCCCACCAGGCGATGCAAAAGCTCAACGCAGGCACGGTCAAAGGCAAGAGCGTGAAGGTGCGCTTGCTGACGCAGTGAACCCTTGCGTTTGGCCGATTCGCACCCACCATTGAGCCCATGAACCTGATCTACATCGCCGACCCCATGTGTTCGTGGTGCTACGGCTTCGGCAAGACCATTTCCGAGTTGCTGGCCGACCCGCGTGATGCAAAGCCGCTGCAACTGGCCTTGTTGATGGGCGGCCTGCGCCCGTTCACCACCGAGCCGATGGCAGCCGGCCGCGCCGATGAAATCTTCGGTCATTGGCAGCATGTGCACGAGGCCAGCGGGCTGCCGTTTGCCCAGGCTCCGAACACCGCGTTGCACGAGAGCGGTTTCATCTACGACACCGAACCTGCGAGCCGCGCCACGGTGGCCGTGCGCACCCTGTGGCCGACGCACACCTGGCGCTACTTCAAGGCGCTGCAAGAGGCCTTCTATGCCGACGGAAAAAACGTGACCCGCCCCGAGGTGCTGGCCGATGTGGCGCAGGCGCAAGGCCTGCCGCGCGCCGAGTTCGCGGCCGCCTTCGCCTCGACCGCCATGCGTGACGCCACCAAGGGCGACTTCGCGCAATCAAAGCGCTGGGGCATCACCGGCTTTCCGGCGCTGGTGGCCGAGCATGGCGATGCATTGCACCTGGTGTGCTGCGGCTACACGCCCATCGCAACGCTGCGCCAAAGCCTGTCGGAGTTGCTGGCCGCGTAGGGCGCCAAATCAGAACTGGCTGCGAAAGTAAACGCTCAGCCCGCCCTTGCGCCAGCGCAGGGACATGCGCACGCCCGAGTCGAACTGAAACCCGAGGCTGCTGCCGTCCAGGCCGAAGCGCGATTCGGAGCGAGCTTTCCACTCCACGCCCACCTTGGTGACGTAGCCGTCCCGGCCATTCGCGCCCAGGCCCAGTGCGCCGGATGCATCGGCGAGCAACACCGACTGGCCAGACATGCGATAGCGCCACCCCAGCGTCACCATGGGCACCGAGCCCAGGAGCACGCCGCGGCTGTCCGTGAATGCGCTCGGCGGCGTCACCCGGTAGCCAAGCGCCCCCAGACCGATTCCCACGTCGGAGCGGCCGTTCGTCAACCACCAGCGGTAAGACACGCCGACCAGTTCGGCCGACGGCACCAAGGCCGCGGGCGCTGCCGGAGCTGGCACTGGCACGGAGGCCATTTGCAGCACGGTGACGCGGGGCGCAGCCAGATCAGGCGTCGAAATCCCAGCGACGGATAGCTCGTCGCCCGGGTCGCCCAGCGCGGCACCACAGAAAAAAATGAACAGCGCCGCGCACCTGCGACTTGCGGCGGAAGCCTTTCGCGCCATGAACGGCGAAGTGTCCATGCGTCACTGTTTCACCAATTGCCTCACGGCGCAGTCAGCGAGGACATGGCCGCGACGTAGGACGAACGCCAAGCATGACAATCACGCCAATGCAAACCCCCCAAGCCCGCAACCCGCTGCACGGCGTCACGCTGGAAGCCATGCTGAACGAACTGGTGGCGCATTTCGGCTGGGCCGAGCTGGGCCTGCAAATCAACCTCCGCTGCTTCACCAGCGACCCCAGCGTCGGCTCCAGCCTGAAGTTTTTGCGCAAGACGCCGTGGGCGCGCGAGAAGGTCGAAAGCCTCTACCTGTTCATGCGCCGCGAGCAAGCGCGCACGGCGCGTCGAGAACCCTGAAACGGCCGTCGATCAAGGCAAGCGTTCCAGCGCGCGCTGGTACAGCGGGTGATGCATCAGTTCGTCCCACGCCATCGGCGGCGTTTGCGGCAGCAGCGCCAGCCGGCGCTGTTCGCTGTCGGGGTCTGAGCGCCAGTGTCCCTGGGCTTCTGCGTTGTCCAGGCCGGCCAGCAGCGCGTCCACCGCCTCGCCGCCGTCGACCGACTGGTTGCACAGCAGCACCATGTCGCATCCAGCCGTCAGCGCCACCGACGCGGCGTCGGTGTAGCTCACTTCGACACCGTCGATGCGGCGTGCGCCGGCCATGCTCAGGTCGTCGCTGAACACCGCGCCGGTGAAGCCGAGTTGCAGGCGCAAGATTTCTTTCAGCCAGCGGGCCGAAAAACCGGCCGGATGGGCATCGACCTTCGGGTAGATCACGTGCGCCGGCATCACGCTGGTCAGGCTGGTGCTGAGCCATTCGTAGGGCTTGGCATCGATGGCCAGCAAGGCCTTCAGCGATCGTTCGTCCACCGGCACTTCCAGATGGCTGTCGGCCTTGACGAAGCCGTGACCGGGAAAGTGCTTGCCGCAGTTGGCCATGCCCGCCAGCAGCAGGCCGTGCATCAGGCTCTTCGCAAGCACACTGGCCACGCGCGCATCACGGTGAAAGGAACGGTCGCCGATCACGCTGCTGCCGCCGTGGTCGAGGTCGAGCACCGGCGTGAAGCTCAGGTCGACACCGCAGGCGCGCAACTCGCTGGCCATCACGTAGCCGGCGGCGGTGGCCGCGTCGGTGGCGGTCAGCGCGCCGTCGCCCACACCGCGCTTGCCGTCGGTCATCCACATCTCGCCGAGCACACGCATCGGCGGCAAATGGGTGAAACCGTCGGTGCGAAAGCGCTGCACGCGGCCGCCTTCGTGATCGACGCAAATCAGCATGTCGGGGCGGATCGACTTGATCTCGGCGGTCAGTTCGGTGAGCTGGCGGCGGTCTTGCCAGTTGCGCCCGAACAGGATCAGGCCGCCGGTCAACGGGTGCTTCAGGCGACGCCGGTCGGCTGCGCTGAGACTCAGGCCTTCGATGTCCAGCACCACGGGGCTGTGGGGGGTGGCTTGTGTCATCTCTTGTGTCATCTCTATTCCTTGGTTTCAACCACCACGAAGCTGGCGGCCTGGTCGGTTTCATCGCTCACGCTGACGTGGGCGCGCAGGTTGCGGGCATTGAACCAGTCGGCCAGCGCACCATGCAGGCGAATTTCGGGCTTGCCGCTGGCGGCCTTGACGATCTCGCAGTCGCGCCACGTCATCGGCATGCGCATGCCCAGACCGATGGCTTTCGAGAACGCCTCTTTGGCGCAGAAGCGGGTCGCCAGATAGCTGACGCCTCGCGCCGCCACCTTGGCGCGTCGTGCGCGAAAGACTTCGATCTCGTGCGGGCCGAGCACCTTCTCGGCAAAACGATCCCCACGCCGGGCCAGCGTGACGGCAATTCGGCGCACGTCGCAAATGTCGGTGCCGATGCCGAAGATCATGTGGCTCGATGAATGCAGCGCAAATAGGCGCGCACCGTCTCGCTCAAGCCCAGTTCCACCGCATCGGCCATCAAGGCGTGGCCGATCGACACCTCTTGCACGCCGGGCACGGCGATCAGAAATTGGGCCAGGTTGTCGCGGTTCAGGTCGTGCCCGGCGTTCACGCCCAAGCCTTGGATCAGCGCCGCCTTGGCCGTGGCCGTAAAGCCCGCCAGCACCTCGGCCTGAGCCGGTGTGCCATGCGCACGCGCATAGCTTTCCGTGTACAGCTCGACCCGGTCGGCACCCAGTTCGCGCACCGCGAGCATGGCCTGCGGCTCGGGGTCCATGAACAGGCTCACGCGTGCGCCCAATGCCCTGGCCTCGGCGATCAACGGGCGCAAGGCGGCTGCGTTCTGCGGGAAGCGCCAGCCATGGTCCGAGGTGGCCTGCTCGGTGCTGTCGGGCACGAAGGTGCACTGCTGCGGGCACATGCCCTTGGCTGCCAGGTCGCGCATCAGGCCCATCAGGTTGTGGAACGGATTGCCTTCGATGTTGAACTCGGCCTGCGGCCAGGCTTGCATCAGCAGCGCCAGGTCACTCACATCGGCCGTGCGGATGTGGCGCTCGTCGGGCCGGGGGTGGATGGTGATGCCCTGCGCGCCGGCTTCGAGCACCAGCGTGGCGGCACGCGTGACGCTGGGAATGTTCAGCGGCCGCGAGTTGCGCAGCAAGGCAACCCGGTTCAGGTTGACCGAAAGTGCCGTCATCCCGCGATGCGGGTCCAGGCCGGTGGTGAGCAATGGGTTCATGGGCAGTTCAAGGATTGCATGTCTTGCATCACCTGGCGGGTGTGCAAGACCGATGTGCCGAGATGATAGTGAAGCAGGCCGCGCAGAATCGTTTTCAGCTCCGGCAGCGCCCCCGAGCAAGCCTGTTGCAAGGCCGGCAGACTGCCGTGGTCGAGCGCAGCTTGCAGGCCGATCAGGGTGGCACCGGCCACGTCGACATGACCCCGCGTTTCGCCCACGCCGGCCTCCGGCAGAAGCGAGTAGCGCGCGTCGGTTTGCACTGCCGCCAGCGTCAATGTGGTCAGGCTCAGATCGGGCAGCACACCCACTTCTTTCAGCAGCCTCAGCTCGAAGGCCCGCAGCGCAGCTTGCACTTTTGCGTCTTCACCAGCAGCCAGGTGCGGCAGGCTTTGCGCATACGCATCGAACAGTGCCGCATGCGGGTCATGGCGGGCCAGCAGCTTCATCAGCAACTCGTTCAAGTAGAAGCCGGAGAACAGCGCCGCGCCGGTGAGCATGGCAGCGCCGCCGGCCCATTCGGCACTGCGCAGGGTCTGAATATCGCTGGCCTGGCTGTCGCTCACGTCCGACTTCGGCATGCGGCCCAGCGTGACATGCAGCTTCTGGAACGGCAGCAGCACCGGGCGCAGTTGCGAGTACGGCCGCTTGGCACCCTTGGCGGCAACCGAGAGCCGGCCTTGCTCGCGCGTGAGCAGGTCGAGGATCACGCTCGACTCGCTCCAGTCATAGCGGTGCAGCACGTAGGCCGTCAGCGGGGCCGCGCTGCGGGACACCCGCGACGGCATGCTCAGGCCTGCGCCGGGCCGTCCCAAGCGGCCTGAGTTCCCCTCGGGGGACGATGCCGAAGGCGTCTGGGGGCTGTCATTTCATTCGTAGCCGTAGGAACGAAGGTGCGCTTCGTCGTCGGCCCAGCCTGAGCGGACCTTGACCCACAGTTCGAGAAAGACCTTCGCGTCCATCAGCTTTTCAAGCTCTTGGCGCGACTCGGAGCCGATGCGCTTGAGGCGCTCGCCGCCACTGCCGATGATCATGCCCTTGTGCGCCTCGCGTTCGACCACGATGCTGGCCGCAATCTTGACGAATCGATTCGGGCGCTGATGGCCTTCTTCCTCGTCGAACTTGTCGATCACCACGGTGGAGGTGTAGGGCAACTCGTCGCCGGTCAGGCGAAACAGCTTTTCACGGATGATTTCGCTGGCCAGAAAACGGTCGCTGCGGTCGGTCAGCGCGTCTTCTTCGTAGAACCAATCCTGGGTTGGAAGGTAAGGTTTCACGATGCCGAGCAGGCGCTGAACATCGGCGTCTTTTTTGGCGCTGAGCGGCACGAACTCGGCGAAGGCGCGGCGGTCTTGCATGCCCTTCAGCCACGGGGCCAGTTCGGCGCGGCGATGCACCTCGTCGAGCTTGTTGGCGATCAGGAACACCGGCTTGCTGTACTCGCCCTTCGGCATCAGGGCCAACACCTTCGCGTCGTCGAGCCCGAAACGGCCGGCCTCGACCACGAACAACACCACATCCACGTCCGCCAACACGCTGTTGACGGTGCGGTTCAGCGTGCGGTTCAAGGCCGCGGTGTGCTTGGTCTGGAAACCCGGCGTGTCGACGAACACGAACTGCGAGTCGTCTACCGTGCGAATGCCGGTGATGCGGTGCCGCGTCGTTTGCGCCTTGGCCGATGTAATGCTCACCTTCTGCCCCACCAAGGCGTTCAACAGGGTCGATTTGCCCACATTGGGTCGACCGACGATCGCCACCAGTCCGCAGCGCCGGGCCGGCACGCCGATGGCGGGGGCGCGGGCTTCGGAGGTGGCTTGAGTGGGAGACTCGGGCGTGTCGGCGGTGTTCATGGCTCGGCGATCAGGAGCGCAGCGGACTGCCGGGTTTGTCAGTGTCTTGCAGCGAGTCGAGCATGCGGCGAGCGGCTTCTTGCTCGGCCACGCGGCGCGAGCGGCCCTCACCGGTGTGCGTCAGGCTCAGGGCGGGCACCGAGCATTCGACCTCGAAGGTCTGCGCGTGCGCCTGGCCGCGCGTGGCGCTGATGCGGTAGGTGGGCACCGGCAGGCGGCGCGCTTGCAGCCATTCCTGCAGTTCGGTCTTGGCGTCCTTGGTCCAACTGGCGATGTCGGTGTTGACGGTCATGTCGCCGAACATGCGCTGCACCATGGCGCGCGCAGCGTCGAAGCCGCTGTCGATGAAGGTGGCGCCGATCACTGCTTCGAGCGCGTCGGCCAGAATGGACGGCCGCTGCGCACCGCCGCCTCGGGCCTCGCCGTCGCTCAGGCGCAGCACCTCGGGCAGGCCGAAAGTCAGCGCCACCTTGTGCAAGGTGTCTTCGCGCACCAGGTGAGCACGCACCCGCGTGAGGTCACCTTCGTCAGAGCCGGAAAAGCGCTCGAACAACAAACTGGAAATGGCCAGGCTCAGCACCGCGTCGCCCAGAAACTCAAGCCGCTCGTTGTGGTCGGCACCCACACTGCGATGGGTCAGCGCGCGCAACAGCAGTTCGAGGTCGGCAAAACGATGGCCGAGGCGGTCTTGAAGGGCGTCGAGGCGGGTGTCCATGGCAAAGACGATTTCGTCGTCCGCCCTATTTCGAGCGGCCCTCGTATTTGATGAGCAGGAACACCGGACTGATCAGCTTGACTTCCTTTTCGTAGGCAAAGCCGATGACCACCTTGTCGTTCTCTTTGGTGATGTTCAGGTCCTTGCCGGAGATCGACTGGATCGAGTATTCGATTTCCTTCTGGCGCTCGAACGCGGCGCGAATTTCGGGCACCGTGGTCAAACCTTCGGCTGCAATCTTGTTGACGGCTTTCTGAACCGTGAAATACTCATTGACGGTGGGCAACACGTTCATGGCGATCAAGGCAACGAAGCCGATCATGATGGCCCAAATCAGCAGCCCAAGCAACGTGATGCCGCGTTGGCGCTGCTCACGCAAATGATGGAATTTCATACCTTCATTCTCCCGTGCTGTCGGCAACCTGTGGTTCGACAGCCACCCTCACTGAAACGAGCCAATGCGCTTGAGACTGCTGAAATTCATCCAGACAAAAAACGCGCGGCCGACGATGTTCTGATCTGGCACGAAACCCCAGAAGCGCGAATCCTGTGAATTGTCGCGGTTGTCGCCCATCATGAAATAGTGCCCGGCTGGCACCTTGCAGGTCACGCCCTCTGCACTGTATTGGCAGTTCTCGCGGAACGGGTAGGTTTCATTCACAGGCAGGTACAGCGGGCGGCTGCGGTCGACCAGCATGCGGTGCTCGGCGCTGCCCAGTTTCTCGCTGTACTGCGGCGCATAGCGCAAGCTGTCTTCGTCGTAGAACTCGGGCAACTGCTGCGTGGGTGCCAGCGCGCCGTTGACATAGAGCTGCTGGTTGCGCCACGAAATCTCATCGCCAGGCACGCCGACCACACGCTTGATGTAGTCGATGCTGGTGTCCTTGGGATAGCGGAACACCATCACGTCGCCCGGCTTCGGATCGTGGTTGTCGATGATCTTTTTGTTGATCACCGGCAGGCGCACTCCATAGTGGAATTTGTTGACCAGAATGAGGTCGCCGACCAGCAAGGTGGGAATCATGGAGCCGCTGGGAATCTTGAACGGCTCGAACAAGAACGAGCGCAACAAGAACACCACCAGAATCACCGGAAACAGCCCGGCGGTCCAGTCCAGCCACCAAGGTTGTGCGAGCACCGCTTGTTTGGCCTGCGCCACGTCGCCATCGACTTTCGCAATGCCTTGTCGCGACAACTCGGCGCGGCGGGCCAGGTCTTGCTGTTCCAGCGCCAGGGCCGAGGCCATGCGCTTGGGGGCGAAGACGAATCGCTCGGCCAGCCAATACGCAAACGTCACCAGCGTCAGGATGAACAGCAGCAGCGAGAAATTGCCGCTCCACTTTCCGATGTACCAGCCGCCCAGATAAAACGCGAGCAGGCCATAGAGCAAACCGGTCAACGAACTCATCAATCGTCCACTTGGAGGATGGCCAGAAACGCTTCCTGCGGCACCTCGACGGAGCCGATCTGCTTCATGCGTTTCTTGCCGGCCTTTTGTTTGTCCAGCAGCTTGCGCTTGCGGGAAATATCGCCGCCATAACACTTGGCGATCACGTTCTTTCTGAGCGCTTTGATTGTCTCACGCGCAATGATGTTGGCCCCGATGGCGGCCTGGATCGCCACGTCGTATTGCTGCCGCGAAATCAGCTCGCGCATCTTCGCCACCACCGCCCGGCTGCGGTAGGCGCTCTGGCTGCGGTGCACGATGATCGACAGCGCATCCACCTTGTCGCCGTTCAGCAAGATGTCGACCTTGACGACATCGGCGGCACGGTTTTCCTTGAACTCGTAGTCCATCGACGCGTAGCCGCGCGACACACTCTTGAGCTTGTCGAAGAAGTCCAGCACGATCTCGGCCAGCGGCATTTCGTAGGTCAGCATCACCTGGCGGCCGTGGTAGGCCATGTTGAGCTGGTTGCCGCGCTTCAGGTTGGCCAGCGTCATCACCGGCCCCACATAGTCTTGCGGCATGTACAACTGCACGGTGACGATGGGCTCGCGGATTTCAGCGATGCGGCCGAGGTCGGGCATCTTCGAAGGGTTCTCGACCCGCACGATGTCGCCGTTGTTCAGCGCCACTTCGTACACCACGCTGGGCGCTGTGGTGATCAGGTCTTGGTCGAACTCGCGCTCCAGCCGCTCTTGCACGATCTCCATGTGCAGCAGGCCAAGGAAGCCGCAGCGAAATCCGAAGCCCAGCGCCTGGCTCACCTCGGGCTCGTAACGCAGCGAAGAGTCGTTCAGCTTCAGCTTTTCGAGTGCGTCGCGCAGTTGGTCGTATTCGCTTGCTTCGGTCGGGTACAGGCCGGCAAAAACCTGCGGCTGAATTTCCTTGAAACCGGGAAGTGCCTGCGTGGCCGGCCCCAGGTTGTTGGGCAGCTTCTTTTCCAGCGTGACGGTGTCGCCCACCTTGGCCGCCTGCAGTTCCTTGATGCCGGCGATGATGAAGCCCACCTCGCCGGCATTCAAGCGCGGGCGCGGCTCGGACTTGGGGCTGAACACGCCG
>JAYVCL010000195.1:0-19519 GCA_043749975.1 Burkholderiales bacterium
ATTCCCCAGCATCAAGGTACGACCCGGTGCTGCGCTTGCCCAGTCGAGCCGCTTCGCAGGCCCCGCCTGTCACTACCGCGTCAGCGGTTTAGTTCAACCCAATATCTGGCGCAATCCTGCGCCCATATCCAGGATAGCAGCGCAAGCTTGCGCCCATATCCGGATATGGGCGCAGGTGGGTCGGAGTCTTGACGTTGTCGGTTGGTGATCGTTTTTCCCCACCTCACACCCCCGCATAGTCCACAAACCCCTTGTTCACCTCGACGATCTTGCGCCGCAGCCGGTACACCCCGCCGCCCTCCCGCGTCTTGCTCGCGTCGGTGTTGCCTTCGATCGTGGCCATCAATCCGCCGTCGACTTGCTCTACTAAACCGGTGTGACCGGCGCCGCCACCAAAGTCCATGATGAAGATCATGCCGGGCTGGACGCGCGACGGGTCGGCGATGGCCTGGCTCTTGGGGATGCGGGTGGCACCGGCTGACTGCGCGCGGGTCCAGTGGTCGATGCAGCCTGCGGTCTTGAGCATCGGGTTGGCGCGCGCTGCGGCGCTGGCGGCTTCGTCGAAGCACCAGTACACAAAGGCGCAGCACCACGCGAAGCCCGGGCCGAGGCCGACACGGCGCAGGTAGAGATCGACTTCGGGGCCGCGGTTCGAGTTCTTCGGCTGCTCTCGCACCTGCTTCGCTTCTTCACCGGCCGCGAGCATCAGCACATTGGCCAGAAACGAATCGGCTGCGGTGTGGCTGCTCACCACGGTTTCAGGCCCGAACAGGCAGGCCCATGTGATGGAGCCCACCTCGCCGTCCGGCTTCAGCGGGCGGCCGTCGCCGTCGACGTTGCGGGCCTGGAAGAGCTGCACCGCCTGCTTCATCTTCGGCCCGAAATTCGAGTCGTCGAGGTTGAGCTTGAGGGCGGCGATGCGTTGCACCGCGAGCATTCGGTTGAGCTGCGCTTTCAGCGCCTTGACGATGCGGCTGTCGGGCTCGCCGAGTTTGACGATGTGGCCGGGGTACTGCATGCGCGCGCTCCTTCTCATGGCCGGAGTTCGAAGGGGCTGCGAACCATGCGTGCAACCCGAGCTGAGCCTAGTCCAGGCGAGGTGTGCTGCGCGTCCTTCAATCTGTGGAGAAACTGCGCTCAACCCCCGCGCACGAACTCGCGCAGTTCCTTCGCCATGCGCGCCAGCGACGGCTGGTGGATGTACATCATGTGGCCGGCCTCGAAGTAGCTCACGCGGATGTTCTTTTGCAGGCTTCCGCGCAGCCCCAGGTGGGCCAGCGTGTAGTCGCCCGCTGCGTGCGGCGTGCCCAGGTCGAAGTAGCCGCTGGCCACGTAGACGCGCATGTGCGGGTTGGCGTGCATGGCGCGTCGCAGGCTGTCGCCGACGTTGACGTACTTGTTCTCGAAGTTTTTCCACTTCCACTTTTCCCAGATCGGCGCATGCACCACGTAGGGCGCGTCGCTGTCGAATTTCAAGCTGTCTTTGAGCAGCCGGTTGATGCCCACCGCATAGGCACCCAGCACGTTCGACATGAGCGGGTCGCCTTCGGCCGACTCGCCCGCGTCGTCGCGGTCCTGGCCCACAAAGCGGGTGTCCAGACGGCCCACGGTCTGCCCGCGCTCGCGCAACAGTTGCTTGAAGAAGCGCGCATCGGTGGGCCGCAAATCGCACTGCAGCACGTAGTCGGTGCTCAGGCCCGAATAGCGCGCCACCTGGCCCGCCACATGCTCACGCTCGGACGCGCCCAGGCGCGACCCCTGCATCAGGGCCGCGGCGTAGTCGGTGTTGGCAAAGGCTTCAGCCGCCGCCAGCACCTCGGCCAGCGGCTTCTTGAGCAGCTCGGGCACCAGCGCTTTGTGGTACCAGGCGGTGGCCGCAAAGGTGGGTAAAAACAGCGGATAGGGCAGCTCGTTGCCGTGGTCGAAGCAAAGCGTTTGCAGGTCGATGGCCAGCGACACCAGCATCACGCCGTTCAAGAAAATGTCGTGCTTGTCTTGCAGGTGCAGCGCCAGGCCGGCCGCGCGCGTGGTGCCGTAGCTCTCGCCGATCAGGTACTTCGGGCTGCCCCAGCGGCCATAGCGCGCCAGGTACAGGCGAATGAATTCGCCCACTGAATCCAGGTCGCGCTGGTACTCGTGAAACTCGGCAATCTTCTCGCCCTCGGCCATGCGTGAATGGCCGGTGCCCACCGGGTCGATGAAGACCAGGTCACTGTCCAGCAGCAGCGTGTGCTCGTTGTCGGTCAGCGCATACGGCGGCGGCGGCGGGCTGCCCAACTCGTCGGTGACCACGCGCTGCGGGCCCAGGATGCCCAGGTGCAGCCACACGCTGCTCGACCCCGGCCCGCCGTTGAAGCCGAAGGTGACCGGGCGTGCCTCGGGTTTCTTCACGCCCTTCAAGGTGTAGGCAATGAAGAACAGGCTGGCGCGCGGCTTGTCGCCCTCGCGCGCGCCGTCTTTTTGCGGGTCTTCGCGCAGCACCACGGTGCCGCAGACGGCGCTGTAGTCGAGCGTCTTCTTGCCCAGCAACAGGCGGTGCTCGGTGCTGACGAGGCGGTCTTGCAGCTCTGCCTTCGCGGGTGCCGCAGCCAGCGCAGCGGAAGGGCTCTTGTCAGGGGTGTCTGCCACGGCATGCCTTGTCGGTAGAGTTGAAGCGATGAACTCTAAGGCCGTTGCGGCACGCCACTCAATTCCCAAAGTCGTCCCCAAAGTCGTCCCCAACCTCGCACCGCACCCGGGCCTGGCCGGCGTGGACTTCACCAGCCGGCCGACCCGACGAAAACCGATCACGGTGGCCCTGGGCCTTCTCGAGCGCGGTGCGCTGCGGCTGCACCGACTGGATGAACACATCGGCTTCGACAGCTTCGCCGCCTGGCTGCAAACGCCCGGCCCGTGGGTGGGCGCGTTCGACCTGCCCTTTGGCCTGCCGCGCGAGCTGGTGCAAACACTGGGCTGGCCGACGCAGTGGCTGCCGTTGATGCAGCACTACGCGGCGCTTTCGCGCGAAGACATTCGCGCCACCTTCGCGGCCTTTTGCAATGCGCGGCCGGTGGGTGGCAAATTTGCGCACCGCGCCTGCGACGGTCCCGCGGGTTCGTCACCGTCGATGAAGTGGGTCAACCCGCCGGTGGCCTACATGCTGCATGCGGGTGTGCCGCTGTTGATCGACGCGGGCGTGCACCTGCCCGGCCTGCATGACGGCGACCTGCAGCGCGTGGCGCTGGAAGGCTACCCCGGCATGCTGGCGCGCGAGTTGTTGGGCGCACGCTCGTACAAGAGCGACGACAAGGCCAGGCAAACGCCCGAGCGGCTGATCGCCCGCAAAGACTTGCTCGACGCGCTGGAGCAAGGCCGCACGCGCCTGGGCATCCGCCTGCGCTTGAGCCACGCGCAGCGCGACGACCTGGTGGCCGACGCCTCGGGGGACCGCCTGGACGCCGTGCTGTGCATGCTGCAAGCGGGTTGGGCCAGCACCCAGCCGGGGTACGGATTGCCGGCGCAGATGGACGCGTTGGAGGGCTGGATCGTCAGCGCGCCGGTGGCGGGGTGAGGGTGTGAGCTTCGCCCTCTCCCCAAAGGGACGAGGCAGTGAAGGCAGCGCTTTATCCGACCTCGTTCATGCGCCTGATCCGTCACGCACACAGCACCGCCTCTGCTAACGTCATCCGCCATGCATTCCTTCAACCTGGTGTTGCTGGCCGGCGGCCTGCTGGTGTTCATCAGCCTGCTGGCCGGTGTGGCGTCCACCCGGCTGGGCCTGCCCTTCCTGCTGGTGTTCCTGCTGGCCGGCATGTTCGTCGGCGTCGATGGGCCGATCGGATTGCCGTTCGACAACGCGCAACTGTCGGCCTGGGTCGGCAACGCGGCCTTGGCGGTGATCTTGCTCGAAGGCGGCATCAGCACCCGCATGGAGACCTTCCGCATCGGCTTCAAGCCCGCCCTCGTGCTGGCCACGCTGGGCGTCGCGTTGACGGCGGCCATGGTCGGTGCGGTCGCGATGGGCGTGATGGGCGTCGACTGGCGCTACGGCCTGCTGCTGGGCGCCATCGTCGGATCGACCGATGCGGCGGCGGTGTTCTCGGTGCTGCGCCAAAGCGGCTTGCGCCTGACCGAGAAGGTGGCCGCCACGCTGGAGCTGGAGTCGGGCCTGAACGACCCGATGGCGGTGTTCATGGTGCTGGCCTTGATCGCCACCATTAAAACCGATGCCGGCCTGGTCGAGGCGCTGTGGCTGCTCGCGCGGCAGGCCGGCTTCGGCAGCGCCATCGGCCTGCTCGGTGCCTGGGGCGTGTCGGCCTTGCTGCGGCGGCTGCCGCTGACGGTGGAGCATGGCGGCGTGCTGTCGCTCATCATCGTTTCGGCCGGCATGGCGGTGTTTGCGGCGGCGGGCCTGGTCGAAGGCTCGGGTTTCCTGGCGATCTACCTTTTCGGCTTGCGCGTGCGCGCCGGTGCCGAGCAGGCCGCGCACGCCGCGTCGTCGGCGCTCGACGGCTTCGCCTGGGCGGCGCAGGCGTCGATGTTCCTGTTGCTCGGTCTGCTGGTCTCGCCGCGCGACATGCTGAGCCACGCCGGCCCGACGATCGCGGTGGCGGCCACGCTGATCCTGGTGGCGCGCCCGCTGGCGGTGTGGCTGTGCCTGTGGCCGCTACGCTTCGGCCACCGGCAGCGGCTGTTCATCGGCTGGGTCGGCCTGCGCGGTGCGGTGCCGATCGTGCTGGCGCTGTTCCCTTTGATGGAGAAAGTGCCCGACAGCTACCGCTTCTTCAACGTCGCCTTCGCGGTCGTGCTGGCTTCGTTGCTGTTGCAAGGCACGACGCTGGGCTGGGCCGCGAAACGCTTGAAGGTGGTCGAGCCGCCGGACGAACCCGCGCCCGAGCAACGCGTGGTGCAAGGCCGGCTGGCGCTGGACGCCGAACTGCCGTTGACCGACGTGTTCGAGTTCTTTCAGTTGCCGATGCCCGAACACACCGGCGTCACCCTGCTCGACTGGATGACCGACAACCTGGCGCGCGACCCTGTCGAAGGCGACGGCATCGACTGGCACGGCGCGCACTTTCGGGTGCTCAGCCTGCATGAAGGACGCATCGCGCGCGTCGGCCTGGCGCTGGCACAGCGTGCTGAAACAGCCACCGTTGCGGCAACCGAACCCGCAACTGCAAGCGCAACCGCAACCGCGTCGTGACCCACCCGCGCAAAGCCGCTGCACCTGCCGAGGCGTGGTTCGCGCAGCGCGGCTGGAAGCCGTTCGCGTTCCAGCGCGACGTGTGGGCGGCCATGGCCGACGGGCGCAGCGGTCTGCTGCACGCCAGCACCGGCAGCGGCAAGACGTATGCGGTGTGGTGGGGCGCGCTGCTGCGCGGTTTGGCGTCGTCGCCAACCCGCACCGGCACGCCACCGCTCGGCGTGCTGTGGCTGACGCCGATGCGTGCGCTGGCGGCCGACACGACGCGCGCGATTCAAACACCGGTGGCCGAACTGGGCTTGAACTGGAGCGTCGGCCAGCGCACCGGGGACACCCCGTCTGCCGAGCGCGCGCGGCAAGACCGGCGCTTTCCCACGGCGCTGGTGACCACGCCCGAGTCGCTGAGCCTGATGCTGACGCGCGAGAACGCGCAGGCCGAGTTGAGCGGCGTGCACAGCATCGTCGTCGACGAGTGGCACGAATTGATGGGCAACAAGCGCGGCGTGCAGGTGCAACTCGCGCTGGCGCGTTTGCGGCGCTGGAACCCCGAACTGGTGGTCTGGGGCTTGAGCGCCACGCTGGGCAATTTGGCGCAGGCGATGCAGGTGCTGCTGGGCACGAGCGAAGGCGTGATGGTGCAAGGCCGTGTCGACAAGACCCTGCGCATCGACACGCTGCTGCCCGCCAACCCGGGCCGCTTTTCGTGGGGCGGCCACCTGGGTGCGCAGATGCTGCGCCCGGTGGTGGCCGAGATCGACAGCGCGTCGACCAGCCTGGTGTTCACCAACACCCGCTCGCAGGCCGAAATCTGGTATCAACTGCTGCTGCAAGAGCGCCCCGATTGGGCCGGCGTGGTGGCGCTGCACCACGGCTCGCTCGACAAGAGCGTGCGCGAATGGGTCGAGGACGGCTTGAAGCAGGGCCGCCTGAAAGCGGTGGTGGCGACCTCGTCGCTCGACCTGGGCGTGGACTTTTTACCGGTCGAGCGGGTGCTGCAAATTGGCTCGGCCAAGGGCGTGGCGCGGCTGCTGCAGCGCGCAGGGCGCAGCGGCCATGCGCCGGGCCGGCCCAGCCGCATCACCCTGGTGCCCACCAACACGCTCGAACTGGTGGAAGCCGCCGCCGCGCGGCGCGCCGCCATGGCAGGGCGCATCGAGAAGCGCGACACGCCCGAGAAGCCGCTCGACGTGCTGGTGCAGCACCTGGTGACAGTGGCGCTGGGCGGTGGCTTCAGGCCCGACGCGTTGTTTGCCGAAGTGCGCAGCGCACATGCCTACCGTGCGCTGACGCGCGATGAATTTCAATGGGCGCTGGACTTCGTCGAGAAGGGCGGCGCCAGCCTGACGGCCTATCCCGAATACCGCCGCGTGCAAGACATCGACGGCGTCTACCGCGTGCCCGACCGCGCGCTGGCGCGCCGCCACAAACTGGGCATCGGCACCATCGTCAGCGACGCGTCGATGCAGGTCAAGACCATGAGCGGCGGCAAGATCGGCAGCATCGAAGAAGGCTTCATCGCGCGGCTGCGCAAGGGCGACTGCTTCGTCTTCGCCGGCCGCGTGCTGGAGTACCTGCGCACGCAAGACATGACGGCCTACGTTCAAAAGGCGACCAAGAAGCGCGGCATCGTGCCGAGTTGGGCCGGAGGCAAGATGCCGCTGTCGACCGAGCTGGCCGATGCGGTGGTGGACATGCTGGCGCTGGCCGCAGCAGGCGACTTCGGTGACCCCGAAATGCAGGCCGCCCGCCCGATGCTGCAAACGCAGGCGCAACTGTCCCGGCTGCCCACGCCGGCCACGCTGTTGATCGAGCGCTTCGTGTCGCGTGAAGGGCATCACCTGTACCTGTATCCGTTCGCGGGACGCAGCGTGCACATGGGCCTGGCCAGCCTGCTGGCGTGGCGGCTGGCGCGCGACGCGCCCAACACCTTCAGCCTGAGCGTGAACGACCACGGCTTCGAGTTGCTGAGCGCCGAGCCGTTCGACGCGGCACCGTTGCTCGACAAGCGCCTGTTCGACACCGAGAACCTGCTGGCCGACGTGCTGCAAAGCCTGAACAGCAGCGAACTCGCGCAGCGCCGGTTTCGTGAGATCGCACGGGTGGCGGGTTTGATCTTCATGGGCTACCCGGGCCAGCCCAAGAGCACGCGGCAATTGCAGGCGTCGAGCAGTCTGTTTTTCGAGGTGTTTCGCAAATACGATGCCGCCAACCTGCTGCTGACGCAGGCGCAAACCGAAGTGCTGAGCCAGGAGCTGGACATCGCGCGGCTGACCGCAACCTTGAACAAGATCAGCGCCCGCCGCATCGACTTCATCGACCTGAAAGCGCCCAGCCCGTTCAGCCTGCCGCTGATGGTCGAGCGGCTGCGAGAAAAGCTCAGCACCGAGAAGCTCGCCGATCGCTTGCAGCGCATCATTCGCGATGCTGAAAAAGTGGCCGATCAATGAGCGAGAGAAGACGCCGCAACACGGCTGCAGCATGGTCAAGCTGACCCGCGCCTTGCGCATGAACCTGCTTCGCAGCGAAATCGCTGCCGCGCTGCTGTGCACGGCACCGGCATTCGCCGCCGGCAGCGTTGAAGGCGTGGTCACCCGCGTCGTCGATGGCGACACGGTGTGGGTTCAAACCGCTGGCGGCGAAGGCAGAAGAATCAAGCTGCGCCTGCAAGGCATCGACGCACCCGAGCGCTGCCAGCCCTGGGGCGCGCAGGCCACCGCCGCGTTGCAGGCGCGCGTGCTGCACCAGCGCGTGCAGGTGCAGACCCGCGCCAAAGACGACTACCAACGCACGCTCGGCAACATGACGCTGAACGGTGAAGACCTGAGCGCATGGATGGTCGAGCAGGGCCACGCGTGGAGCTACCACTACCGGCACAGCCGAGGCCCGTACGCAGCCCAGGAGCAACAAGCACAAGCGGCACGGCGCGGTTTGTTCGCCGACCCCGCAGCCGTCGAGCCGCGCTGGTTTCGTCGATCGCACGGGCCTTGCGATTGAGCGTTGGCGTGCCTGACTTCGGCAACTTCGGCTACAGTGCCGCCGGCCGCCGTCGGCCCCACTGCATTTCACCGAAGGACCGTTTCCAATGAAGCCCACCGCCCTGCGCCTCACCCTGCGGGTTACTCTGAAGGTCACCCTGGCCAACACCTTGCTGGCCAGCTTGCTCGCCGCCACCGGCAGCGCCGCCCAGGCCCAGGCGTTCGACGCCGTGCGCATCTTCGGCCCGGTCGAGGCCGACGGCAAAGGTGCCATCGGCGCAGCGGTCATCTCGGCACCTGAATTTTTGGGCTCGAAGCAACACCGCACCCTGCTGCTGCCCGCGTTCGACTACCGCTGGAAAAACGGCTTCTTCGCCGGCACCAGCAACGGCATCGGCTACCTGTTCAGCTCAGCGCCCGAGCTGCAATACGGTGTGCGCATCACAGCCGATTTCGGCCGCAAGGCCAGCCGCTCCGAGGCCCTGAACGGCATGGGCGACATCGACGCGGCGGCCCAGTTCGGCGGCTTCTTCAACTACCTCGTGTCGCCCGCCGTCTCGCTCACGTCGTCGCTGCGTTACGGTGCCGGCAACGACCACAAAGGCATGGTCGTCGACCTGGGTGCCAACCACGCGATGCAGCTTGCCCCGCAGTGGCGCAGTGCGGTGGGCGTGGCCGCGAGCTTCGTCAACGCCAACAGCATGCAAAGCGCTTTCGGCGTCACCCCGGCACAAGCCATCACCAGCGGCTACCCGGCCTACAGCCCCGGTGCGGGGTTTCGAGACGTGCGCACCACCGCCTCGCTCAACTACTTCATGAACCGCCAGTGGACTGTCACCGGTGTGCTCAGCGCCTCGGCCTTGACCGGCGACGCCAGGCGCAGCCCGATCGTGCGTGCTCGTTCGTCGGTGACGGGCGTGCTGGCGCTGACTCGCGAGTTTTGAAGCTGTGCACCGGGCCGGTACACAGCTTCAATGAATCGCCGCGTACATGATGCCTTCCTGCGTTGCATCGATGGCTGAAAACTCGACCACCACCTTGCCTTGCTTGGCCACCAGGATGCGGTCGGACAAGGCCATCACCTCGGGCAGGTAGGACGAGATCACGACCACCGCCTTGCCGGCATCGGCCAGGCGGTTGATCTCGGCGTGGATCTCGGCGATCGCGCCCACGTCGACCCCGCGGGTGGGTTCGTCGAAGATGATCACATCGGGCTCTTGCACCAGCGACTTGGCGATCACCACCTTTTGCTGATTGCCGCCCGACAGCTCGATCACCTTCACGTCTTTGCTGAGCGTGCGCACGTTGAGCAATTTGCTCCAGTGTTCGCCCACCGCCCTGGCGCGTGCCTTGGACACCAGGCCGGCCGCGCCGCCCACCTTGCCCAGCAGGCCCATGTAGATGTTCTGCGCGATCGACATGGTCTCGAAGAAGCCTTCGAACTTGCGGTCTTCGGTGACGTAGGCGATGCCGTCACGCACGGCTTGCCGCGCCACCCGGTAGCGCACTGGCTTGCCGCGCAGCAGCACCTCGCCGCCGTGGAAGAAGTCGCGCTTGATGAGGCCGGCCACCACCTTGAAGGTCTCGGTGCGGCCCGCGCCCACCAGGCCGAAGACGCCGGTGATCTGGCCCGCGAAAACCGACAGAGAGTTGTTCTTCACCATCGCCGCCATGCGCAGGTTGCGCACCGACAGCAGGCATTCGCCCTGTGGCCGCACGACGGTTTTCTTCTGCCCGTACAGGGTCTGCGACAGGTCGCGCCCGACCATCGCCTGCACCACGCGGGCGCGGTCGAAGTTGCGCTTGTCGTCGGTCACCACGTGGCGGCCATCGCGCAGCACGGTGATGCGGTCGGCCAGCAGCAGCGCTTCTTCGAGCGCGTGCGAGATGAAGATGATCGACACGCCGCGCGATTTGAGGTTGAGCACCAGGTCGAAGAAGTACTTCTTCTCTTCCGGCGTGAGGCTCGCGGTGGGCTCGTCGAAGATGATGATGCTGGCCTTGTGCAGCTCGGCGCGCGCAATCTCCACCATCTGTTTTTTGGCCGCTCCCAGCATGCCGACGGTGGCCGTGGGATCGACATCGAAGTTCAGCGATTGCAAGAACTGCTGGGCCGAGATGTAGACCCCGCGCAGCCGGTTGAAAAACGCTTCTTGCCCGAGGTACAGGTTCTGCGCCACCGTCATGCTCGGCACCAGGCTGGTCTCCTGGAACACCATCGCGATGCCGTGGTGCAGCGCTTCGAGGGGCGTGCGCAAATGCACCGCTCGACCGCCCACCAGCATCTGCCCGCTGCTCAGCGGCACGACGCCCGCCATCACCTTGGTCAGGGTCGATTTGCCGGCACCGTTTTCGCCCAGCAGCGCATGGATTTCACCGCGCCGCAGGCTGAAGTCGACGTTCTCGATCGCCGGCACGCCAGCATACTTTTTGGTCGCCTGGCGCAGCTCGAGCACCACGTCGGGGACCACATCGGGTACCACGTCCAGCACCGCGTCCGGGGCGCTCATGCGGCGTCTCCGGCAGGGCTGAGGGTGACGCGCAACAAGCGCCCGCTGCCCTTCGACGCGGCGTACAGGGCACCGCCCGACTCGACCACCGCCGTGATGCCGTGGTGCTTCCCGTCGACCTGGCTGTGCATCGACGAGGTGATGCGGCCCTGCGCATTGACCTTCAACACCAGCCCATACGAGCGCGGCGGTGCCCAGGGCTTGAGCACGCCCATCTGCTTGACGCCTGCGCCCTGCAACGGCTCCAGAAAACTGTGGCCCGACGACAGCGCGGGTGCGATCCAGTAGCGCGGGTCGATCTCGCTCATCATGCGTTGGCGGTAGGCGTCTTCGCGCAACACGAACTCGACCAATTGCGTGCGGCAGACGAAGCAGGTCAGCCAGAAACCGCCGTCACTGGCCGGGGCCATACGCGACGGATAGCCCGGCAACTCGGCCAGCACTTCTTCGCGCCCGCCCGGCGTGCTGCGCACGATGCGGTGACGCCAGCTTTCGCTGTGCAGCACGCCGCCGCTCGAAGGCAGCACACCAAAAGCGTGGTGCTGTGCGTCGGCGATCAATTCGCTGTGCTGGCTGCGCACATTCCAGCGCGCCACGCGGCCGCTGCGGCCATGCGCCATCAAGTCGTGGCACCACCGTGCCGGAGCGTGTTGCATCGAGCCGTCGCTGAGCAACAACTGGTCGGCCCCGTCGAAGGCGAGTGCGTTCACGCCGTGCAGCGCCTGGCCGGCCACGCGGTCGAGCCGGGCCAGCTCTTTGCAATCGGATGCCTGGCGCAGCGTCACCTGGCTGCCAGCCAAAGCCAGCGCGACGAGACCTTGCGCACCGGCTGCCAACGCCGTGATGTCGGCGTCGAAGCGGTGCACCTCGAGCAGCGCCTCACCCTCCAGCCGGTACAGGCACGGCCCCGCGCTGGCATACAGCGCGCGGCCATCGCTGGCCAGGTCGTCGATGCCGGGCAGGTGGGCCAGCACCTGCGCCTGGTCGAGGGCGCGGTTGGGTTTGAGGGCACCGTCCATCACCGGCACGGTGATGGCCGCACGGCCTCGGCCCAGCAGGCGGTCGCTGAAGTCACGCACGGCTTGCAGCATCACTGCCTCCCCCAACGCTTTTCGTACTGCACGAAATTCGGGTCGGCATCGGGCAGCTTGTAGCGCCCGATGCGGTTGTTCAGGATGCCGCCCAGGTACAGGTGGCCGCGGTGCTCGCGCATCGAGGTGATCATCGGGTGGTTCTCGCCGTCCAGATCCCACAGCATGTCGAGCACCTGGCCGGCTTCGGTGAACTTGAGCACGCTGCCGGTGTTGATGTTCGGGAACAGCCATTCGTCCACCGGCACGCGCAGCGCCATGCGTTTGCGAAAGCCCGGCATGCGCAGTGCCAGGTCGTAGGCCGGACAGCGCATGCCCACCAAAGCCAGCCAGTAGTGGCCGTCGGAGGCGAGGTTGATGTTGTCGGGGTAGCCGGGCAGGTTGTCGATCACGGTGCGCACCTCGCCGCGCCGGGGTCCGTCGAACCAGTAGCGCTTGATGCAGCAGCCCCAGGTTTCGGCGAACAAGATCGACTGCCCGTCGCTGGCGATGCAGATGCCGTTCGGGAATTTCAGGTCGCGCAACACGGTGCGCGTGCTGCCGTCGCGCGGGTCGAAGCAGACGATGCGGCCGTTGCCGCGCGCCTCCAGCCCATCGACCGGCCACTCGTGCATTTCGTAGCGAGTGGTGGCTTCGCTGAAGAAGATGCGGCCGTCGTCGGCAATGTCCAGGTCGTCGGCCAGGCGCAGTCGGCTGTCGTCGTTGATCGAGCTGAAACTGCGGTTGGTTTCGTCCGTCACGCGCTCGACTGTCTGCTGCGGCGTGATGCGGTACAGGCCCATGCCGCCGATGCACACATGCAGGTTGTCGTCGCGGTCGAAGGCCATGCCCAGCGGCTGGCCGCCGATGTGGGCGAAGACCTCCATGCGCTGGTAGTCGGGCGCAAAAAAGCGCATCACGTCGCCGTGGCGCGAGCCGGCGTACAGGTTGTCGTCGCGATCCAGAATCACGTCTTCGGGGGCTTCGATGCGGCCCAGGCCGATCAGCGTCACGTCGCGCAACTTGTTGTTCAGCGCGTAGGGGCCGGTGCCGTCGGCACGGCATTCGGGCGCAGGCGCCAGCGCGTGATAGGTCGGGCTCACATAGACCTTGCTGATGATGCGCTGGCGGTTTTTCAGCCAGCGCACATCGACCACCGCAGCGATCACCAGGATGCTGGCCAGCACCATGCGCGTCACGCCGCCGGGCGACGACAGCGAGGTCAGCCCGTTGGTGATGAGCAGCACGATCAGGGTGCCGACCATGGCCTTGGTGACCGAGCCGCGGCCCCCGCCCAGGCTGATGCCGCCGAGCACGGCGGCGGTCAGCACCAGCACTTCCATGCCGACGCCGATGTCGGACCCGGCGGTGGCCAGGCGCGACGCAAAGAAACAACCCGCAGCCGCCGTCAGCACGCCGCAGGCCACGTAGCACAGCGCGACCGTGCGGCGCACCGCGATGCCGCCGTTGTAGGCCGAGCGACGCGAGCCGCCGATGGCCATGATGTGCCAGCCCACGCGCAGCCGCGTCAGCATCACATGCCCGCCGATGGCCACCACCACGTAGGCCCAGGCCACCGTGGGCAGGCCCATGAAAGTGCCGTTGCCGAGAAAGTCCCAGGCGGCCGAGTCGGGCAGGCCGCCGGCGATGGCGGTGGAATATTCGAGGCTCAGCATCTCGTAGGCCGAGCGAAAGATGATCAGCGTGATCAGCGTGGTCAGGAAGGCGCGCAGGCGCAAATAGCCGATCAGGATGCCGTTGACGGCACCCAGCAGCGCGCCGCACAGCAGCGTGCCGGCCAGCACCAGCGGCATCGGCCACTTCAGCACATGCATCAGCATCAGCGCGCAGAAATTGGTCAGCGCGAACATCGAGCCGACCGACAGGTCGATGCCGCCGACGATCATCACCAGCCCCATGCCGAGCACGATGAAGCCGATCTCGCCAGCCTGGCGCAAGGTGTCGGCCAGCACGCCGGGCGAGTAGAAGTTGCCGATCAGCCGGCCCGACAGCAGCACCACGATGACCAGCAGCAGCACCGGGATCGCGGTCTCGGTCCAGCGTTTGGAAAGGATCTCGCCCAGCCAATGGTCGGGCCAGTAGCGGTAGCGAAGGCGGGTCAGTCTTTCGTTCAGACCGGCGCCGGGTTCGACCGCTGCGCTGGTGGCTGGAGCGCCGAGGGCGGGGTCTGCTGCATTGCTCATCGACATGGTCTTGCCTTGTTCCGTTTCCAGGTCAACCGCGCCCAGGTCAACTGCGCATCAACAAGCCCCTCAGGGCGGGCTGCCTCCCCCTTGGCGGGGAAGGCAGGCCTGCCGCGGGGTTCACCCCACAAAGGGGCGAGGCGCCATCACTTCGCCGTCAACTTCCAGCAAGTGCCTTCCTGGCTGGCGTTGTCTTTGGTGATCGGAATCATCGTGGTGTAGATGTTCTGCTTGGCCACACCGGGCTTCATGCCGCCTTGCACCAGCCACTTGATCATCGCGGCCATGTTGCTGGCCTGGGTCGGCACGTCGTAGCTGAGGTCGTAGTCGAAGCCGCCGGCTTTGACCTGGTCGCAAGCCCCCTTCTGCTCGCCGCCGCCCGAGGTGGCGAGGAACACCTTGCCGGTCAGGCCCGCCTCTTTGATGGCGGCTGCAGTGCCGATGTCCATGCCGTCCCAGAAGCCGACGATGCCGCACAGGTCCGGGTGCTGCTTGAGCACCGTCTGCGTCAGCGCCTTGGCCTTGGCGGCGTCCCAATCGGCGGCCTGGTTGGAGACGACCTTGACCTGCGGGTTCTTGGCCAGCACGTTCTCGACGCCCTTCAGCGTGTAGGCGCTGGCGGCGGCGGTGGGCGCGCCTTGCACGATCGCGATCTTGTTCGACTTGCCCTTGCAGGAATCGACCACGGCCTGCGCGTCGCGCTCGCCCACGTCGACCCAGTCGGCGCCGACGAAGGCGGTCGAAGGCTGCGACGAGCGCATGTTGATCTGAACCACGTAGATGCCCTCGGCCTCGGCCTTGGCAATCAGCTTGGCGTACGTCTGCACATCGGGGTTGTGGATCACGATCACGGCCGGCTTCTCGGCGATGAGCGCGGTGAAGGCTTGGGCGCCGGCGTTGGTGTTCCAGTTGGGGTCGCGCGCCACCACTTTCATGCCCGAAGGTTCCAGCTCTTTCTTCAGGCCCTGGTACCAGCCCAGCGCCAGGTCGAAGCCCATCGCCACCGGGATGAAGCCCACCGTCTTGCCGGCCAGCGCTTTCTTGTAGCCATCGCGGAACGGCTCGTCCAGGCCCTTGCCCTGGGCCAGCGCCTGCTGGGTGAATGCGAGGCCGAGCGTCAAGCCAGCGGCAGCGGTGAACTTGCGGATCGATTTGCGTGTGTTGTTCATGCGGAGTTTCCTTTGTGGTGATGTCGCCAATGGGTGCCTGGCGTGTGGCGAAAAGCGTTTCAGATGTCGCCTTGCTGGGCGGTTTCTTCGTTGCGCGGGTTGAGCACCGAATCGATCAGGATCGCGGCCAGCAGCACCATGCCTTTGACGATGTTCTGCACCGAGTACGAGACGTCCATGATGGTCATGCCGTTGAGCATGGTGCCGATCAGCAGGGTGCCGATCATCACGTTGAGCACACCGCCGCGCCCGCCCGACAGGCCGATGCCACCCAGCACCACCACCAGCACCACGTCGTAGATCATGGTGGAGTTGAAGACCCGCGTCGGCATGCTGTTGACCGATGCCGCCATCACGATGCCGGCAAATACGCCGATCAGGGCGGCCAGCACGTACTCGAGCACGATGATCGGGCGCGTGGGCAGGCCGGCGGCGCGGGCCGCGAAGGGGTTGTCGCCGATGGCGTAGATGAAGGCCCCGGCGCGCAGGCGGCGCAAGAAAACGGCCAGCGCGGCGGCCGCCACGGCGAACATCACCACCGGCATCGGCAGCCCGGCCAGCGTGCCGCGGCCGAACCAGGCCAGCGCGTCGAGCGAGGCCGGCCACTGCACCACTTCGAGCTGAAAGAAGAAGGCCTGCCCGAGCCCGGCCAGGAACAAGCCCGAGGCCAGCGTGGTGAACAGCGACGGCACCTCGGCATAGGCGATCAGCCAGCCGTTGACCAGGCCGAACAGCAGCGACAGGCCGACCGCCAACGCGCAGGCACTGGCCACGCTGTGGCCGTTCTGCATCAACTGCAACAGCAGGCCCGACGGGATGGCCAGCGCCGCAATCATCGAGATGTCGATGCCCCGCCCGATCACCACCACCGCCATGCCCAGCCCGAGGATGCCCAGGATGGCGACGTTTTGCAGCAGGGTCAGCAGGTTGTCGAGCTGTGCGAAGCCGGGCAGCAGCAAGGCGAAGCCGGCGAACAGCAACACGAACAGCCCGAAGACGATGACTTGCTGCGAGACACGGATTTTTTTCACGCTGTGGCCTCGTCAGCTCAGCTCAGCGCGGCATGCGCTGCATGGCGCAAGTCGCGCTTCATCAGCTTGCCGTTCAGGTTGCGCAGCAGCGGCTCGGTGCCGATGGTCCAGGTCTCGGGCACTGCGTAGTCGGACAGGCGCGCGGCGCAGAACGCTTGCAGCGCCTGGGCCTGTGTGCTCGCGTCGAGCTGGCGCACGCAGACGAAGGCGTGCACCCGCTCGCCCAGCACCGAGCAGGGCACGCCGACCAGCGCGGCTTCGATCACCTGCGGGTGTTCGGCCAGCGTGTTCTCGACCGAGGCGCAAAAGATCTTGTAGCCGCCGCGGTTGATGACGTCTTTCTTGCGATCGAGGATGCGCACGAAGCCCTCGGCGTCCTGGCTGCCGATGTCGCCCGAGCGCCAGTAGCCGCCGCGAAATTCGCTCAGCGTCGCGGCCTCGTTGCGCCAATAGCCGGGCACCACCATCGGGCCGGCGATCCAGATTTCGCCGACCTCGCCGCGCGGCAACTCATGGCCGGCTTCGTCGACGATGTGCACCTCGCCGCAGGCCACCGGCAGGCCCACGCTGTTGCGGTGCGCCTCGGTTTGCCCCGGCGGCATGATGGTGGCGGGCGAGCAGGTTTCGGTCGCGCCGTAGGCGTTCATCAGCGTCAGCCCGGGCAGCTTGGCGGCCATGCCGTCGATGCTCGCGGTGGGCATCGACGCGCCGCCGTAAGCGCCGATGCGCCAGGCGCTCAGGTCGTGCGTCTGCAGGTCGGGCAGCAGCAGGCACAGGTTGTACATGGCCGGCACCATGATCGTGTGGGTGCTGCGCTCGAGTGCGGCCAGGCGCACGAAATCGGCGGCCTTGAACTGGCGCATCAGCAGCATGCAGCCGCGGCAATGCAGCAGGGTGTAGAGCTGCGCCACCAGGCCGGTGACGTGGCTGAGCGGCACCGCGACCACGCTGCGGTCGTGCTCGGTCAGGCCCATCGCGGCCACGTAATGCATCACCGAATGGGCGATGTTGAAGTGGGTCAGCATCGCGCCCTTGGGCTGGCCGGTGGTGCCCGAGGTGTAGAGCAGCACCGCCAGTTCTTCCTCGTGCGCCGCATGCGGTGTGGCCAGCGGCTGCGCCTGCATCAACGCGGCCAGCGGCTCGAACGGGGCCTGTGCTGCCGCCCCGGTGCTGAAGCGGTGGCGCAGTGCCGGCAGCATGGCCGCTGCGGGCAGCAGCGCGGTGAGTTCTTCAGCGCACACCACGGCGACCGCGCCCGAATCGTTGAGTGAATATTCCAGTTCGGCGCTGCGTGCGCGCGCGCTGATCGGCACCAGCACCGCGCCCATCCAGGCGCAGGCCAGGCTCAGGATCACGAACTCGGGCCCGTTGCCCAGGTGCAGCGCGACCCGCTCGCCGGGCTGCACGCCGCGTTGCACCAGGCCGGCGGCGCATTTGCTGGCCGCGTGGTGAAGCTCGCGCCAGCTCAAGCGCAGGCCGTCGCAGACCAGCGCTTCGGCGTCGGGGCGGTGTTGCACCGCTGCCGTCAGCATCTGGGCCAGGTTGCCGGGGCGCGGCACAAAGCAGCGCACGACGCGGTTCTCGAAGTGCGCTTCGCGGCGCATCGAAGGCAGGGCTGCCGAGACTGGCGTCGGGGGCATTGTGGGGTCTCCCTGGCTGGTGATGGATGCGGCTGCCTGCGCTTCGGCCGGTGCACTCAGCACGCCGCGCATCAGCATTTCGATGCAGTGATCGACCGCGTCTTGCAGGCTGGGCGGAGCATGGTTGTCGGGCCGGTACCAGCGCCCGATGCCGCTCAGCGCGCCGACCACGGAGTAGGCGGCCATGCTCGCGTCGCCGGCCACGATCCAGCCCTCGTGCATGCCGGCTTCGATGAGCGCGCGGAACTCGGCGTCGATCTGGGCCTTGAGCGCACGCAGCTCGCGCCGCCGGGGCTCCGAGAGCGGGTCTTCGCCAACCCGGATCACGCACAGGCCGAAGTCGCTGGTCACGATGCCGGCATAGTTTTGCAGCGCCGCGCGCAGGCGCTCGCGCCCGCCCAGGCCGCGTTGGGTGATGTCGTCGATGCCGGCACGCAAGGCCCCGAGGCCGCGTTGAACGCACTCGAACAAGATCTCTTCCTTGTTCGCGATGTAGTGATACAGCGTGGGCTTGCTGACGCTCAGGCTGTGCGCGATGTCGTCGAGCGAGGTGCCCTGAAAACCATTTTTGGTGAACAGCCGTGCCGCCGCCAGCAGCACGGCATCGCGCTTCGCGCTGCGGTGCTGGCCCCGGGCGCGGTCGGCCCGCCAGGGCGAATCGGACAGCTCAGTAGCCATTCGACTCCGCAGGCAGGGCACGAACCGCTTCGACACAAAACATGCATTCGCTCCGGCAAGAATGAGGGTACTTTTGAGTAACGTATCCGACCGCGGCGAGTCTCCAGGCGCGTCCAAGGGTTGCCTACGCAGACATTCCCTGATGTGCAATGCAGCATTCGCGTGCATCGGCGGGGCGGGTTTGACCTTCGCACTGTGTGCGGTACGAGACAGACGGAGGTTCGCGTGTGACGCTACAACCAGCGCCGACAGTTCGCTTCGAGCGACGCTCCGACCGATGCAAGCTTTCAACCATGAGGAATTGCCATGCCCGCGACCCGACCTGCATTTCGCCGCATCCCTCGTCCGAGCGTCATCGCGCTGGCGCTGGCTTGCGTGGCTGCCACCGGCAGCCTGGCCGCGCCTGAAACTGCCACCGCCACCGCGCCCGCCACCGCGCCCGCACCGGCCTGTGGTGCCAGCGGCGTGGCGGTGCAGGTGCTGGGTTCGGGTGGGCCGGAAATGAAGGGCCGCGCGTCGAGCAGCTATCTGGTCTGGCAGCAGGGCAAGGCACGCTTGCTGATCGACGCTGGCGGCGGGTCGGCGTTGCGCTTCGGCGAAAGTGCAGCGCGGATGAGCGATCTGGAGGCGGTGCTGTTCAGCCACTTGCACAGCGACCACAGCGCCGATTTCCCGGTGCTGGTCAAGTCGGCCCACTTCGAGCCGCGCAAAGAAGCGCTGCCGGTGCTGGGTCCGCCGGGAACCGAGCTGATGCCGTCGATGACCGAGTTCATCGACGCGCTGTTCGCACCGAAGACGGGCCTGTACCGCTACCTCGGCAAACAGGGCAACGAGAGCAGCTTCGAGCTCAAGCCGCAGACGTTGACGCTGGACGACAAGGAGGTGCGGCAGGTGTTCGAGAGCCCGCGCCTGAAGGTGTTTGCGACGGTGGTGCTGCACGCCAAGATTCCGTCGCTGGCGTATAGAGGTGGCCCCGCAAATCTGAACACTGCGATAAGTGGAAACTCTGCACAAACCCAAACGGGCCTTGGCCCGGGAAAGAAGCAGGAAGACCATGAGC
>JAYVCL010000196.1:0-15803 GCA_043749975.1 Burkholderiales bacterium
AAGTACGAGTAGCCGCGCACCGTCTTGGCCCCCGGCACCGACAGCATGGTGGTGGTGAGCGGATAGGTGACCTGGTTCTCGACGATTTGCGGTGCCTGGCCGGGCAGGGTGGTGCGGATGATGACCTGCACGTCCGACAGATCGGGCAGTGCGTCGAGCGGCGTGTTCAGCACCGACCAGACGCCCCAGGCGCTGAGCATGGCCGTGCCCAGCAAGACCAGAAAGCGGTTCGCGATCGAGGCGCGAATCAGCCCGGCGATCATGGTTTGGCTCCCGACGCTGCCGGGGTCACGTTCGGCTTCGGCACGACCGGCGCATCGGCACGCGGCGTGATCGACGTCAGTTCAAACTGCCCGTCGGCGGCCTTCTTGAACTCGAAAGTTACCTTGTCGCCCACCGCCACGCTGCGCGGAATCACCGTGCGCGCGGCCAGGTACTGCATCGTCATCGCGCCCATCTTCGCTTCGGGAATCGGCGCGTGGTCCAGCGTGAGCGTGCCGTTGCCGATGGCCTCGACCTTGCCTTCGCCGCGGAAGGTGGCGCTCGGCACGGTACCGTTGCGGGCCGGGGCCGAAGCGGCGCTCTGGCGCGTTTCAACACCCTTCAGGCTGGCTTCCGAATCGACCAGAAACTGGCCCGACAACACCACCCGCTGGCCCGCCTTCAAGCCCTTTTTGATTTCGGTCTGGCCGTTCGCCTCGGCACCGGTTTCAACCTCCACCGGCATGAAGCGGCCGCTGTCTTGCGCCAGCATCACCACGCTGCGGGTGCCGGTGGCGATGATGGCTTCAGACGGAATCAGCAGCGTGCCGGCGCTTGCATCGGCACGCCCACCCGCACCCACGGCGGGCTTGAAGTTCAGCGTCGCGAACATGCCGGGCACGAGCTGACGCTGCGGGTTGGGCAGCTCCACGCGAACCTTCAGCGTGCGCGTGGAGGCATTGACTTCGGGCAGCACCGCGCCCACCTTGCCTTGCACGCTGATGCCGGCCGGCGTGCGTGCCTGCACAGCCTGGCCCACACGCACCTGGGCCGCCAGCGCTTCGGGCACCTCGGCATTCACCCACACCGTGGACAGGCCGTTGATGCGCAGCATCATCATCCCGGCCGTCACCGCGCTGCCTTCGCGCACGGCAAGCTCGGCCAGCACCCCGGCGATCGGCGCGGTGACGGTCAGGCGCGACTGCACCAGGCCACGCGACTCGACGCGTGCGATCTGTTCTTCCGTCATGCCGACCAGGCGCATGCGCTGGCGTGTGGCGGCGACCAGATCAGCCATGCCCGGGTTTGATGCCCCCATGCGTTTGACTGCCAGGAACTCTTCTTGCGCCGCCACCCACTCGGGCACATACAACTCGGCCAGCGCCTGGCCTTGGGCCACCGGGTCGAGCAGGGCGCGCACATGCAGCTTCTCGATGAAACCGGTCGCGCGTGCGGGCACCACGGCCACGTCGCGCTCATTCCAGGCCACGCTGCCGACCGCCTGAAGTTCAGCCGCCAGGCTGCCCGGCACCACTTCGGCGGTGCGCACGCCCAGGTTCTGCTGCGCCCGCGGGCTGATGCTGACACCGGAGTCGACACCACCACCCGCATCGCCGCTTTTGTCACCGAACACGGGCACCAACTGCATGTCCATGAAAGGCGACTTGCCGGGCTTGTCGAACTTCGGCCCCGGCACCATCGGGTCGTGCCAATACAGCGGTTTGCGCCCATCGGCGGCGGCTGACGCCGAGTCGGATGCGCCGGCCGCCACCGCCGCCGACATCTCGGCGTTCATGCGCCACATCGCAACGCCGTAGCCGATGCCGATTGCGGCTGCTGCGCCAAGCGCGCCGCCGACGACATAGATGGGTTTCAGCTTCATGGCCGTGTCTCCGTCACCAGGTAGGCGAGCCGGGCTCGCAGGCTCATGCGCTGAGCTTGAAGCTCGAGCGCTCGCAGTTGCAACTCGGCGCTGTCGCGCCGTGCCGCCAGCACCATCGAGAGATCCGTGCGCCCGGCCGCGTAACTGGCCAGCAGCAATTGCACGCGCTGCACCGCCAGCGGCATGGCCGCGTCTGTCAGGCGGGCCAGCTTGCGATTCATCTCGTCGTGTTCGGCCAGCCGCGCTTCCACTTCTTCAAGACTGCGCCGTCGCATGTCTTCGCGCTCAGCGGCAATGCGCTCCAGCTCCTTGCGCTTGACCTCGATCTGCGGGTCTTGGCGTTGCCCGGCCCACAGCGGCAGCTCGAAGCTGAACTGCACCGACAGCATGTCGCTGAAGGCCGACCCGCGTTTGGCGTAGCTCACCTCCCAGCCCCAGTCGCCTTTTTTCGCGGCCTGCAGTTCGCGCAGTTCGGCTCGCGCCACGTCCGCCATCGGCGCGTAAGCCGCGAGGTCGGCATGCCGGTCCACCGTCTCCGGTGAGTGGTGCGCGTCGGGCAGCAGCGCGGGCGGATCGCCCTGCAGCGGCGCATCGGCCGCCGCGCCGAGCCAGCGTTTCAGCGTGGCTTGTGCCTTGGCCACGTCGCGCGTCAACTCGTCTCTGCGGTCGGCCAGGGCCAGGGCTTCCTGGCGCACCAGCAGCGCATCGGCCGGCAATGACTTGCCTGCGGTGATGCGGCTTGCAAGGCTGTCTTGCAGCAAGCGGTTCTCGCGCTCCAGCGCGTTGAAGCCGGCCAGCCGCTGCTCGGCAAAGTAGCGCGCCAGCCAAGCCAGGGCGGCCTCGCGCTGCACCGCCAACCGGTCGGCATCGAGGGCTGCACGCTCGCGCGCGGTGCGGGCCTGGGCGGCGTCGCTACGGGCCTGGCGCTTGTCGGCGTTGGGCACCTCTTGCGCATAGCCGATGCGCTTCATGGTCATGAAGTCGCGCGCGGTGCTGAAGCGGTCCGGGCCGGTGATGGGCAGGTTGTCGATGCCCACCGCCAGCCGGGGGTCGGGCAACTGGCCGGCGCTGATTTGTGCGTGGCTGGCACCCTCGACCGACGCACGCCGCGCATCGAGTTGCGGCGCCCGCGACAGCGCCACCGCCAGGGCGTGGTCGAAGCTCAGGCCTGGCGGTGGCTGTGGTTGTGACAGCGTTGATGGCTGGGCTGCCAGCGCGCCGCTCAGACACATCCAAACCAACGCAGCAGCCATGCCGCGCGGACGAGGCGGTGCGCAGCGCACCGCATGAAGATCGAAACACATGGAACTTCCTTCGCAAGCTGAACACCCGGGCCAACAGGCTTCAGCCGTGGCTGAAACCGCGTTGCCGCGAGGCGCTAGATGCGAATGACTTGAAGTGCCAGATACAGCGCCGGCAACCCCGGCTGAGCACCGGGCGGCGCACCGGAACGGGCACCGATGCGCAGTGCGATCGGCTGGCTCGACGACACCGGGCTGTATGACCAGTCCGTGCGGCCCAGCAAAACCACGCCATGCGAAAAATCAAGGTCGAGCGCGGGGTTCAGCGACTGCTTGCCGGCATCGCAATGCGCCTTGCACAGGTTGGGTTGCGCCGCGTCGATGCTCATCCCGCCCATGTCGGCGCAGTCGGTCACCAGCTCCGCCACAGCGGCCGTGCCAGGCTTCCACATCGGGCATGAATAAGCTGCCGTGGCAGCTTGCGTGAACAGCAGCGTCAGCACCAGCCAGGCTGCCAGCCAGCGGCGAGCGACGGTGCCTGTCCTCATGCCCATGCGCCCAGTCTAGCGAAAGCAGCGCTGCAAGGGTGTCACTGCGCCGCCTGCCACAGGTCGCCGGCCACGTGGCGCATCAGCAGCCATCCTTGCCATGCCAGATACAACGCAGCCGTGGCCGCGAACGCGCACGAAGCCAGCGGATAGCCCAAGGCGGTGGACAGCAACGCGGCGGCCGCCACCACGATCAGGGCCGATTCGGCAGCCGTGATCACGACGCTGCCGACCCGCGACGCCGCGAGCAGCAGCACCAGCAAGCCGCCGGCCAACAGCGGTTGGTTGTTGGCCGGCTGCCACCAATCCATGAAGCCCGCGACCAACATGAGGCTGAGCGCGGCGGCCAACAGTGATGACGCCAGGCCTGCGCGCACGCAGCGCAGCACGGCGCTCAGCGGGCGCTGTGGCGCGTCGCGGTCCATGCGGTCGTGAAAGCCTTTCATCGCCAGCAGGGCCGACGATGCCAGCAACACGCAATCGTGCAGGTGCACCCCTGCTGCGAGCGACAGGGCAGCCGGCAACCAGGTCAGCGTTGCGCCGAGTCGCCGGTCGAGGGTCATTTCGCCGTCTCGATGGCGGTGACGGTGTAGGCACCGCTGATTTTCTCGACCCGGAATTTCACCTTGTCGCCGGGTTTCACCCTCTCCAGCATGGCCGGGTCTTTGACTTGGAACACCATCGTCATCGCGGGCATGTCGAGGTTCTTGATCTCGCCGTGCTTGAGGGTGAGCTTTTTGTTCTCTTTGTCGAGCTTGCGAACTTCACCTTCGGTCATGTCGGTGGTGTTGTTCGGGCTGGCCTGGGCCACCACGATGTCGGCACCTGGCACCGTGGCAGCGAACATGACCATTGAGGCAAGCGCGAGGCTTGCTGCGGAAATCAGTGTCTTCAACATCTTCATGCGGTGTCCTTGCGTGGGTTCGTAGGTATACCCCGATCTCGATCGACGGGGGTTCAGGAGCAGGTGAGACCGACGAAGCCTGCCTCGGTTCCATCGCCTGAGCCCGTTTGAACGTCTCGCCATCGAACAGCTACACACTCAGCAGGCCGAACACTGCCGGAGTATGGCTGGGCAGTATGCAAGGCTTGAGCCGCCACCCTGACACACTGTCGGACCGTGTCCAACCCGCCGGCAAGGTCAGCCCGCAGCTCACGCTCAGGCGCGTGTTCGCGCTCAAGGCCGACACCAGAGCGCCCATCAGCGCCTCGTTGCGATACGGTGTTTCGATCATCAATTGGGTCTGGTTGCAACGGCGCGAGAGCGCTTCCAGTTCGCGGATGCGGGCGCTGCGTGCGGCTGCGTCCACCGGCAGGTAGCCGACGAAGGCAAAACTCTGCCCGTTCAGACCGCTGACCGAGAGCGCCATCAGCAGTGAACTCGGGCCCGACAGCGGCACCACGTCGATGCCCATCCGGTGCGCAGCTTCGACCAGCGCTGCACCCGGGTCGGCCACGGCCGGCAGCCCGGCTTCCGAGATCAGGCCGACATCATGGCCTTGCAACGCCGCCGCCAGCAGCGCGTCGAGCGGGGTCGCAGGCGCTGCCTTGACGCCTTTCTGCGCGCGCGGCAACTCGACGATTTGCAGCGATTGCAAAGCCTGCGCCAGCGGCACCACCGCGTCCACCCGCTTCAAAAAGGCGCGCGTCGTCTTTGCGTTCTCGGCCACCCAATGCGTGAGCCGGGCCGCAGTGCGGATGACACCCAGCGGCAACACGTCTTGCAGGTCGGGTGCCGGGTCCAGGCCGGGCACGCCGAAATCGAGCGTGTTCGGCACCAGGTAGAGCTTGCCGTTCATGGCGACAGCGGGTCGATGCCGGCCTGGCGCAGCAAGGCGCAAGTCTGGATCAACGGCAGGCCGACCAGGGCGGTGGGGTCGTTCGATTCGATGCTGTCCAGCAAGGCGATGCCCAGCGCTTCCGATTTGGCGCTGCCGGCACAGTCGTACGGCTGTTCAGCGCGCAGATAGTGCTCGATCTGGGCGTCGGTGAGCGTGCGAAAACGCACCGTCACCGGCACCAGTGCCACGCCTTCGAAGCCGACATCGTCGCGCACGACGGCGACTGCCGTCTGGAACACCACGCTGCGCCCGCTCATGCTGCGCAACTGCTCGAACGCGCGTTCGTGCGTGCCGGGTTTGCCCACCGGCTCGCCATCCAGATCCGCAACCTGGTCTGAGCCGATGACCACCGCGGCGGCAAACTTCGACGCCACGGCGCGCGCCTTGACCAAGGCCAGGCGCTGCGCCATCGCGGCGGGTTGTTCACCGGGCAGCGGTGTTTCATCGACCTCGGGCGAAACCACCTCGAACGGGAGCCGCAGGCGCTGCAGCAGCTCGCGGCGGTAGCGGGAGGTCGAGCCGAGAATCAGCGCGGGACGTGCAGTCATGGGGCGGATTGTCCCATCGCCAGCAGCGCTGCGCGGGCGACCCGCCGTACACTTCCGGCGCATGACAGAGCGCGTTTTCGACCCATTGCAACTGAACGTCGAAGCGTTCGCGAAACAGGCGCAAGAGCAGCGAGGCGAGTGGCCGCTGTCGCAATTGACGCGCCTGGTCGAAGCCAGCCATCCCGAGGCCCATCCCGGCCCGGCCGACAGCGTGGTCTGGCAACTGCGCGGTGAGACGCGCCCGGTGCGCAGCGGCGCACCCGAAGTCTGGTTGTATCTGACGGCCACCACGCATCTGTCGCTGGTCTGCCAGCGTTGCCTGCAACCGCTGGCCACAGCGCTCGCGGCGCGGCGCAGCTTCCGCTTCGTGCACGGCGAGACGGCGGCAGCCGAACTCGACGCCGACTCTGAAGACGATGTGCTGGCCCTGGCGCGCTCGCTCGACGTGCGCGAGCTGGCCGAGGACGAACTGCTGCTCTCGCTGCCGCTGGTTCCACGCCACGACGTCTGCCCGCAGCCGCTGGTGAGCGCGGACGACAGCGTGTCGAGCGAACGCGAAAATCCGTTCGCCGCGCTGGCCGCGCTCAAGCGCAGCGGGCGGGGCAACTGAGCAGTCGGCGAGCCCGTCCACGACAGAAGCCGCGGGTTGTCCGCATGCTAGAATCACAGGCTTTTCAGCACGCGTCTTCATGGGCGGAGCGCGCTGCGCTTTAGCTCCAAGCCCTTCGGCAGTCGAGCGCCTCAGGAGAATTTCATGGCCGTTCAGCAAAACAAGAAGTCGCCTTCAAAGCGCGGCATGCACCGGGCGCACTACGCGCTGTCTGCACCGGGCACCGCGATCGAGCCGACGACCGGTGAGTCGCATTTGCGCCACCACATCAGCCCCACCGGCTTCTACCGTGGCCGCAAGGTGTTGAAAACCAAAGCCGACGCCTGATCCGCTGCTTCGCTGCCGAGCCGCTCGCCGTGCGACGCCCCAGCGCCTGCGGCAACGGTATTGGCACCTGCGGCACCGTCGATGCACACGACAAAACCCGGTCTGCTTTGCAGGTCGGGTTTTTTTCGTGTGCCACCGACACGTTGCCTGCGCTGATGCCGCCGCACACATGAGCATCTCGCCGCATCTCTCCAACGTCACCCTCGCCGTCGATTGCATGGGCGGCGATCATGGGCCGCGAGTGATCTTGCCGGCTTGCCAGGCCTTCCTCGCCGCTCACCCGGAGGCCAGACTGATTTTGGTCGGGCGCGCCGACGCGTTGGCACCCGCGGCTTCGTGGCCGCGTTGCACCCTGGTGCATGCCAGCGAAGTGGTGGAGATGAACGACTCCCTCGAAGTCGCCTTGCGTCGCAAAAAAGACTCGTCGATGCGCGTGGCGATCAGCCAGGTCAAGTGCAACCCCGTCGGCGCGTCCGCAGCGCAGGCTTGCGTCTCTGCGGGCAACACCGGTGCCTTGATGGCGGTGTCGCGCTACGTGCTGAAGACGCTCGAGGGAATCGCCCGCCCTGCCATTGCCACGGTGCTGCCCAACGAACGCGACGGCCACACGACCATGCTGGACCTGGGTGCCAACGTCGACTGCACCGCCGAACACTTGCTTCAGTTCGCGGTCATGGGCAGCGCCCTGGTGGCGGCCGTGGAAGGCAAGGACAAGCCGACGGTGGGGTTGCTCAACATCGGCGAAGAAGCCATCAAGGGCAGCGAAACCATCAAACGGGCGGCGGAGTTGCTGCGCGAGGCCGCCGCCAGCGGGCATCTGAACTTTTACGGCAACGTGGAAGGCAACGACATCTTCAAGGGCACCACCGACATCGTCGTGTGCGATGGCTTCGTCGGCAACGTGGTGCTGAAAACATCCGAAGGCCTGGCCTCGATGCTCACGAGCTTCATCCGGCAAGAGTTCACACGCAGTGTCTTCACCAAGTTGGCGGCGCTGGTGGCCTTGCCGATACTCAAGCGTTTCAAGGTGCGAGTCGACCATCGGCGCTACAACGGCGCGGCCTTGCTGGGCCTGCGTGGCCTGGTGTTCAAGAGCCACGGCTCGGCCGACTCGTTTGCGTTCGAGCAGGCGCTGAACCGGGCTTATGATGCGGCGCGCAATGGTCTGCTGGAACGGGTTCACAACCTGATTCTCGAGACACTGCAGTCGATGCCGACTTCGCCGTTCGGCGACACGGCGCCGGAAATGGCTGCCGGCATTTCGCGAACCGCATGAACGCAAATTACTCACCGCACACGCGCATCACCGGCACCGGCAGTTTTCTGCCTCCGAACCGCCTGACGAATGACGCGCTGGCCGCGCAGTTGGCGGCACAGGGTGTCGAGACCTCGGACCAGTGGATCGCAGAGCGCACCGGCATCAGGGCGCGCCACTTCGCTGCGGCCGATGTGACGGCCAGCGACCTGGCGGTCGAAGCGGCGCGGCATGCGCTCGAAGCCGCCGGACGCAGCGCGTCCGACATCGACCTCATCATCGTGGCCACCTCCACCCCCGACATGGTGTTTCCGTCGGCGGCCTGCATCGTGCAACAAAAGCTCGGCGTGCAGGGTTGCCCGGCCTTCGATGTGCAAGCGGTGTGTTCTGGCTTCGTCTACGCGTTGGCGATTGCCGATTCGATGATCCGCACCGGCGCGGCCAGCAAGGCGCTGGTGATCGGGGCCGAAGTTTTTTCGCGCATCCTTGATTTCAAAGACCGCACCACCTGCGTGTTGTTCGGCGACGGTGCCGGTGCCGTGGTGTTGGAAGCCAGTGATGCGCCGGGCATCCTGGCCACCGAGCTGCACGCCGATGGCCGCCACGTGGGCATCCTGTGCGTGCCCGGCACGGTATCGGGCGGGCAAATACTGGGCGATCCGTTGCTGAAAATGGACGGCCAGGCCGTGTTCAAACTCGCGGTGGGTGTGCTCGAAGATGTGGCCCGCTCGGTGCTTGCCAAGGCTGGCAAGCTGGAGTCCGACATCGACTGGCTGATTCCGCACCAGGCCAACATTCGCATCATGCAAAGCACGGCCAAGCGGCTCAAGCTGAGCATGGACAAGGTGATTGTCACGGTCGACCAGCACGGCAACACCTCGGCCGCATCGATTCCGCTGGCGTTCGACGTGGGCGTGCGTGAAGGCAAAATCAAGCGCGGCGACACCGTCATGCTCGAAGGCGTGGGCGGCGGCTTCACCTGGGGCGCGGTGCTGCTCGATTTTTGAGTTTCACGGCCGCAGCAAGACTAGATCAATCGAGACGCCTGATGACGCCATTCGCTTTCGTGTTTCCCGGGCAAGGCTCGCAATCGATGGGCATGCTCGACGCGTGGGGTGACAACGCGGCGGTGCGCCAGACCTTGGTCGAGGCCTCTGACGCGCTGGGTCAAGACATCGCGCGCCTGATCCGCGAAGGCCCGAAAGACCAGCTCGACCTCACCACCAACACGCAGCCGGTGATGCTGACGGCGGCCATTGCCTGCTACCGCGCCTGGCTGGCTGAAACCGGCTTGGAGCCCGCGATGGTGGCGGGACATTCGCTGGGCGAGTACAGCGCCCTGGTGGCAGCCGGGGCACTGAGCCTGACTGACGCGCTGCCGCTGGTGCGCTTTCGTGCGCAGGCCATGCAGGATGCCGTGCCGGTCGGTGTGGGCGCGATGGCGGCCATCCTCGGGCTCGACGCGCAAACCGTCGTCGATGGCTGCACCGAGGTGGCGGCGGCCACCGGTGAAGCCGTCGAAGCCGCCAACTTCAACGACCCGAAGCAAACCGTGATTGCAGGCAGCAAGGCCGGCGTAGATCAAGCCTGCGAGGTGCTCAAGGCCAAGGGTGCCAAGCGCGCCTTGCTGCTGGCGGTGTCTGCACCATTCCACTCCAGCCTGATGCGGCCCGCCGCTGAGCGCTTGAAGGAACGGCTGGCGAGCCTGGCCTTGGCCGTGCCCAGGATTTCGGTGCTCAACAACATCGACGTGAAGATCGAAACCGATCCGCTGACGATTCGCGATGCGCTTTACAGGCAGGCATTCGGCCCGGTGCGCTGGGTCGAGATCGTGCAGGCGATTCGCGCCAGCGGCTTGAGCCACATCATCGAATGCGGCCCGGGCAAGGTGCTGGCAGGACTGTGCAAGCGCATCGACGCCGACGTGTTGAGTGGCAGCGTGTTCGACCCGAGCTCCATGGCACACGCCAGGGATTTGCTGGCATGAGCGCCGTTCTTGACAGCCAGATCGCCTTGGTCACCGGTGCCTCGCGCGGCATCGGACGGGCCATCGCGCTGGAGTTGGCGCAGCGTGGCTTCACGGTCATTGGCACCGCCACCACCGAGGGCGGCGCACAGGCGATCACTGACGCGCTGGCAGCCCGCGCCGGCTGTCGTGGCCTGTGCCTGAACGTGAACGACGCCGCCGGCATCGATGCCGCGGTGGATGCGATCCTGAAACAACACGGCGCCATCCAGGTGCTGGTCAACAACGCCGGCATCACACGCGACAGCTTGTCCATGCGCATGAAAGACGATGACTGGGACGCGGTGATCGACACCAACCTGAAGGCCGTCTTCCGCATGAGCCGCGCCGTGATCCGGCCGATGATGAAGCAGCGTTATGGCCGTATCGTCAACATCACCTCGGTGGTGGGCGCCAGCGGAAACGCCGGCCAGGCCAACTATGCTGCGGCCAAGGCTGGCGTGGCCGGCATGACGCGCTCACTGGCGCGTGAACTGGGCAGCCGGGGCATCACGGTGAACTGCGTGGCTCCCGGCTTCATCGCCACCGACATGACCGACCGCCTGCCCGAGGCGCAAAAATCGGCGTTGCTGGCGCAGAGTCCGCTCGGCCGCCTCGGCAGCGTGGGCGAGGTTGCGCACGCGGTGGCGTTTCTCGCGTCGAAGGAGGCCGGCTACATCACAGGCACCGAGCTGCACGTGAACGGCGGCATGTTCATGAATTGAGTTCGATGGCTTTGGCCTGAACGAGAAAACCGGTTCTGCCCGGCCGGATACGGCATGCAGGCGTGTCGCTGAGCAGACACGCTGCAAGCTTTAGAATTCTGGGCTGTTTCAGACAACACTCCTGGAGGAGTCATGAGCGATATCGAATCCCGTGTCAAAAAGATCATTGCCGAGCAACTCGGCGTTCCGGAAGCCGACGTGACCAGCGAGAAAGCCTTCGTGGCCGACCTGGGCGCTGATTCCCTTGACACCGTGGAACTGGTGATGGCGCTCGAAGACGAGTTCGGCATCGAGATTCCCGATGAAGAGGCCGAGAAGATCACCACCGTGCAACTCGCGATCGACTACGCGCTGAAGCACCAGAAAGCCTGATTCAGGCCGCGCATCGAATATGACCCGTCGCCGCGTTGTCGTGACCGGGCTCGGACTCATCAGCCCCGTGGGCAACACGGTGGCCGAGGGTTGGGCCAATTTGCTGGCCGGGCGTTCCGGCATCGCCAACATCACCAAGTTCGATGCGTCGAACTTCGCCTGCAGGTTCGCAGGTGAGGTGAAGGGCTTCAAGGTCGAGGACTTCTTCCCGGCCAAAGATGCCCGCCACATGGACACCTTCATCCACTACGGATTGGCGGCGTCCATTCAGGCCGTGCGCGATGCCGGGCTGCGCACCAACGACGCGCTGAGCGAAGACGAGGCCGAGCGCATCGGGTGTCTGGTCGGCTCGGGCATCGGCGGCCTGCCGCTGATCGAAGACACGCACGCGGAACTGACTGCGCGTGGGCCGCGCCGGGTTTCGCCATTCTTCGTGCCGGCCTCGATCATCAACATGATCTCGGGCCACGTCTCGATCACCTACGGCTTCACGGGCCCGAACCTGGCAATCGCCACGGCCTGCACCACGGGCCTGCACTGCATCGGCGAGGCCGGGCGGCTGATCGAATACGGCGACGCCGATGTGATGGTCGCCGGCGGTGCCGAGGCCACGGTGTCGCCGCTTGGCGTCGGCGGCTTCGCGGCCGCCCGCGCGTTGTCCACCCGCAACGACGACCCCACCACGGCCTCGCGCCCATGGGACCGCGACCGCGACGGCTTCGTGCTGGGCGAAGGCTCGGGCGTGCTGGTGCTCGAAGAATACGAACACGCGAAGGCGCGCGGCGCGCGCATCTATGCCGAGCTGTCTGGCTTCGGCATGGGTGCCGATGCTTTTCACATGACTGCACCCAACGTGGACGGCCCCAAGCGCTCGGTCAAAGCAGCCCTGCGAAATGCGGGCATCAATGCCGATCAGGTTCACTATGTCAATGCCCACGGCACCTCCACGCCCTTGGGTGATGTGAACGAAACCAATGCGCTGAAACTGGCGTTCGGCGACCACGCGAAAAAGCTGGTGGTGAATTCAACCAAGTCGATGACCGGCCATTTACTGGGTGGCGCAGGAGGCATCGAATCGGTGTTCAGCGTGCTGGCGGTGCACCATCAGGTTTCGCCTCCGACGATCAACATCTTCAACCAGGATCCGCAGTGCGATCTGGACTACTGCGCCAACACGGCGCGCGAGATGAAGATCGAGTACGCCGTGAAAAACAATTTCGGTTTCGGCGGCACCAACGGCACCTTGGTGTTCAAGCGCATTTGATGGTTCCGGGAGTTCGCTCTCTTGCGTGCTTCACCCGCCTGCCAAGTCACGCTTGAACACTTCGGTTGGTGGCGTGCCGGAGTCGGCTTGCTGGCCGCTTGTTCTTTCGCTGCCGCTGCGAGCTGGCTTTTTTCCAGTCGCGAACGTCTGCCAGTCGTGATGCTGGCCGGGCTGCTGTTGGGCACGCTGTGGGTCGTGGGCGCGTCGGTGCTGCTGATGCGGCGTGAGCCGCTCAGCCTGCGGTGGGACAGCCAAACCTGGCACCTCGGCCCGGCAGCCTCGGTGGGTGAAGAGCCTTGGTCCGGCCAGCTCTCGGTGGCGTTGGACTTCGGTGCCTGGATGCTGCTTTGTTTTCGGCACCAGCCCGCTGGAGCTGGAGGCGGGGTGACGTGGATTCCGGTGCAGCGGTCAGGCCTGCGCACTGCGTGGCACGCGTTTCGCTGTGCGGTATATTCTGCGCGGCCCGAGTCCCGCGGCGCTCCCACTGCCCGCCCCGATGCCGCCGAATGAATGCACCTGACGCCGATGCACCGCTGATCGAGCGCGTCAAGCGAGGTGATGTCAAAGCCTTCGAGATGCTGGTGGTGAAGTACCAGCGCCGCATCGAGCGCTTGATCGGGCGCATGGTGCGCGACGTGGACCTGGTTCCCGACATCGCGCAGGAAACCTTCATTCGCGCCTATCGCGCCATCCCTCAATTCCGCGGCGAGGCTGCGTTCTACACCTGGCTCTACCGAATTGCCGTGAATACCGCAAAGAAGGCGTTGGGGGAACTCAAACGCGATCCGTGGGTCACTGACTCAGCGCGAGCGATTCGAGATGACGACGACGAAACTTCCCGCACCGAGAACGAACTAAGCGATGGCGAGACACCCGAGTCGGTGCTGGCCAGCAAGCAGGTTGCCACCGCAGTGAACTCGGCCATTGAGGCGTTGTCTGAAGATTTGCGCCAAGCGATCACCTTGCGTGAAATAGAAGGCCTGAGCTACGAAGAGATTGCGGAGGTCATGAATTGCCCGATAGGAACGGTGCGCTCGCGGATCTTTCGGGCCCGCGAAGCCATCGCAGCGCGATTGAGGCCCTTGCTCGATGCGCGTCAAGGTGCGCGCTGGTGAGCGCGATCGCAGCGGAAACTGGTCAATGAAGTGGGGTTTGTGATGGTCAATGGTCTCGATATCAACGCGTTGGCAGCCGAGCAGTTGTCGGCTCTCGCCGACGGTGAACTGAACTCCCACGAGGTGGCGGCGGCATGCGCGAGCTGGCGCGACAGCGAAGCGGTGCGCGCTCGCTGGCACAGCTACCAGTTGATCGGCGATGTGTTGCGCTCCGAAGACTTCGCGTCGACCGCCAGCAGGGACGCGTCGTTCCTGGCAGCGCTGCGCAGCCGTTTGGCAGCCGAGCCGGTCGTCTTGGCACCGGAGCCTTTGCCGACACCGCTGCCCACCTGGCCGGCAGTCGCCAACGGCGGTCGCGTCGGCGGTACGGCTGCGGCGACCCGCGACAAACGTGGGTGGTGGATGGCTCCATCGGCGGTCGCTGCGGGGTTCGTGGCCATCGCAGGAGTGTTGATGCTCACGCAGTCACCGAAGACGGGCGAAAGCCTCATCGCCGGCACCACGTCCGTTGTTCCGGCGAAGGCCGGGGTGATGCTGGCGGCGGTGCCGTCGTTGCCCGCTTCGGCCTCGGTCGCAGAGCCGACCGTGTCGGCTGACGACACGCAGGTGATTCGTGATGCGCGGCTCGACCGTTATCTGGCGGCGCACAAACAGTTCGCCGGCAGCTCGGTGCTGGGCATGTCGTCCGGATTCGTCCGCGCTGCCGCGGCTGAAGCCCCCAAGCACTGAGCGGCACCAACCGATGTTCCACCGCCCGATTTTCGCGCTGACCCTGTTCAGCGCCATGTGCAGCTTTGTGCCTTTCGTCTCGGCTCAAGCGGTCGCAGGCGGTAGCGAGCCGGCGGTGGAATCCAAACTGGCGCGTGCCTGGCTGCTGCGCATCCATGAGGCGGCCAGTCAGCGTAACTTTCAGGGCACGTTCGTGGTGACATCGCGCGGCGCGGTTTCGAGTGCACGCATTGCGCACTTCCGCGAGGGCAGCCACCAGTTCGAGCGGATCGACTCGCTGGATGGACAGCCCCGGCATGTGTTCCGTCACAACGACCAGGTGCAAACGGTGTGGCCGCAAAGCCGGGTCGCCCTGTTGGAGCAGCGTGACCTGGTGAGTTCGTTCCCTGCCTTGCTGCAGGCAGGCGACGACCGCATCATCGACCTCTACGATGTCAGGTCGCAGGGCGAGGACCGGGTGGCTGGTCATGAAGCCAACGTGTTGACGCTGCGCCCGCGAGACGCCCACCGCTTCGGCTATCGCCTGTGGGCCGACAAGGCCTCGGGGCTGTTGTTGAGGGCGGACGTGCTGGGCGAGCGTGGCGAGAGACTGGAGTCATCGGCCTTCTCGGATGTGGTCATCGGCGTCAGGCCGCAGCCAGAGACGGTGCTGTTGCCGATGAAAAAGCTCGACGGCTACCGAATGCTGCGTCCGTCGTTCACGCCGACCAAGCTGGAGGCCGAAGGCTGGACCTTGCGCCAAACGATTCCCGGCTTCCGCCAAGTCAGTTGCGTCAGACGCTCCCTCGACGCCGCCGCTGAAGACGACCCGCAAACACCTGCGGTGCAAGCGGTGCACACCATTTTTTCCGACGGGCTGACCTATGTCTCGGTGTTCATTGAGCCGTTCAGCAGCGAGCGCCACACAAAGGCCGTGCTGACCGCCGTTGGAGCCACACACACGCTGATGCGCCAGCAAGGTGATTGGTGGGTGACGGTGATGGGCGATGTCCCCGCAGCGACCTTGCGGGCCTTTGCAGCCGGCCTGGAACGCAAGAAGTAGTTTTCTGTCTGAAGCAATATGGTCTGGCAATCATCCCGATTGGCGGTGCTGCGGATTTTTCATCTCGAGGTTGTATTCATGTCGATGCCCCTTGCTACTTTTCTGTCGCGTCGCGCCGCGACGCTGTCTGCCGCCGCTGTCCTCGCCGCGGCGTTGTTGGCGGGTGCCACGCCTTCGCCTGTGCTGGCGCAAAACCTGCCCGACTTCACCGAACTCGTAGAGCGGGTCGGGCCGGCGGTGGTCAACATTCGCACCACTGAAAAAGCGCGCGCCGGTCGCACCGGTGCAGGGCCCGAACTCGACGACGACATGCTCGA
>JAYVCL010000197.1:0-4393 GCA_043749975.1 Burkholderiales bacterium
CAGCAAGTGCCCGGCCTTGCGCTGCCAGCCGGTCTGGTGCGCAGCGTGCACGATGCCGTCACCCAGGGCGTGTACGCGGCTGTGCGCCAAGGCGGAGCCGCCGCGTTGACGCTGGCCGGGCTGGCCGAGCGGCTTGGCACCGACCCATCGAAGCCGATCGCCCGCGGCGAGTTGTCGCTTCGCAGCGCGCTCAACGCGGCCTTCGGTGACACGCTGGCTCGCAGCGGCAGCGGCTTGTCGGTGGGCATGGGTTTTCATGCCGATGGTCAACCGCTGCCGCTGACGCCTGAGGCGCTGGCCGGCTTGAAACCACGGGTGGCGGTGTTCATTCATGGACTGGCCTGCGACGAGCACAGTTGGCTGCACCACCCGCGGGCCTGGGCGGGTTCAGCGTGGGCTTCGGCATTGCCCGAGGGCACCGACATCGGCTACGGCACGTTGTTGGCGCATGAGCTGGACATGAGCGCGATCTACCTGCGCTACAACACCGGCCTTGCGGTCGACGACAACGCGCGCACGCTGGCTGCGCAGTTGCAGCAACTCGTTCAAAACGCGCCGGCCCGCCTGCATGAGCTGGTGCTGATCGGTCACAGCATGGGCGGGCTGGTGGCCCGAGCCGCCTGCGATGAAGCGCAGCAGCAAGGCCTGTCGTGGCGGCAACGCACCGGCATGCTGATTTGCCTGGGCACACCGCACCAAGGCGCGCGGCTGGAACAACTCGGCCACCTGACCAGTGCCGCGCTGAGCGTGTCGGACGTGACGCAGCCGCTGTCGCGGCTCGCGAATGCGCGCAGCCAGGGCGTCAAGGATTTGCGGCACGGGCCGCGCGGCAAGAAAGCAGGCATCGCGGCCAGCGCAGAAATTCCGTTGCGGCTGGTGGTGGGTGGGCTTGCCGACGAGTCGTCTGGCATCGTGGGCAAGATGGTGGGCAAACTGCTGGGCGACGGCCTGGTGGTGCAGCAAAGCGCGGCAGACGATGGCCTGGTGGGCGACGTGCTGCGGGTCGAGCTGCCTGGGCTCGGCCACATGGCGCTGTTGAGCCATCCGCGCGTGTACGCGGCGCTGCGAAGCTGGGTGACCCCAACCACCGGCGTGTGATCAACCTGCCAGCGCTTTGCGGCTGGCCTCGCGCCGCACGGCCTTCGAGATGAAGCGCGCCGGGTCGATGGCATCGAGCAGGCTGGCTTCTATCGGCATCGGCGCGCCGGCGATCCACGCGGCCAGCGTTTGCGCCCCCAGCGCACACCAGGTGATGCCGCGCGAACCGAGCGCGGTGAACACGAACAGGCCCGGCAGACGGGACACCAGGCGCGGTTGATCCAGCGGTCGGGCACCGATGGCCGCAGCCATGTCGGGCACGCCGCCGATCACGGGCAGCCGGTCGGGCGTGACCCATCGCCACGCGGTTCGGCCCTGGCACGCAGCGGGTGCGATCGGCAGCGGCGTTTGCGTCAGGCGCGCCAATTGAGTCAGGTTCTGTGCATGGTCGGCATCGCGAACCGAGGCGTCGCCATCGCCGGCTTGCGAGGTGGCACCGAAGAGGGTTCGGCCCTGCCACGGCGGCAACAAGTAGCCCGAGCCCGTCAACGGCAGCAAGCTGCACGGCAGGCCCTGACTGTGCGATGGCAGTTGGCTGATTTGCCCGCGCACAGGCTGAATCGGCCAGGTGTGCGCAGCGCCTTCGGTGCCGAGCAGGCGCAGTGCGTCGCCTGCGTTGGCCAGCACCACCACGTCCGATTCGCAGATCACCTCTGCGCGCTCGTCGAGCAGCCGCCAGCCATCGGCGCTGCGCTGGAGCGAATGCACGCGGGTGTCACCCCGAAAACTGCTGGCCGCGCCTGCACGTTCCAGAAATGCGCGCACCAAGCCATGCGGTTGTACCCATCCGCCGGTCGGGTAGAACCACGCCGCTTGCGTCAGCGCCAGCCCGCTGAGGGCGGATGCCTGCGCCGCCGTGACGGCTTGCACATAGCCCACCGGCAGGCTGCCATGCGCCAGCACGGCCTGCATTTCGGCCACCGAAGCGCCTGCGGTTTCAAGCCGCAGCAGACCGTCGGCGTTGCCGGCCACGGCGTGTTGCGTGGCGGCGATGCGAACGGCATCGGCCGCCCCCAGTGCCGCCGCGCGGTTGAAGCGCGCGTGCACGCCGTCCTGCGCGTTGACGATGCCGTGGAACAGGCCCGCCGGGTTGCCCGAAGCCTCTTGCGCGGGCGCTGGGTGGCGGTCGAACACGGTGCTGCGCCAGCCTTGCTGCGCCAAGGCCCAGGCCAGCGACGAACCGGCGAGGCCCGCGCCGACGATGGCGGCATGTTGCGTCGGCGCTTGCATGGCCGGCCTGCGCGCTGGCGCGTGTATTACCGGCCTGCGCGCCGGCGCGCGCCGGGGCGTGAACCTGGGTGCGTAGGTGGCAAGCACAACAGCGTCTTGCGAGCCGGCGCTGGGCTCGAAGCCGTTGGCGCTCAGCGCACTGCGCAAAGCCGGGGCTGTCACCGCATGGCTCGGTTCGCACTCGAGCCTCGCGCCGGCTGCGGCCACGCGGCTCAAGGCCTTGATCAGCCGGAACGCGGTGGTGCTGTCAACAAGCGCAGCCGCGTCGACAAAAAACGCATCGACCTCGGCCACCAACTCAGGCAGCCACGCGGCCGGTTCGCCCGGAGCCAACAGCAACTGCACCTGGCCGTTTTCGAAGCTCATGCTGTGCAGGTTCGGCGTCAGCACGGGCCAGGCAGCGGCCAGTTGCCGTGTGAGTTCGGCCCGCGTCGATTCGCGGTGTGAGTCGAGCAACTGCGTGGGCGTGACCGTTCGCGGCAACACGGCGATGAAATGCAGCCGCCCGCAACGCGCCACATCGTCGCGCCACGCCTGCCACCCGTTCAGGAAGCGGTGGCCGTGGCCGAAGTCGGTGTCGAGCATGACGAAGCGCTCGCGGCCGCGCCAATGCGCGCTGCTCGCATCGTTCATGAGAAACAAACGCCGGGCCGTCCCAAGTGTTTCTCCTCCCTCGGGGGGCGGACGACGTATGTCGTCGGCCTGGGGGCGCTCATGTTGCCGCAGCGACGGCGCGCGCCGACAGCCACTGCAGCAATCGGTGACGGGCCGGCGTCAGGCCGCGGTAGGCCAGCACGGCGTCGCTCATGCTGGCCAGCGCGTCATGCAACTGCATGGCTTGGCTGGGTGTGGACAGCGCTTGCGCCAAAGGCTGCAACTCGACGTGAATGGTGAAGACGGCTTGCCGATGTTGAGGCAGCGGGATGAAGGTTTGCCGCTCGGTGCGAAAGAAAGCTTGCGCAGCCAGTTGGTCGGAACTCGCGTCGGCCGGCCATGGCGCAGTGTCGGTGTGTGCCGGGTGGGCGTGCAGGCGAGGGTGGCGCGTGATCGTCCAGACGAAGCGTTCCCAGCGCTCATCACCGGTGACGAGCCGCGCCAGGTGGTCGCTTGCGGTGAGCAGCATGGCGTTGTCGGCCACCGGCGCATGCACCTGCGCAAAGTGCCGGCCGACCTTGGCTTCGGGTGCCCAGTGCGACGGCAGGCACACCGCCAGCCAGGGGATGTGCGCGGTGCGGCCGTCGATGACGGCGAAGTCTTCAGCCAGCGCGAGGCTCAGCAGCCCAGCCAAGCGCCATTCGGCGGGCAGCGACGAGAGGCAGGCACCGATCTCGGGTGCCGCATCGACGTGTGCTCGCAGCTCATCGCCGTGCAAGGACCAGCCCAGGTGGTAGGCATGAAAACGGGCGTGGCCGTCGAACGAAAACGCCAGTGGATGTTCAGCGGCGGCCTGCGCGCACACGCTCCGCAGGGCGGGTGTTGCGTCGAAGCCAGGCGTCGTCAGCAGCGCTTGCGGCGAATGGCTGGACAGCACCGCCAGCTTCTCGCGCAAGGCCCGTGCGCCGAGGAGGTTCGGCGTGAGCTGCGTTGCGCCCGCCGCCAGTTTTCGCAAACCGGGCTGCATGCGAAACGGGGCGCGGACAGCGGAAAAGTCGAACGGCATGCAGCAATCATGAAGCCAAAAAAGGAAGGGCGCCTTCGGCGCCCGTCGTCTTGTTCGGCGGAGCCCTTCCCGCACCTACACGCGTTTGCGGTACTCGTGCGTGCGCGTGTCGATCTCCACCTTGTCGCCGGTTTGCACGAACAGCGGCACCGAAATTTCGAACCCGGTGGCCAGCTTGGCATTCTTCAGCACCTTGCCCGAGGTGTCGCCCTTGACGGCGGGTTCGGTCTCGACGATCTCTCGCACGACGCTGGTGGGCAGCTCGACCGAAATCGCCTTGCCGTCGTAGAACACCACTTCGACGGCCATCGCATCTTCGAGGTACTGGATCGCGTCGCCCATGTTCTCGGACTCGACCTCGAACTGGTTGTACTCGGCGTCCATGAAGGCGTACATCGGGTCGGC
>JAYVCL010000198.1:0-2668 GCA_043749975.1 Burkholderiales bacterium
ACACGCGCGACGCCACGCGCGATGCGGTGGCGCCGGTCGATTGAGCCGGTGCGATGCACACTGTGGTTTTCGCGAGGGAAGTAGCCATGAACCAGCACCCACGACGGGTCTTGCTGTGCGCTGCATCGGCGCTGGTTTTGATGGCCTGCTCGAAGCCGAACGAGGCCGCGCCGCCGCTGGCAGCCGCTTCAGCACCGGCAGCGCAAGCCGCCGAGGGCATCGCCTGGAAACAGGCGGCCAGCGACGCCGACGTGGACGCCGCTTTCGCCCTGGCGCGGGCTGAGAACAAGCCGGTGTTCGTCTACTGGGGCGCCAAGTGGTGCCCGCCGTGCAACCAGGTCAAGGCCACCTTGTTCAACCGGCAGGATTTCATCCAGCGCTCGCGCGCCTTCGTGCCGGTGTACGTCGACGGCGACAGCCCCGGTGCGCAAAAAATCGGCAGCCGTTTCAAGGTGCGCGGCTACCCGACGATGGTGCTTTTCAATCCGCAGGGCACCGAGCTGACGCGCCTGCCCGGCGAGGTGGACGCCGCGCAGTACACCCAGGTGCTGACCCTGGGCATGAATGCGCAGCGGCCCGTCAAGGCGGTGCTGGCCGATGCGCGCGCCGGCGGCGAACCCGCGCGCCGCCTGACGCCCAACGACTGGAAGCTGCTGGCGTTCTACTCGTGGGAAACCGATGAGCAGCAGATCGTGCCCAAAAAGGACATTCCCGCCGTGCTGCGCCAGTTGGCCGACCACTGCCCTGCCGACCCGCCCGAGACCGCCGCGCGGCTGCTGCTCAAGGCCGTCGCGGCCAGCGATGTCAAGCCCGATGTCAAGCCCGGTTCCAAGCCCGATTCCAAACCTGCCGCCCAACCCGTCCTCAAGCCCGACCCCGTGGTTCGCGACAAGCTGCTGCGCCTGCTGGCCGACCCGGTGCAGCCGCGCGTGCACATGGACGTGCTGACCAACAACGCGGCCGACCTGACGCGTGCGCTCAGCGCGGCAAAAACGCCCGAGCGCGGGCAACTGGTCGATGCGTTCAACGCCGCGCTGAAGCGGCTGGCGGCGGACGCCACGCTGTCGCGCGCCGACCGCATGACGGCGGTGATCGCGCGTGTCGACCTGGCCAAGCTCGACGCCGCCAAAGACGCCGTGCTGACCCTGCCCGAAGCGCTGCTGGCCGAGGTGCGCGACCACACCGCGCGCGCTGACCGCGAGATCACCGATGGCTATGAACGCCAGGCCGTGATCACCACCGCCGCCTACATGCTGGAGCAGGCCGGCCTGCTGGGCGAGTCGGATGTGCTGCTGAAAGCCAATCTGGCCCGGAGCCATTCGCCGTTCTACCTGATGTCCGACCTCGCGGCGAATGCCACCAAGCGCGGCGACACGGCCGAGGCGCTGCGCTGGCATGAAGAAGCCTTCAAGCGCAGCGAAGGGCCGGCCACGCGGCTGCAATGGGGGGCCGGCTACGTCGGCGCGCTGGTGGAACTGGCACCCGAAGACGAGGCGCGCATCGAGCGCGTGGTGCAGCAACTGTTCACCGAGGCGGGCGCGCAGCCCGATGCGTTTTTTGAGCGAAGTGCGCGCTCGTTGCAGCGGGTGGGCAGCAAGCTTCAGGGCTGGAACAAGACCAACCAGCACGCCGCCGTGATGCAGCGTTTGCAGGCTCGGCTGGCCGGCGTGTGCAGTGCGCTTCCGGCAGACGAGGCCCAGCGTGCGGCATGCGACGGGGTGTTCAAACCGCCGCCGGCCTCAGGCCAAAAGAGAGCCTGAAGCGAAGTTCGCCGGCCCTACTTGAGCAAGCCTTCGGCCTTCATGGCGGCCTGCACTGCCGGCCGCGCCGCCATGCGGGTCATGAACGCACCGAGGTGGCTCAGGCCCGAGGTGTCGATGCCCACGTGCTGGCTCCAGTTGGAGACGGTGAACAGGTAGGCGTCGGCCACGCTGAAGCTGTCGCCCAACAGGTACTGCTTGCCTTCGAGCTGCTGGTTGACCCAGCCCAGGCGCCCCACCAGCCTGGCCTTGGCGAGGGTCTTGGCTTCGTCGGGCATGGCCGGGTTGAACAGCGGGCTGAAGCCCTTGTGGAGTTCGCTGGTGATGAAGTTCAGCCACTCTTGCAAGCGGTAACGCGCCATCGTGCCGTTGGCCGGCGCGAGCTTCTTGGCGGGCACCAGGTCGGCCAGGTACTGGACGATGGCCGGGCCTTCGCTCAGGCGCTCGCCGTTGTCCAACTCGAGCAGCGGCACGTAGCCCTTGGGATTGATCGTGTAGTAGTCGGTACCATCCTGCAGCTTGTGCGACTGGGTGCTGGCGAGCACCGGTTCGAATGCAAGGCCAGCTTCCAGCAGGACGATATGCGGCGAGAGCGAACAGGCGCCCGGGCTGTAATAAAGCTTCATGGTGTGTGGAGTCGAAAGCGGTGAGGCAGGTATTACACCGCGCCTCTGCAAAGCGCGCATTCGAGGACCTTCAACGCTGCGTGCGAACCCGTTGGGGGGTTGCGTCGCGCGGGACGGTCGCTACATCGACCGCATCAATACTTCTGTTCCCACCCGGTTTTGCTCGCGCGGCGTCGAACGCATCGTTCGCGGTCAGCCTACTTCCGATGGCGACGGCGTGAAACTTACGCACGTCCTGACCCTGTCGTTGCAGCAGCGACTCGACCCTTTGCTCATGCTCGA
>JAYVCL010000199.1:0-3593 GCA_043749975.1 Burkholderiales bacterium
CAAGCGCCCGTTGACCGCCACCGCCCCGTACCCGCCGGTACTGAACGTCACCCAGGTGAAGCTGCACGGCGACGGTGTCGTGGCATGGCCGCAAGCTTGCGGTGACCGCACGGCGGCAGAAGCGTTGCGCGGTGCCCGCGTGTTTGTGTCGCGCACCAATTTCCCGTCGGTCGACGGTGCCGACGAGTTCTATTGGGTCGACCTGATCGGGCTCGAAGTGGTGAACCTCGAAGGTGAGCCGCTCGGCACGGTGGTCGGCTTGATCGACACCGGTCCGCACAGCGTGCTGCGCGTGCTCCCCGCCGGGGCCTCGGCCGCCGACGAAGCGGCACAACGCCTGATCCCCTTCGTGGCGCAGTACGTGGTCGAGGTGAGCCTTGACCAGCGCCGCATCAGGGCGGATTGGGGCCTGGATTACTGAATCTCGGTGCACCCATGCGCTTCGATGTGATCACCCTGTTTCCCGAGCTGTTCGCTGCGCACCTGACGCACGGCGTCACGCGGCGCGCGTTCGAGTCGGGTCAGGTCGAGGTCAAGCTATGGCAACTGCGTGACTTTGCCGACAGCACCTACCGCCGCGTCGACGACCGGCCGTATGGCGGCGGCCCCGGCATGGTCATGCTGGTTCAGCCACTGGAGCGTGCGTTGCTGGCGGTGCAGGCGGCTCGCGGCGAGGTGCAGGTGATCCACTTCACGCCGACAGGCCGGCGCATCGACCAGAAGGTGGTGGCTGAACTCGCCTGCGGCCCCGGCGCGGTATTGCTGTGCGGCCGCTACGAGGGCATCGACCAGCGTTTCCTGGATCGGCATGTGGATCTGGAATTGAGCCTGGGCGACTTCGTGTTGTCCGGCGGCGAGCTGCCGGCGCTTTCGCTGCTCGACGCGGTGGCGCGTTTGCAGGACGGCGTGCTGGGCGACGCGCAGTCGCACCAGCAAGACAGCTTTTCCGAAGGCTTGCTCGACTGCCCGCATTTCAGCCGCCCCGAGCTGCTGGACACCGCCGACGGCACGGGTGCAGTGCCCCCGGTGCTGCTGTCGGGCCACCACGGCGACATTGCCCGCTGGCGGCGAGACCGCTCGCTGGAGTTGACCGCCCGCCGCCGCCCCGACCTGATCGAGGCGGCACGAGCCGTTGGCGGATTGACTTCGGTCGACGAGCGGTTCTTGCGCGAGCTCGGTTTATAATTTAAGGCTTACCGATCCTCTGCCCAGCCGGTGCGTCTTTGGTTCAACCAAAAGCGCGCCAAAAGCGCGCCAAAAGCGCGCCCAGCACAAAGCGCCCCGGCGCTCCTTCAACAACACGGCGTTGGCACGATCACACGGAGAAACCATGGACCTGATCCAGACCCTTGAGCAAGAAGAAATTACTCGCCTCAACAAGACCATTCCGCCGTTCGCCCCTGGCGACACGGTGATCGTCAGCGTCAACGTCGTCGAAGGCACCCGCAAGCGCGTGCAGGCCTACGAAGGCGTCGTGATTGCCAAGCGCAACCGCGGCCTCAATTCGAGCTTCATCGTTCGCAAGATCTCAAGCGGCGAGGGCGTCGAGCGAACCTTCCAGAATTACAGCCCGTTGATCGCGTCGATCGAAGTGAAACGCCGCGGCGATGTGCGTCGCGCCAAGCTGTACTACTTGCGTGATCGTTCAGGAAAGTCGGCACGTATTAAAGAGAAGCTCGCGTAAGCGACTCGACCTCGCAAACAGCCGCCGTCGAGGCGGCTGTTTCGTTTTCAATCCATCCATGCCACTGAGCTTCAATCCGCAGGAACTGCCGGTCATCGGCATCGACGACCACCTCCCGCCGGTCGCGGCAGACAGGTTGCTGGCAACAGCGTTGCGGCTCCGTTTCAGCGCGCCGCCGATCTGGTTGCCCGAAATCAGCGTCGAACGCCGCTTCACCGAGCGCGATCCCACGCACGCATCCGTGCTGGTGCCTTTGGTGCAACGCGACGAGTTGATGGTCTTGCTGACCCAGCGCACCGACCACTTGACCGATCACCCCGGGCAGATCAGTTTTCCCGGCGGGCGGGTCGAGTTGACCGACGCCGACGCCACCGCCACCGCGCTGCGCGAAGCGCACGAAGAAATCGGGCTGGGCGCGGTGCACGTCGATGTACTGGGTGTGCTGCCCACCTACACCACGGGTACGGGCTTCATCGTGACGCCGGTGGTGGCCTTGATCGACCCCGGCTTCACGGTGACGGTCGACCCGTTCGAGGTGGCCGAGGTGTTCGAGGTGCCACTGGCTTTTTTGATGAACCCCGCGCATCACCTGCGCCATATCGTCGAGGTGGCGGGTGTGCAGCGCGAATTCCTGTCGATGCCGTGGCAGGGCGTGGGTGAGAACGGCCTGCCGCGCCGCTACTTCGTATGGGGTGCCACGGCAGCCATGCTGCGCAACTTCTATCGCTTCCTGGCCGCGTGAACGGTTGCGCCGATCGCACTGGGCACGCTGCGAGCGGTCGGTATCATCGGCACGCATGAGTTTCTTCGCCGTCCTGTTCGCGCTGCTGATCGAGCAACTCAAGCCGTTGCCGCGCGGCAACAAAGTGCACGACACGGTGACCGCGTGGATGCGCTGGACCGGGCGCAATTTCGATGCCGGGCGCGACCATCACGCCTGGGTGGTGTGGAGCATCACGGCGGTCGTGCCGTCACTGGTGGCTTGGGGCGTGTTCGCCGCCATTGCGCATTTCAGCGTGCTGCTGGCGCTGGCCTGGAACGTGGCGGTGCTGTACGTCACTTTGGGTTTTCGGCAGTTCAGCCATTACTTCACCGACATTCGTACCGCCTTGGAGCGGGGTGATGAGTTCGAGGCGCGCCGGCTGCTGACCGAGTGGCGTCACCTCGACGCCAGCGAGTTGCCGCGCACCGAGTTGCTGCGCCATGTCATCGAGCATTCACTGCTGGCCGCGCACCGCCATGTGTTCGGCGTGTTCTTCTGGTTCGTCGTGCTGTCGACGCTGGGCCTCGGCCCGGCCGGGGCCGTGCTCTACCGCATGACCGAGTTCGGCAGCCGCTACTGGGCCTACAAGAACCGCACCGTGGGCGAGCCGACCAACGAGCGGCTGATGGCCTTGTCGCAGCGCCTGTTCAGCCTGCTCGACCATGTGCCTGCGCGAATGACCGCGTTCGGCTTTGCCGTGGTCGGCAACTTCGAAGAAGCGGTCAATTGCTGGCGTCGCGACGCCGGGCTGTGGAAGCATCCCAACGAAGGGATCATCCTGGCGGCAGCCGCCGGTGCCGTCGGGGTGCAGCTCGGCGGTAGCGCCGCGCCCGGCGTGACGCCAGACCGGTCCAAGACCTTCGATCTGGGTGCCGCCGTCGAAGACATGGAGGCCGAGGGATCGACACCGGGTGCCATCCCCGTGCCGGCTCATTTGCGCAGCATCGTCGGCCTGGTCTGGCGTTCGGTGGTGCTGTGGATGCTGCTGCTGGCCCTGCTGTCGCTGGCGAATCTGATCGGCTGAGAGCGCCCCAAGGCCGACGACATACAGAGGTGGCCCCGCTTGTCTGAACACCGAACTGCGTTCGATAAGTGGAGTCTGCTGGGGGATGAACTCCGGTGCAGAGTTGTCCACGGTGGCGGGCG
>JAYVCL010000200.1:0-10612 GCA_043749975.1 Burkholderiales bacterium
GCCACCTACAATTCGAGGCTAGCCGTTTGCAACTCGTTTCACCCGCAGCAGCGGCCCAACTGCCCGTTTTTATGACTGAACTTGCCAAATCATTCGAGCCCGCCGACATCGAAGCCCGTTGGGGTCCGCTGTGGGAAAGCAGCGGCGTCTATGCGCCGACGCTGGACCCTTCGAAACCGTCCTTCTGCATTCAGTTGCCGCCGCCGAACGTGACCGGCACGCTGCACATGGGGCATGCGTTCAACCACACCATCATGGACGCGTTGACGCGCTATCACCGCATGCGTGGCGACAACACGCTGTGGCTGCCAGGCACCGACCATGCAGGCATCGCGACGCAGATCGTGGTCGAGCGCCAGTTGCAGGACGAGGGCAAAACCCGCCACGACATCGGGCGCAAGAATTTCGTCGCGCGTGTTTGGGAATGGAAGGAGCACAGCGGCAAGACCATCACCGACCAGATGCGCAGCCTGGGCGACACGGTGGACTGGTCGCGCGAATACTTCACGATGGACCCGGCGCAATCGGCGGTGGTCAACGAGACCTTCGTGCGCCTATTCGATGAAGGGCTGATCTATCGCGGCAAGCGGCTGGTGAGTTGGGACCCGGTGTTGCGCTCGGCCGTCTCGGATCTGGAGGTCGAAAGCGAAGAAGAAGACGGCTTCTTGTGGCACATCCGTTACCCCCTTGCGGATGCGGACGGCAGCGTCGCGGCCGCTGGTGGAGCGGGCTCGCTGGTGGTGGCCACGACGCGGCCTGAGACGATGCTGGGCGACACCGCCGTGATGGTGCACCCCGACGACGAGCGCTACACCGCCTTCATCGGCAAGCACGTGCGGCTGCCGCTGTGCGATCGCACCATCCCCGTCATCGCTGACGCCTATGTCGACCGCGAGTTCGGCACCGGCGTGGTCAAGGTCACGCCCGCCCACGATGCCAACGACTACGCGGTGGGCCAGCGCCACGGCCTGCCGATGATCGGCGTCCTGGCGCTCGACGCGACGGTGAACGACAACGCACCGGCGGCCTACCGCGGCCTCGACCGCTTCGTCGCGCGCAAGCGAGTGGTGGCCGATCTCGAAGCGCTGGGCCTGCTGGTCGAGACGAAGAAGCACAAGCTCACCGTGCCGCGCTGTGCGCGCACCGGCCAGATCGTCGAGCCGATGCTGACCGACCAATGGTTCATGGCGATGACCAAACCCGGCTCCGACGGAGGGTCGATCGCCGGCCGCGCGATTCATGCGGTCGAGTCTGGCGAGGTGCGCTTCGTGCCAGCGCAGTGGGTGAACACCTGGGACCAGTGGATGAACAACATCCAGGACTGGTGCATCTCGCGCCAACTCTGGTGGGGCCATCAGATCCCGGCCTGGTATGGCAGCGGCGGCGAAATTTTCGTCGCCCGCAGCGTCGACGAGGCGAAGGCCAAGGCGGCCGCTGCTGGCTACACCGGTGAGCTCGCGCGCGACGAGGACGTGCTCGACACCTGGTACTCGGCGGCGCAATTTCCGTTCTCGACGCTCGGCTGGCCGGCCAGGACGGTCGAGCAAGACCTGTTCCTGCCGTCCACCGTGCTGGTCACGGGGCACGACATCATTTTCTTCTGGGTGGCCCGGATGATCATGATGACGCTGCACTTCACGCGAACCGACGATTGCCCAAAGGGCAAGGTGCCGTTCCGCGATGTCTACATCCACGGTCTGGTGCGCGATGCACACGGCCAGAAGATGAGCAAGAGCGAAGGCAACGTGCTCGACCCGGTCGACCTGATTCAGGGCGTCGATCTGGACACGCTGATCAAGAAATCGACCGTCGGCCTGCGCAAGCCCGAGACCGCACCGAAGGTGGCCGCGCGGGTGACCAAGGAGTTCCCCGAAGGCATGTCGGCCTACGGTGCCGATGCGCTGCGCTTCACGATGGCAAGCTATGCCAGCCTGGGCCGAAGCATCAACTTCGACACCAAGCGCTGCGAGGGCTACCGCAACTTCTGCAACAAGCTCTGGAACGCCACGCGATTCGTGCTGATGAACTGCGAGGCGCACGACTGCGGCCTGGTCGAGCACACCAAGGCCGAGTGCGAACCCGGCCAGCCGTTTCACCGCTACCTGGTGTTCAGCCCGGCCGACAAGTGGATCAGCAGCGAATTGCAGCGGGTCGAGGCGGCGGTCGAGAAAGGCTTTGCCGATTACCGGCTCGACAACGTGGCCAATTCGGCTTACGCCTTCGTGTGGGACGAGTACTGCGACTGGTACCTGGAAATCGCCAAGGTGCAGATTCAAACCGGCAGCGAAGCACAGCAGCGTGCCACCCGCCGCACCCTGATCCGCGTGCTGGAAACCGTGTTGCGCCTGCTGCACCCGATCGCGCCCTTCATCACCGCCGAGTTGTGGGAGCGCGTGGTGCACGTGGCTGGGCGCAAGGCCGCCACCTCCGATTCCTCGGGGAGCAAGGACGAAGGTGCCGGCATCGTTATCGCTGCTTATCCCAAGGCGCAGTTGGACCGTGTCGACGCAAAAGCCGATGCCTGGGTGGCGCAACTCAAAGGCATGGTGGGCACCTGCCGCAACCTGCGCAGCGAGATGAACCTGTCACCGGCGGTGCGCGTGCCATTGCTGACATTCGGCACTGCCGACGATGCGGCCTTCATCGAAGCGGCCACGCCGCTGTTGAAGGCCCTGGCCAAGGTGTCGGACGTGCAGGTGTTCAGCGACGAGGCCGCCTTCGCTCAGGCCACGCGCAACGCGCCGGTGGTGGTGTTTGGCGACACACGCCTCGCGCTGCATGTGCAGGTCGACGTGGCTGCCGAGCGCGAGCGGCTGGGCAAGGAAATCAAGCGCCTGGACGGCGAGATCACCAAGGCCACAGCCAAGCTGGCGAATGAGGGTTTCGTGGCGCGTGCGCCGGCGGCAGTGGTGACTCAGGAACAGCAACGCGTGGCCGAGTTCACGGCAACACGGGACCGCCTTCAAGACCAGGCTCGACGTTTGCAAGCGTCGATCTGAGTCGGCGCGGCGCGCCGGGCGTGAGCCTCAACAGCTCGTCGATGCGCCTGGCCACCGCCCAGGCACTGCGCAGTCGCGACTCGCGCGTGGTGCTGGCCACCATCGGGGTGACTTGAATCATGTCGATGCCGGCCAGCGGACGGCCATCATCGCGCGCGCCGGGCTCCAGGCTGTCGAACCACGCGGCGGCAATGCGTCCGCTGGACATCGCCTCGGCCAGCGCCGTCGCATCGAACAAGCCGGAGTGGCCGATGTTGACGATCACCTGATTCGGTTTGCAAAACGGCAGCAACCGCTCGCCAAGCAGGCCCTGATAGCGGCTGAAGTAGGCCAACTGCACGCACACCGCGTCTGAGGTTTGCAGCAGCTCGAGCAGGCTCAAGGGCTTGATGCGCCAGCGCTGCCACACACCGTCGCTCGAATGCACAGACGGGTCGTAACCCGCCACACGCGTCCCGAAGCCGGACAGCAGTTGCGACATCCAGCGGGCTGCCGGCGACATGCCGATCAAGCCGACGCTGGCGGCCCCGAGTTCGCGCCCGACCAGCATGCCGTCAGAGCCCATGACCGGAATCCGGCGCAGCAAGGACAGAAACGCGCCGATCGCGAATTCGGCTTCCGCCCGCGCCGTGGCGTTGGCGCTGCGCACGACCTCGACACCAGCACGGGTGCAGGCGTCCAGGTCGATGTTCTGGGCTCCCACACTGATGCAGCCAACCGCCCGCAACGCCGGCGCGGAATGCAAGACCTGGGCATTGACGAACACCGAGGGCGGCAAGATCAGGGCTCGCACGTCGTACAAGGCTTGACGCAGCGCGCGCGAGTCCTGTGCCAGTTCGGGCTGGTAGCGCACCGAGTGACGCGCATCGAGCCAGCGCAAGACGTCGTCGTCGATGGCCTCGACGATCAGCAGATCCATGAAACCAGCGGCGTTGTCAAACGAGGGTCGGTGATCGACTTCATGCCAGAATGAAATGCATCAACTGCATACGGTAAATAAATGCTTGTCACCAAAGCGATCTTTCCTGTGGCCGGTCTCGGAACCCGCTTCCTTCCGGCGACGAAGGCCCAACCGAAAGAGATGCTGCCGGTGGTCGACAAGCCTCTGATCCAGTACGCCGTCGAAGAAGCCTATGCCGCCGGAGTGCGCGAGATGATCTTCGTCACGGGGCGACACAAGCGCCCCATCGAAGATCACTTTGACATGACTTTCGAGTTGGAGGTAGCCCTGGAACAGGCGGGTAAGCAGGAACTTCTGGCTGTGGTACGCAGCGTCAAACCCGATGACATGGAGTGCATCTACGTGCGTCAGGCGCAGGCGCTGGGGCTCGGCCATGCGGTGCTGTGCGCACAGCGCCTGGTGGGCAATGAACCCTTCGCGGTGCTGCTGGCCGACGACCTGATGGTGGGCGACACGCCGGTGCTCAAGCAAATGGTCGAGCAGTACGCAGAGTGGCGCGTTTCGATCCTCGCGGTGCAAGAAGTACCGGCCGAGCAGACGCGCCGCTACGGCATCGTGGCGGGCACGGCCATCAACGATCAACTGATCGATGTCAATCGCATCGTCGAAAAGCCCGCACCCGAAGACGCCCCCTCACGCCTGGGTGTGGCCGGGCGCTACATCCTGACGCCGGGGGTGTTCCACGAAATTGCGAATCAGCAGCGCGGCGTGGGCAACGAGATTCAGCTCACCGACGGCATTGCCGGGTTGCTGCGCCGCGAAAAGGTGTTTGCCTATCGCTACGAAGGCAAGCGTTACGACTGCGGCAGCAAGGAAGGCTTCCTGCAGGCCAATGTGGAACTGGCGCTGGCGCACCCGCAATTGGGCCCGGGATTCAGGGACTTTCTGGCGACGCTGGGCGGTTGAAAACTGCGTGCGGCGCAGGTGAGCGACGAATTACCTGCGGCGCAGGTGAGCGACGAACTACCTGCGACGCAGGTAGTGAATGAACTCATCGTCGCTGGCAGCTTGCTCGACCAACTCATTGCCGGTTTGCCTGGCAAACGCCTGGAAATCGCGCATCGAACCGGGGTCGGTGGCCAGCACCTTGAGCACCTGGCCACTGGTCATGTCGGCCAGCGCCTTCTTCGCTTTCAGAATGGGCAGCGGGCAGTTCAGGCCGCGGGTGTCGAGTTCTTTCTGGGCGTTCATGGCGAGTCCTTTGCATCGAGGCAATTCTAGGTCGAAGGCGCCTCTGCGCGAGGTGGCAGTTCCATCCACTGAGGCGTGTGTCCCCGCGCGGTCAACCAATCGGCCAGCGCGTAGCCGGTGCCGGCGCGCCAGCAGCGAACCGCCTCGGGTGCCACGGTGCGGTACTCGACCAGTTCGGGCGACAGCACGATCTCGCCCCGCGCCACCGCGTGGTAGGCAATGATCACCTGGTTCATGCGCTGGAAGTCGTAGACGCCAATCAGCGCCAGCGAATCGACCGCCAGCGAAGTCTCTTCGCCAATCTCGCGCGTGATGCCTTGTTGCGGCGTTTCACCCGCCTCCATGAAGCCGGTGATGAGCCCGAAGAATTTGCCCGGCCAGGCCGCATTGTGCGCCAGCAGCACATGGCCGTCCCGGTCGGCCAGTTCGATCACCGCGGCCAGCACCGGGGTGGGGTTGTTCCAGTGCGTCCAGTCGCAGGCGGGGCAGCGCAGGCGCGTCTTCGCTCCGCCGTCTTCTTCCTGGGCCAGCGGTTGCAGCGGCGTGGCGCAGTTGGGGCAAAAGTTGTGGCTGTGCTGCATACAAATATTCAGGCAGGAAAGACGCCGGTGGACAGATAGCGGTCGCCACGATCGCAGACGATGAAGACGATCGTCGCGTTCTCGACCTGCTTTGCAATCTGCAAGGCCACCCAACACGCGCCCGCTGCCGAGATACCGGCGAAAAGGCCCTCTTCGCGGGCCATGCGGCGCGCCATCTCTTCCGCGTCGGCCTGGCTCACCGAAACGGTTTCGTCGATGTGCTTCGGGTCGTAAATTTTCGGCAGGTAAGCCTGCGGCCATTTGCGGATGCCAGGAATGCGCGAGCCTTCCTGCGGTTGCGCACCCACGATCTGCACCGCTGCGCTGTGCTCTTTCAAAAAGCGTGAGACACCGGTGATCGTGCCGGTGGTGCCCATGGCGCTGACGAAGTGCGTGACCTGCCCTTTCGTGTCGCGCCAAATCTCAGGGCCGGTGGTCTCGTAGTGCACGCGTGGGTTGTCGGCATTCGCGAACTGGTCCAGCACCCTGCCCTTGCCGTCGCGCTGCATCTGCTCGGCCAGGTCGCGTGCGTATTCCATGCCACCCGAACGCGGCGTGAGGATCAGCTCGGCACCGAAGGCAGTCATGGTCTGCGCCCGCTCGATGGACAGGTCTTCCGGCATGATCAGCAGCATGCGGTAGCCGCGAATGGCAGCCGCCATCGCCAACGCAATACCGGTGTTGCCCGAGGTGGCCTCGATCAGCGTGTCGCCCGGCTTGATCTCGCCGCGCTCTTCGGCGCAGCGGATCATGCTGATCGCCGGCCGGTCTTTCACCGAGCCCGCCGGATTGTTGCCTTCGAGCTTGCCCAGGATGAGGTTGCCGCGTTGATCGTTGTCGATGCCGGGGATGCGCACCAGGCGCACCAGCGGCGTATTTCCGATCACGTCTTCGACGCTGGCGTAGTGCGGCTTTGGGGGCTTGCGGAGCTTGCTGGTGACCATGCCGGCATTGTCGCAGGGCGTTCAAACTCAGCCGTCTCGCGTGCCATAATCCGCGCTCTTTGAAGCGGATTGACCGCCTTCATTGGCCGGAGTGGCGAAATTGGTAGACGCAGGGGACTCAAAATCCCCCGGTAGAAATACTGTCCCGGTTCGAGTCCGGGCCCCGGCACCAACTCGGTTTTTGCGCATGCCCCTCACGCAGCGATCCAACGCGCCACTGTGAGGCTGATCGCGGCGCGAAACAGCTACGCTTCGCTTCCTCGAACTCACCGGATTCGCGCATGCCCCCGATGCCTCCCGTCACCCAAGCCCTGTTGCTGATCAACGTGGCGGCGTTTTGCCTGCAGTTTTTCGTGGGTGCGTGGTTCACCCAGTTGCTCGCACTGTGGCCACTGGGAAATGGTTTTCTGCCCTGGCAAGTGGTGAGCTACGCGTTCTTGCACGGCAGCATCGGGCACCTGTTTTTCAACATGCTCGGGCTGTGGATGTTCGGTGCCGAACTGGAGCGCGTCTGGGGCAACAAGCGCTTCATCCAGTTCTACGCCGCCAGCGTTTTGACGGCTGCGGCGGCCCAGTTGCTCATCACCTCGCTGACTGGATCGGTCTACCCGACCGTGGGTGCCTCGGGCGGACTGTTCGGGCTGCTGCTGGCCTTCGCGATGATGTTTCCCGACCGCATCATCATGCCGCTGTTCCCGCCGATTCCGATGAAGGCGAAATACTTCGTCGCGCTGTACGGCGGGCTGGAATTGTTCCTCGGCGTCACGGGCGAACGCTCAGGCGTGGCCCACTTCGCGCACCTCGGCGGCATGCTCGGCGGCTATCTGATGATTCGGTATTGGCGCGGCCAAGCGCCTTTTGGTGGTGGCAAGCGCCGCTGAAAGCCTGAGAGGCTGAGAGGCAATCGGATGCACCCGCGTCCGATTGCCTCTCAGCCTCTGAGTCCGGATCGCGGTTTCAATACCCCGCCGACCGGTCCACCAACCTCGGCAGCGGCTCACCGCGTTGCAGTGCTCGCAGACCCTCGACGAATTGCGTGGCGATGGTGGCCATCGACGACTGGGCCGCAATGTGCGGCGTGATGCTGATGCCTGGCACCGCCCACAGCGGGTCGTCGGCCCGCATCGGCTCATGCTGCTGCACATCGAGCGCCGCACCCGCAAGCTGCCCGCTGCGTACTGCGGCGATCAGATCGGCCTCGACCACGTGCCCGCCACGCGCGATGTTGATCAGGTAGCCACCCTGCGGCAGCAACGCGAGCGTGCGCGCATTCAGCAGCCCCTGTGTGGCAGAGGTCAACGGCAAGGCGCACACGACGATGGCGCTGAGCTGCAACAGGCTGTCGAGGTCGTTGACGTTTTCAGTGCGCGAACGGCGGTTCCAGCCCTGCACCTCGAAACCCACGCCTCGCAGAAGTTGCGCAATCACGCTGCCGGTGGCCCCCATGCCCAGCACCGTCACACGGCTGCGCATCGCTGCCATGGGGTGCCGCACCCATTGCCGTGATTGCTGCTGCGCTTCGTAGCGCGGCAAGCCGCGTGCATGGCGCAAGGCCATCATCACGACGAACTGGGCAATGCCTTCGGCTTGTTCAATATCGACGATGCGCGACACCGCAACATGGGCCGGCAAGTCGGGGGCCAGCAGCTTTTCGACCCCGGCGGCCACCGAGCAAACCCACCTCAGCTTCGGCAATCGTGGGGCCACGCCGTGCGGCAGGCGCCAGCCCAGCACCACTTCGACATCGGCCAACTCGGCGTTGTCGATGTCGGCACGGTAGCTCAGCAGATTCAGCTCAGGCGCCAACGCGGCAATGGCATCGGCGAAAGCTGCGGCGGGCAGCGGGTCGGTGAGCAGGAGCGTCTTCATTCGAACGGCTTTCAACAGGCGATGGATCAGGCCCGCAGACCGGTGTGAACGGTCGGGTGGCGCAGCTTGAGTTTCAGCTCGGTTTTCAAGCGCACATTGCTCAGCCGCCGCGACTCGCTCATGAAACTCATCAGCATCGGCGACAACTCAAGACGCGCCTGTTCGCGTGTGAGGCGGCGCGGGCGAGGCAGGCCTTCGAGGTCGGCAGCCAAGTCGAAGTAGTCGCCCATCTTGAGGTCGCTGTCGTCGCAGACGTTCACCGCGCGCTGCGGCAGGCCGCGCACCAAGGCGGCCACGCAAGCGCGCGCCAGATCGTCGGCATGAATGTGGTTGGTGAACACGTCGTCATGCGCCGCCAACACCGGCGTGCCACGCGCCAACCGTTCGCGCGGGTGGCCGCCCACGCGATCGCCTGCGTAAATTCCCGGAATGCGCAGCAGCGTCACGCGCGCACCATTCGAGCGGCCATACCGCCTCAGCCGCGCCTCTGCATCGACGCGGCGGCGGGCACGATCGGTGCCCGGGTCGACGCGGCGCGTCTCATCGAATTGCGCGCCACCGCAATCGCCATAAACGCCGCTGGTGCTCCCGTACACGATGCGGCGAACGCGGCCCTGGCGCGCCAGCGCTTGCAGCAGCCTGGCCGTGCGTGGGTCGGTGGCACCGCGCAAGGGCGGCGGGGCGAGGTGCAGCACGCTGTCGGCCAAGCCCGCGAGCCGGGCCAACGTGGCGGCGTCGTCCAGGTTGCCGAGCAGCGGAACCGCGCCGGCATCTCGCAATGCCTGCACACGCGCCGGGCTCGAGGTCAGCGCCAGCAGGCGATAGCGACCGCGCAGCAGCTTCACCACGCGCAAGCCCACGTCGCCGCAGCCGACGATCAGCAGGGTCGGACGTTTGAAAGCCGTTGGTCGGGAGGGCATGCGCTGCAGAAGGCCAGGGTTTGTGAAGGCGGGCAAAATCGCGGCTCAGTTCCACAGCAAGTTTCCCATGACCTTTACCGTCACCGTGCAGCCCAGCGGGCGCAGCTTTCAAGTCTCTCGCGACGAACCGATTCTGGCGGCGGCGATACGCCAGGGCATCGGTCTGCCCTACGGCTGCAAAGACGGTGCCTGCGGCTCCTGCAAGAGCCGCTTGCTGGAAGGCCGCGTGATTCACGGCGCGCACCAGAGCAAGGCCTTGAGCGCTGAAGAAGCCGAGGCGGGCTGGACCCTGACGTGCTGCGCTGCGGCGCAAACCGACGTGGTGATCGAGGCCCGCACCGTAGCGGGCGCGGGCGAGTTCGCGGTGCGCAAGATGCCCGCGCGGCTCACGCGCATCGACCGCCCAGCCCCCGACGTTGCTGTGCTGACCTTGCAACTGCCAGCCAACGGCGCGCTGCAGTACCACGCCGGCCAGTACATCGAATTCATCTTGCGCGACAACGCGCGGCGCAGCTACTCGATGGCGAATGCGCCGCACACCCAGGGCGACAGGCCGTGGCTCGAACTGCACATTCGCCACATGCCCGGCGGCCTGTTCACCGACACGGTTTTCGGCGCCTTGAAAGAGAAAGACATCTTGCGCATCGAGGGCCCGTTCGGCAGCTTCTTCCTGCGCGAAGACTGCACCAAACCCATCGTGCTGCTGGCCTCGGGCACCGGGTTTGCGCCCATCAAGGCCATCATCGAGCAGTTGCAGTTCAAAGGCAGCCAGCGCCGCACTGTGCTGTATTGGGGTTGCCGCAGCCGCGCCGACCTGTATCAACAAGAGTGGGCGCTGAACGCCGCCGCGCAGATGCCGAACCTGCACTACATCCCGGTGTTGTCCGAGCCGAAACCGCAGGACGAATGGACCGGGCGCAGCGGCTTGGTCCACCAGGCGGTGATGCACGATCACCCCGACTTGTCGGGGCATCAGGTGTACGCCTGCGGCGCGCCCATCATGGTGGAATCAGCGCAACACGATTTCACGCTGAAATGCGGCTTGCCGAACGACGAGTTCTATGCCGATTCGTTCACTTCTGAAGCCGACAAGCATGGCGACTGACGACCACGATCCGCTCCACCACTGAAACCAGCCACGCAACAC
>JAYVCL010000201.1:0-20143 GCA_043749975.1 Burkholderiales bacterium
GATGCAGCCCGCAAATCGCCCGCAGCGCGAGCCGCATCTGCGGCCACCCGCAACGTGGGCAGATGGTCCGGCCGCAGCGCCAGGCTGGCGGCTGCGTGCCGCAGGGCCTGCGCGGACGCCCCCTGCTGAAGGTCGAGCACGGCCAGCAACTGGTGCACGGCCGGGTGCGGTGGATGCGACCGCGCCGCCTGCTCGCACAGCAGACGGGCGCGATCACGCTGCCCGGCGTTGACGTGGCGAATCGCCAGCGCCAGCAGCGCGTCGACGGATGTGGGAGGAGTGACCATGGCGTATGGTATCGACCACCGCAGCGCTGCGTGAACGGCCGCTGCGGGACACTGCCGTTCTGATGAAATCCTCACCGCTTTTCTTCGGCGTGTTGTTCGCGTTGGCCGCCGGCCTGAGGTGGGCACTGCGCACGCGTCCTGCGCCGCAGGCGGTCGCAGGGCACGCGAGGCAAAGCGCCAACCGAAGCTTCATCCCGACACCCCGACACCCGAAACCCCGTCACCCCGACCGTTCTGCGTGAGTCAGTTCGGCAACCAGGGCAAGGCCACGCCGGCCTTCGCCATGGCGGCACGCAAGGCGTCGTCTTGGGTAGCCAAAGGCAAGCCGCGACGCAAAGCCAGTTCGAGGTACGCCGCGTCATAGGCACTCAAGCCATGGCGGGCAGCGATCTCGTCGAGCGTCGTGATGGCCACCGGCTCACGGTCCACCTTGATGCGCAGCGCGCTTGCAGCCACGGCCAACTCACGCCGCTTGTCGGCCGTGATGCGCTTGCGGCGCTGGGCACGCAGCAGCAGGTTGCCGATCTCCAGCAGCCAGAGTGCGGGCACCCACACGTCAAGGGTGGCGGTGGCTTGCAAGGCTGCCTCGGTGCCGGGATTGGCTTCGTCCGGCAAGAACCACGCGGCGCTGACCGACGCGTCAACCACAAGGCCAAGCGGCCCGCTCGCCATGTTCAGCGCCGCCCTTCGCGGACCAGGTCCCGGCTGCTCAATCGGCCCAGGCTGACACCTTGCCGGCTGGCGCGCAGGCCCGCAATGGCGTCGCGCGCACGCTGCCCTGCCTCTTCAGGCGCGGGCGGCACCAGGCGGGCCACCACCTTGCCGCGGCGCGTGATGGCGATCTCTTCGCCGGCTTCGACGCGGTTGATGAGTTCGGACAAGCGGTTCTTGGCTTCGAACAGGGCGATGTCGTTCATGGACTGCCTCCGACAGACGTGAACGGGCATTCTAGAACCAAACGAGCTAGCTAGCTATCTCACGACCCGGTGACTGCAATTTGCAAGTCGTCCTTACAGCTTGCCTCTCAGCCTCTCAACGCCTCGTCCAGCACCTCGACCCAATGCTTCACCGGGGTGGCGGTGCCAGTCTGCAAATGCTGGATGCAGCCGACGTTGGCCGACACGATCACCTGCGCCTCGATCTCGGCCAGGTTGGCAAGCTTGCGGTCGCGCAGCAGGTAAGCCAGCTTGGGTTGCAGCACCGAGTAGGTGCCCGCCGAGCCGCAACACAGGTGGCTCTCGTTGGCGGCCAGTTGCACGTCGAAACCCAGCGCGTTCAGGTGCGTCTCGACACCGCCGTGCAGTTGCTGGCCGTGTTGCAAGGTGCACGGGGGATGAAACGCCAACTGCGTGGCGGCTCGCAAGTGCAGCTTGTGTTTGAGCTTCGGCACCAGGTCGGGCAGCAGCTCGCTCAGGTCGCGCGTGAGTTCGCTGATGCGCGCGGCCTTGTCGGCGTAGGCTGGGTCGTGAGCCAGCGCGTGGCCGTAGTCTTTCACCGTCACGCCGCAACCCGAGGCGTTCATCACGATGGCCTCGACCTTGCCGGCCGACACCGTGGGCCACCACGCGTCGATGTTGCGGCGCATGTCGGCCAGCCCGCCCTCATGGTCGTTCAGGTGGCTGCGAATGGCACCGCAGCAGCCGGCGTCGTCGGCCACCACGGTCTGGATGCCGGCGGCGTCGAGCACGCGGGCGGTGGCGCTGTTGATGTTGGGCAGCATGGCCGGTTGCACGCAGCCCATCAGCATCAACACCTTGCGCTCGTGCTCGCGCGTGGGCCAGCGGTGCGCTTGCGCGCCAGCCATGGCAGGTACCTTGTTTTTCAGCGACGCGGGCAGCAGCGGCCGCAGCCATTGACCGAGCTTCATCGCTGGCGCAAACACGGGCGAAGTCAGTCCTTCCTTGAGCACCCAGCGAAGGGCTTTCTCATCGGCCGGACGATCGACTTTTTGCTCGACGATGCGCCGGCCGATCTCCACCAGCGCGCCGTACTGCACGCCCGACGGGCAGGTGGTTTCGCAGTTGCGGCAGGTCAGGCAGCGGTCCAGGTGCTGCTGCGTCTTGCGTGTCACCTCGGCCCCTTCGAGCACCTGCTTCATCAGGTAGATGCGCCCGCGCGGGCCGTCCAACTCATCGCCCAGCAACTGGTAGGTTGGGCAAGTGGCATTGCAAAAACCGCAGTGAACGCAACTGCGCAAAATGGCCTCGGCCGCCTCGCCGTCGCGTGTGCCTTTGAACTCGGGGGCCAGTTGGGTTTGCATGAAGTACGTCTTTGGGATGTGACTCAGAACAGCTTGAAAAGCAGCGCCATCAACAAGGCGCAGGCACCGGCATCGGGAAGCACTTGCATCGCATGTGCGCCTTAAAAGGACGGATAAAGCCGGCCGCGATTGAAGATGCCCGCCGGGTCGAAGGAGCGCTTCATCTCGCGGTGAATCTGCGCCAGCGGCGGCGTCAGCGGCGCGAACACGCCGCCCGATTTGTCGTTGCCGCGGAACAGCGTGGCATGGCCGCCGAGCTTCAGCGCCGCCTCGCGCAGCGCCGTGGTCTGGCCCGGCGACGTGACCAGCCAGCGCTGCGCGCCGCCCCATTCGATCAGCGATTCGCCGGTCAACGCCAGCGGCGGCGCGGTCTGCGGAACCGACACGCGCCACAGGCTGCCGCCCGCCGCCACGGCAGCTTGTGCAGCGACGAAAAATTCATCGCCGTGGTCGCGCAGGCCGATCCAGAACGCATCGGCTTCGCTCGATGGCACCACCTCGCCGCCGAGCTTTTTTGTCGCCGCCTGCACCGCCGCCACCGCGCCGCGCAAGCGCAGCACCAGGGTGTCGTTCCACCACGCGCTGGCGTTGATCGGCAGCGGCTGGCCGCCCCACAGGTTGAGCTGCTTCAGCGCCGCCGCCTCAGTCATTTGAAAGCACAGGGTGGCGCTGGCCGGCGCGCAGGGCAGCACCTTGAGCGAAACCTCCAGGATCACGCCCAGGGTGCCGAGCGAGCCCGCCAGCAGGCGCGACACGTCGTAACCCGCCACGTTTTTGATCACCTGCCCGCCGAAGCTCAGCACCTCGCCGTTGCCGTTCAGCAGCGTGGCCCCCAGCACGTAATCGCGCACGCCGCCCACCTGCGCACGCGACGGCCCGGCCAGCCCTGCGGCCACCATGCCGCCGATGGTGGCCCCCGGCATGAAATGCGGCGGCTCGAACGGCAGGCACTGACCTGCCTCGGCCAGCACTGCTTCCAGTTCGGCCAGCGGCGTGCCGCAGCGCGCGGTGACCACCAGCTCGCTCGGCTGGTGGCTGGAGATGCCTGCGAGCACGCGCGTGTCCAGCAACTCGCCCTGCGGCGCTTCTCCGTAGAAGTCTTTGCTGCCGCCGCCGCGAATGCACAGCGGCGCGTTCGCCGCTTGCGCCGCGTGAACCCGGTCGATCAAAGTTTGCAAGGCCGGATCATTCGCAGCCATGTTGAACTGCGTCATCTCAAAAGCGCGGAATGTCGGCGAACGGCAGCAGCCCGCGCTTGACGTGCATTTTTCCGTACTCGGCGCAGCGGTGCAGCGTGGGAATCACCTTGCCGGGGTTCAGCAGCGAGGTGGGGTCGAAGGCGCGCTTGACGGCGAACATCTGCTCGCGCTCGGCGGGCGAGAACTGCACGCACATCGACGACAGCTTCTCGATGCCCACGCCGTGCTCGCCGGTCACCGTGCCGCCCAGCATCACGCTGGTTTCGAGAATGTCGGCGCCGAACAGCTCGCAGCGGTGCAACTGGTCGGGGTCGTTGGCGTCGAACAAAATCAGCGGGTGCAGGTTGCCATCGCCGGCATGGAACACGTTGCAGCAGCGCAGGCCGTACTTGATTTCCATCGCCGCGATGCGCACCAGGATCTCGGCCAGTTGGTGGCGCGGAATGGTCGAGTCCATGCACATGTAGTCGGGGCTGATGCGCCCGCTGGCCGGGAAGGCGTTCATGCGCCCGGCCCAGAATTTGAGCCGCTCGGCCTCATCGCGGCTGATGCTGAAACGGGTGGCGCCGGCGGCTTGCATCACCGCCACCATGCGACTGATTTCTTCTTCCACTTCTTCGGGCGTGCCGTCGCTTTCGCAAATCAAAGTGGCCGCCGCGTCGAGGTCGTAGCCCGATTGAATGAACAACTCCACCGCCGCCGTCATCGCCTTGTCCAGCATTTCCAGGCCGGCCGGAATGATGCCGGCGCCGATCAGCGCGGCCACGGCATGGCCGGCCTTGCGCACGTCGTCGAAGCTGGCCAGGATGGCGCGCGCCTGCAAAGGTTTCGGCACCAGCTTGACGGTCACCTCGATCGTCACGGCCAGCATGCCCTCGGAGCCGATCACGATCGGCAGCAGGTCGAGCCCCGGCGCGTCGAGCGCCTCGGAGCCGAACTCGACCGGCTGGCCGTCGACCATGAAGCCGCGCACGCGCAACACGTTGTGCAAGGTCAGGCCGTATTTCAGGCAGTGCATGCCGCCCGAGTTCTCGGCCACGTTGCCGCCGATGGTGCAGGCGATCTTGCTGCTCGGGTCGGGCGCGTAATACAGGCCGTGCGGCGCGGCCGCTTCGCTGATGGCGGCGTTGCGCACGCCGGTCTGCACGGTGGCCGTGCGCGCCAGCGCATCGACCTTGACGATGCGGTTGAACTTGGCCAGGCTCAAGGTCACGCCCATCGCGTGCGGCAAGGCGCCGCCGCTCAGGCCGGTGCCGGCCCCGCGCGCCACCACCGGCACGCCGAGCCGATGGCACACCCGCAGCACGGCCGAGACTTGCGCCTCGGTCTCGGGCAAGGCCACCACCAGCGGCTGCTGGCGGTAGGCGGCGAGGCCGTCGCACTCGTAAGGCACGGTGTCCTCCACCTGCCACAGCAGGGCATGCGCGGGCAGCAAGCTGGCCAGCGCGGCCACCACCTCGGCCTGGCGGCGCGAGCGCTCGGCCGGGGACGGTGGTTGGGGCGGGAGGTCGATCGCGGGATCGGTGACAACTGCGTTCACGGCACGGCTCCGACAAAGCGTGTGAGGGGCTTTGAATGTACTTCGCGAGCGCCGTTCGACGCGCCGTGCGCAGTGCCTTCGAGGGTCAAAGCCGCTTTGACTGAAACAGCGGCAATGCTCGCTGCGCACCTGCGCACGGGTGGGCGCACATCAGCCTTCGTGGCTCATGCGTCGCCGGTGAAGACCGTCAGCACCCCGGTGTAGCCATACAAATGATGGCGCGCAATTTCGCCGGCAGCGAAGAAGCCGACCAGGGGCACGTCGCCCAGCGCGTGGCGCACGATGGCCAGTTCGGCCGAGGGCGCACCGAAATGCGGGCCGCCGCGCCCGGCGCAACTCACGTACACCGCGCCCGCCATGCGCCGGGCTGTGTGCGGCGCGCGCTCGGCCTCGCTGCCGCGCAGGGCCAGCGCAGTTTCGAGCGGCAGCGTTTCAGGCTCCAGCGTCTCGCGGATTTCGGTGCAGATGCGCACCAGGTCGCGGCGCGCGGCGTCGAGGTCGCGGGTGCAGAAAGCCAGGCTCATGCCGACATCGGCGTTGTCGCCGATCGCCACACCGCGCCGCCCCGGGTCCAGCCCGACCAGGTTGCGCACGCGGGTGTCGCTGCCGAACTGGCCCGGGCGGCCCGGCGCGACGGCACCGTCGATGTCGGCCGAGAAATTGCGCCCCGGGTGGCTGCTTTCAGCGTCGTTCAGCCCCACCAGCGTCTGACGCAGCCGAGGCAGCGCTTCGCGGTGTTGCAGGTCGTCGACGTTCAGGTCACGCAGCAGGCAGTCGAGCGCCGGCTCGCCGTCGAGCGTGAGCACGAGGTTGTGGGTTACTGCGGTGATGGTGCGCGTCGCGCCGATCGGCTGGCTGCCCTGCGTGACACGCGACACGATGCCGCCCGCACCCGCAAACGCCACGCCGGACAAGCCGCCTTGAAACACGCCGTCGGCGATGTGCAGCAAGCGCGTGCGGCCCGAGGCCAGGCCGCCGAAGAGGTAGCCGCTGCGCGTGCGTTGGCTCATCTCGCGAATCAATTCACCCAACTCGGCGGTGCTGGGGTCGGCATGCACCTGGGCGCTGGAGGCGTCGAAGCTGCCCAGCGGGGCCGCACCCGAGAAGACCTTGAAGCGGCTGCGCTCCATGTCGCTCAACATCAACGACAACCCCGGCTCGTCGAAATACTCCACCCCGTTGGCAGCAACGCCCACACCCACCGCACCGACCCAGGCCACGCCGGGCCAGCGCTGGCTCAGCTCGGCCAGCAGCGGCTCGGCGTGCGTGGCGTAGTGGTCGGTCAGGTAGACCCAACCCAGCGTGGGTTCGCGCACGTGGTCGGCCCGCAGGCGCTGCGCTTCGATCTGTGCGCCGGCAATGACCAGCGCGGCGCGCCAATCCGGGTGGGTGGCGTGGGCGTGCAAAAACAGCTTCATGGCGGGGAGGGTGATGGGCCGCAGTGGCAGGCAGAAAAACGCAGCGAACCGCGTCAGCGTGAGCGTTTGCGCGCAGCGGCCTTGCGCACGACCTTGGCGGGCACGGCGGCGGCCGCCTTGAAGGTTTGACCCGCGGCGTCGAAGCCCTGCTTGACCATCGCCCCGGCCAGGTTCTTGGCAACATCGGCGGTGTTGTCCTTCATCGCGTTGGTGGCCAGCTCGGTGAACTGCTTGGTCAGCGCGCCCCACCACTGCATCGGGTCGACGGCGGCTGCCGCAGGTGCTGGCGCAGCAGCCTGCGTCTCGTCGTCGGCGCTGGCGTGCGCCGCAGGTTTGCTCGCCGCCTTGCGGGGCGCTGCGGCCTCGGGTTCAGGCGCCGCAGCAGGCAGGCCGGGCATCGCAGGCATCCCAGGCATCGCGATCTTCAAAGAATCGCGCAGGTCGCCCATTTGCACATTCATGGTTTTCAGTGTCGACAGGGTCATTCGCTGCACCTCCAGCGCCTGGATGGTGGCCCCGAGCATGCGGGCGTTTTGCTCCAGCCAGAACTGCACCGTGCGCAATTCCTCGATGCGCTTTTCGAGTTCTTCAGGGTTCAGCGTGGGCGCCACCCACTGTCCGATACCGGGCAAGGCCGAACCGGCGCTCTTGACCAGCCCCTGCAAAAAATCGAAACCGGGAACGAGCTTGGTGAAGCTGAGGGCGTCGGCCATGGTGTCTCCTTGGGGGCTGTTGTGAAGAGCATTGTGCGCGCTGCGCACTCGGCGCGACAAGGCCGGCAGGCGCATCGGATGGGTCTGTGTCGGTGCGGTGTGAGCGCGTCGCCAGTGCGTCGCCAACGCGGTGTGGCCGATCACGGCGGCACCGAACGAAGGTCGATTCGCAACACCCCGTCGCGTTGCTGCAAGCGCAGCCGCCCGAGCACGTCCATGCCCAACAACGGGCGCTCACCCAGCGCCGGCAACGCCACCACGCGCAGGCGCTGCGCCGTCACACCCCCCTGCAGCGCGAGGTCGGCGCGAACCACCTGGCCGGTGACCTGGCCACCCGCCGTGTTCGATTGCACCGGCCCCAGCGATTGCATCCCCAACTCGCGCGCCAGCGTGTCCGAGATGGCCGTGCCGGTGGCGCCGGTGTCGACCAGGAAATCCACCGCACGGCCATTGATGCTGCCCGGCCAGTGGTAGTGGCCGTCGGGCCCGCGCTGAATCTCGATCACCTTGCCGTCGGAGCGAAATTGGGTTTGCTGCTGCCGGTGTTGCCACCACTGGAAGCCCAGAAACACCAGCGCGCCGAGCAGCAGCCAGACGGTGACGATCTTGAAGGTGCGGGGGAGTTCATTGCTCATGGGGTGTTTGACGGCTTTGCGCGGCGACCTGCCGGGCGACTTCGGTTTGCCCGCTTGTCACTGCGCCTGAACCACCCCCTGCTCGATCGCCCCGAACACGCTGGTCCCGTCCAGCCCCTTCATCTCGATGCGGACGGTGTCGCCGAACTGCATGAATTCGGTCGTCGGTGCACCGCTTTCGATGGTTTCGATGGCGCGTTTTTCGGCGATGCACGAATAGCCGCGGGTCCAGTCGGTGTTGCTGACGGTGCCGCTGCCAATGATGCTGCCGGCGCGGGCGTTGCGGGTCTTGCACAGGTGGGCGATGAGCTGGCCGAAGTGGAACGTCATTTCCGGCCCGGCATCGCACAGGCCCACGCGTTTGCCGTTCCACACGCTTTCCAGATTCAGGTGCAGGCGGCCGCCTTGCCAGGCGCGGCCCAATTCATCCGGCGTCACGGCCACCGGGCTGAAGGCGGTGGCGGGCTTGCTTTGAAAGAAGCCGAAGCCCTTGGCCAGTTCGGCCGGGATCAGGTGGCGCAGGCTCACGTCGTTGGCCAGCATCAGCAGGCGGATGCCTTCGAGCGCTGCGTCGGGCGGGGTGCCCATCGCGATGTCGCCGGTGATGACCGCAACCTCGGCTTCGAAGTCGATGCCCATCGTTTCGCTGGGCACGCGGATGTCGTCGCACGGGCCCAGAAAGTCGTCGCTGCCGCCCTGGTACATCAGCGGGTCGGTGTAGAAACTCGCGGGCACCTCGGCACCGCGCGCCTTGCGCACCAGCTCCACATGGTTGATGAAGGCCGAGCCGTCGGCCCACTGATAGGCGCGCGGCAGCGGGGCCATGCACAGCCGGGGGTCGAATGCAAAAGCGTGGCGCGGCCTGCCCTGGTGCGACGTCTGGTTCAAGCTTTGGTACAGGTCTTCGAGCTGCGGCGACAGGAAGTTCCAGTCGTCCAGAACCGCCTGCAAACGCGTGGCGATGCCGGTCGCATAATGCGCCGTGCCCAGGTCGCGCGACACCACCACGAGCTGGCCGTCGCGCGATCCGTCCTTGTAGCTTGCAAGTTTCATGGGTTCTTTTCCGGTTCGGGGACGCTGCATCCCGCTGCTGAAAACCCTTCATTGTCAATGCTTGTGATTGCCCCGCCCCACCATCGCAATGGCCGCCCGCCACACCGCGTGTTGCTGGCCTTGGTGGCTGCCGCGCTGCTGCTCCACGCGGCCCTGCTGAGTGGCGCGCGGATGGGCTTGCAGCCCACCGAATCGAGCAGCCCGGGCGCGTCGGTGCAGGTACGCCTGCTGCAGGCGCCGGAGCCTGTTCCGGTGCCAGCGGTCGAGCCTGTGGCGATGCTGCCGCGCCCGGTTTCCAGACCCGCCCAAATCGCCAAACCGACCGCCAAACCGGCCGTCAAGTCCGCCGTCAAACCCGCCCCGGCGCAAACAGCGCCAGCCGTCGAGGCACCTCCGGTCGAGGCACCCCGCAGTGAAGCGGCCGCGTCGCAAGCGGCGTCTGAGCTGGCCGCCGCTGCGGCCGCTGCGGCCTCGGCACCTGCCGCCGCGGCGGCTTCGGCATCTGCCGTGACAACGGTGGCCGATGCGGCTTCGGCAGCCGGGTCGAGCGAGGCCGCGATTGCGCTGTACCGCACGCAGTTTGCGCCGCCGCTGACGCTGCTCTACGAGTTGCGCCGCGGCGTGTTGTCTGGCACCGCTGAGCTGAACTGGCGACCCGCCGGGACGCAGTACGAACTGCGGCTCGAAGGAAGCCTGGCCGGCTTGACGGTGCTGCTGCAAACCAGCCAGGGCGGTTTCGACGCCGCCGGCCTCGCCCCGCTTCGCTTCACCGACCAGCGCATGCAGCGCGAGACGCGGGCGGCCAACTTCCAGCGCGAGCAAGGCAAGATCACCTTCTCCGGCCCGTCGACCGAGTACGCGCTTCGCGTCGGCGCGCAAGACCGCCTGAGCTGGATGCTGCAATTGGCCGCCGTTGCCGCCGCCGAGCCGCTGCTGCTGGCCCCCGACGGCAAGATCGCGCTGTACGTGGTGGGCGCGCGTGGCGACGCCGACCTGTGGGTGTTTCGGTATGTGGCGCATGAAACGGTGGACACCGCTGCCGGCCCGGTGCGCGCCGTCAAGTTCGCCCGCGAACCACGCGGCCCCTACGACACGCAGGTGGAAGCCTGGCTCGACCCCGCCCGCCACCACCTGCCGGTGCGCGCGCGGCTGAGCACCTCGCCCGACGGCGATGCGCTGGAACTGTTGCTGCGCGAAATGAAGATCACAGCCACCCCCTGATCGCGGGAAGCCCTGCTTGTCGTCTGCCGGCTTGATATCTGCGTTAATGGACGCAGGTGTTCGACAGGAGAAGACTTCATGCAGATGCTCTACAACTCGGACAGTTTCGCGGTGGTGTTGTTCGACGTGCCGGCCGACAAGGCCGCAGACGGTCGCGACGATGCGTTGACGCGCGGCGGCTACGAGCTGGTCGATAAGTTCGCCCGCAAAGAAATCTTCATCGAAGGCGCGCTGGCCGAAAGCTTCAAGCAAGGCGTCGAAGCGTTGATCCTGACCCAGCCCTCGGTCGAAGAAATCGACGAATACATCGAACGCTTTTCTTCGCTGATGCAACAGCCCGTCGTTCTGCACTGAATACGGCACGCGACGGCAAAGGGTCGCCCGCAAACTTCTTCACGCGTTGAGCGGGGGCCGGGCCGAACAAAGAGCTTGCCGCTAGGGGCGCTGTGCGCCAAGATGGTTTTCCTGACAAGGTCTCCCCCAGGAGGTGCCCGTGGTCAAGACCCTTGCCGATGCTCGCGTGTTGCTCTCGCCTGGCCTGAAAGACGCGCCGGTGCTCGACCGCATGTGTTCGCAGTTCGTGCTCACGCTGACCATGCGCCATGTGGGGCGCTTCAACCTGCGCCGCGACTGGAACAGCCTGCTCTCGCTCACCGGCCGCCATCTGGTGTGGCCGGTGACGGTGCTGACGCGGCTGCGTCAGTTCTTGAAAGCCCGCTGCAAGGCGAACGAACAATGGCGCGGCCACGAGTTGCTCAGCCATGAGGCCTTCATGGACCGCCATGGTGGCTGGCGCGGCCCGTATGAAGAAGCCACCTTGTTCTTCTACGTCGACGAGTACATCAAGGACGCGCCGAAAGACCTGCTGGCCGTGCTGGGCGCCACCGCCGACTGGCTCGACCGAAGCCTGAAAAAAGAATCCACCCTGGTCGAGAAAAACATCGCCTCACTCGGCGGTCTGCTGCAGCTCAACCCGGCCGAACGCGCGCTGCTGCTGTATGGCACGCTGGCACGTTATCAACGCGACCTGCGCGGGCTGCTGGTCGAGTTCAAGGTGTCGAACGCGCAAGAAGCGTATGCCGCCATCGCCACCGTCGCCGGGGTGAACGAGACCGACGTGGCCGAAGCGCTGCGAGCCGGTTCGCGCCTTGAACGCATCGGCATGGTCGAGAACCTGATCTCCGAACACAACATCACCGACCTGGCCGATCTGATGAAGGTCAGCGAGCAGTTGCCGCCGGTGCTGATGCGCCACTACGAGGGCCCGTCCGACCTGATGGCGGTGTTCACCCGGCCGGCCAAACGCAGCGAATTGACGCCGACCGATTTTCAGTTCGTCGGCGTTGACCAAAAAGTCATGACCGCGCTGCTGCGCAACGCCGTGGCGCAAAAAGAAACAGGCGTGAACGTGCTGCTGTACGGCCCGCCCGGCACCGGCAAGACCGAGCTGGCCAAGGTGGCGGCGCAAGCCGCCGGGCTCGAGTTGTACGAGGTCGAGTACGCCGACCGCGACGGCAATTCGCTGAGCGGGCGCGATCGCTACCGCTCGCTGCAGATCAGCCAGGTGTTCCTGAAAGGCAGCAGCCAGGTGGCGTTGCTGTTCGATGAAGTCGAAGACGTGTTTCCGCCCATCAGCACCGACGCTGCGCAACTGATGGCGCGGCTCGACACGGCCGACGGCGGGCCGAATGGCGGGCCCAGCGGCAGCGTCAGCGGCAAGGCCTGGGTGAACCAGATTCTGGAGACCAACCCCGTGCCGGTGATCTGGGTGACCAACCGCATCGAGCAGATCGACCCCGCATTTCGGCGCCGCTTTCAGTACCACCTTGAACTCAAAAGCCCGCCCCCGGGCGCACGCGAGGCGCTGGTGACGCGGGCGCTGCGCGGCGTGGCGGTGACTGAAGGTTTCGCCGCGCGGCTGTCCGAGCGCAAGGGACTGACCCCGGCACAGGTACGCACCGCAGTCAAGTTCGCCCGGCTGGCCGGCGACGACACCGAGGTGCTGCCAGAAAACGTCGAGGCGCTGATCGAGCGCCAGATCGGCAACGCCGACAAGGCGCTCGGAAACACCAGCAAAGAGCGCGGTGCGCGCCGCGTGGTGACCTCGTACGACCTGGGGCTGGTCAACACCGAGTCGCGCTTCGAGGTACCCAAGATCGTCGAGGCGCTGCGCCGCAAGGGCTTCGGCACACTGTGTTTCCATGGCCCGCCAGGCACCGGCAAGACGGCGCTGGCCGAGCACATCGCGCAGCAATTGCAGTGCCCGTTGATGGTTCGCCAGGCGTCCGACATCGTCAGCAAGTACGTCGGCGAAACTGAAGCGAACATGGCGAAGATGTTCGACGAGGCGCAGACCGAACAAGCGGTGCTGTTGCTCGACGAAGCCGACAGCTACCTGCGCAGCCGGCGCATGGCCGAGCGCAACTACGAGGTCAGTGAAGTCAACGAAATGCTGCAGGGCATGGAGCGCTTCGCCGGCGTCTTCATCTGCACCACCAACCTGTTCGACGAATTGGACGAAGCCGCGCTGCGCCGCTTCACCTTCAAGATTCGCTTCATACCGCTGTCGGCCGAGCAACGTGAACGCATGTTCGTGGCCGAAGCGCTCGACGGCGACGCGACACGCCTGAGCGACGAGCAGCGCGGCCGCTTGCGCAAGCTGGACTCGCTGGCACCTGGCGACTACGCGTCGGTGAAGCGGCAAACCGAGGTGCTGGACGAACGCTTCGAAGCGGATGAGTTCTTGTCGCAACTCGAAGCCGAACACCGGGTCAAGCCCGACGTGCGGCAGCAGCGCGGCATCGGCTTCGTGCGCTGAGCCGACAGCGAAAAAAAGGCGGCAGCCTCGCGACTGCCGCCTTGCGCTGAACCCCGTGAACAGTCAGGGCTTGCCGACCGAAACGCCGAAGAAGTTCTGCGCAGCGGCCACACTCGTGTACACCGTGACCCCGGTGCCGGGCAACGGCAGCGCCAGAATTTCCGAGAACGTGACTATTCCACCAGTGTGGGTCGGGCTGCTGCCCGCTGGCCGGTAGCGCAGGCCGTCACGCGGCTTGTTGATCGTGTAGCTGTCGATGCGGCCATCGGACAGCCGCTCGCGGGCGTAGCTGCCAGCCACCGCGTCGACCGACTTGACCGTGGTCACGACTTCGGACACCGCCGAGGTGCCGGTGTTGCTGATCGAGAAATCCCAGAACCGCGAGACATCGCCGACCACCGGCAGGCTCAGCGCTGCCTGCTTGGTGGCGACGATGATGCCGCCGGTTTCGCGGTCGATGATGAACAACGAGACGCGCCCCGAAGCGGTCTTGAACGCGAAGGCGCGCGCCGGCGTGGCACCGCTGCCGACGTTGAAGCCGCCGTTGGCGTTGGGCACGAAACTCTCGAGCGGCGGCGTCCACGCAACACAGGTGTCCAGCCCGGTGCAGTCGGTGCCGCTGCTGAGGTTGCCGGCGGCGTCGATGACGGCGGTGCCCGATGCCGGTGCGAAGCTCGCGGTGTTGCTGTCGCGCTGGTATTGCAGGAAGTTCCAGGTGCCGGCCAGCTCGCTCAGCGGCAGGCTTTGCTCGGGCAGCAGGATCGAGGTGCGCGGCTGGCCGGGCACCGACGACGCAGACAGCACCACCGTCAGTCCCGACTTAGACACCAGCACCGTGCTCGTGCCGAGGGCGCCGGGCAAGGTGAATTTGCAGGCGGTCGCGGTGTCGGCGGTGATCGCGATCGGTGTGTGGGTGCCATCGAGGTCGTCGGTGACCTTGAGTGCTTTGGTATCGACGCTGATCAGGTGCGCCACGTGGGTGTCATCGTGGCCGACCTCGTGCGGGTTGAGCACGCGGTACTTGCCGCTGCGCATGCCGGCACAAGACGTCGAGGCCGGCTGCAGGATCGTCTGCGCCGGCGCGGTCGAACTTGCGCTGCTGGCCACTGCCGTGCTCACCTCGGCCAATGTCGTCTGCGCTGCCGCGAGCGCGGCCTGCAAGGCATCGAGTTTCTGGTCGAGCGCGTTGCCCACGTTCGAGCCGTGGGCGGCTTCCAGCTTGTCCTTGATCGGGTTCACGTCGCGCAGGTCGACCACGCCTTGCAAGGCGGTGATGATCGCGGCGATGGCGGCATTGACGGCCGGTGTGCCGAGCCTGGCCTGGGCGGCGGCATCGAAGTTTGCGAACAAGTCGACTGGCGCGCCGCCGGCCAGCTTGGCCACCAGCAGTTCGGTCAGCGGCGTGATGTTGACGTTCACGCTGCCGGCACCGCTGCCGTCGATCACCGAGTGCAGTGCGCCGCCGGTGGCCGGCGTGACCTTGAGCACGCAAGGCAGGGCACCGCCGCTCACCTTGATCGTGTAGCTGCCGTCGGCCAGGGTGATTGCAGTGCCGGTGCCGCTGCTGCATTTCGCTTCGACCGCAGCATTGGCGATCGCCAGGCCGACGGCCGCCGTGCCGGTGAGCGTGAGCGACGCGGCCGCCGCAGGCGCACCCGAATCAGCAGCACCGCCACCACCGCCACCACCGCAGGCGGCCAGCGCCAGCGTCACGGCGGCACCCAACAGACTTTGCTTGAAAACCATGGACATGAAACAGATCCTCTTTGAATTGGATGGGTCTTGCGATGTAGCGATCGCGCCCTGAACTGCGGCGCACGTTGCCGCCCGGCACCGGCGCGACACTGGTGGGTTGTCGGCCAGGCGAGTCTGTGCAAGATGACTCTTCGCACGTCGCAATCGACATCGACCGCCGCAGCGTGAATAAGTCACGGCCATCGGCGAAATGCGGCCCCGCCCACACACCGGCTCAAGCGGAACGCCGACGCGCCGATATCCATGCCATGAAGTTTCGCCATCAAACCGATGTCTCGCTGCGCGTTTGCATCGCGCTTACCGGGTCGCTGAACCCGCCGCTGCGATGAGCGGCTGGAGCGGGCTGCCTTCCGCACTGCTGTCGCTGAGCGGCCTGGTGGCTATGTTGGCTGCCTGCGTTGCGCTCGACATGTCGCACAACGCACGCCAGCAACGCCCGGCGCTGCAAGCGCGCTGGCTGCTCGGTGCCGGCCTGGCATTGGCGACGGGCATTTGTTCGGTGCTGGTGTTGGGTGTCGCGGCACAGCCGCTGCGGTTTGCAGTCGGCTATGACCCGGCCATTGCGGTGCTGGTGTGGCTGGGCACCGCGGTTCTGGTGGCGGCGTCGCTCGGCTGCGCCGATGCCCGCAAGCCGAACAACTGGCGTGCGCTGCCTTCGGCGGCCGGTGTGGCCGTGTCGATGGTGGTCGCGCCGATGGGTGTACTGCTGTCGACCGGAGCGCGGCCCGGCCTGGATTGGCAACCCGGCCATCTTGTGCTGGCGCTGCTGTGCAGCGGCCTGGGCAGCACGCTGGCGCTGGCACTCGCCGGCATGGCCCTGCCGAAGGCGTTTCGGCTTGCCTGGCTGCCCAAGCAGGGCATCGCCAGCATGCTGCTGGCTGCGGCCTTGCTGGGCGGCCAGGACCAAGTGATTCGCGCTGCCGATTTGAGCGCACAGCATCTGTCCGTGCACGCCCAGGCGTTGCCTTCGGACACGCTGAGCCTGGTATGCTTGATCGGGTCGATGGCGCTTTTATCGGCGATGCTGTTTTTGTCTCGGCGCGAAACCCGGCAGCGCCAAGACAGGCGTCGTGCGCGTGGCCAGCCGGTGCTCGCTTCACTGCGCGACGCGCTCACCGGACTGCCGAATCGGCAGATGTTCGAAGGCACGATCGCGCAGGCGGTGCAGCAGGCCGACGCGGCGCAGGGCAAGCTGGCGCTGCTGTGCATCGACCTCGACGGCTTCAAGGCGATCAACGAGTCGGTGGGCCACGCCGCCGCCGACCAGATGCTGCTCGAGTTGTCGCGTCGCTTGCGCAGCCTGGCGCAGCCGCACAGCGTGTCGCGGCTGGCCGGCGACAGCTTTTTGATGCTGCTCGGCGGCAACACCGACAACGATGCTGCGGCGCAGTTGGCGTCGGATGTGCTCAGCGCCATCGGCGAGCCCTGCAAGGCGGCCGGCCACGAGATGGCCGTCACCGGCTCGATCGGCATTGCGATGTACCCGCAGCATGGTGCGCTGTCGACCCTGATCACCCATGCCGAGGCGGCCATGCGGGCGTCAAAAGGGGTCGGCGGAGCGGCCTATTCGTTCTTCGACCCGCTGATGCTGCAAAGCCAGCGCGAGCATGCCGAATTGCTGCGCGACCTGCGCCTGGCCCTGTCGAAGCGACAGTTCGAGCTGTACTACCAGCCCAAGATCCACGCGCCCAGCGGCGAAATCACCGGTGCCGAGGCGCTGCTGCGCTGGCACCACCCGCTGCGCGGCATGATCAGCCCGACCGTGTTCATCCCGATCGCCGAGCGTTTCGGCCTGATCGATGCGCTGGGCAACTGGGTGCTCGACACGGCCTGCGCGCAGGTGCGGGCCTGGCGCGACGAGGGGCTGCGCATGCGGGTGGCGATCAACCTGTCGGTGCACCAACTGCGCGACCCCGGCCTGCCGCAGCGCATCGACGCGGCATTGAAGCGGCACCAGATCAACCCACAACTGCTGACCTGCGAGATCACCGAATCGGTGGCGATGGAGGATGCGGAACACACGATCAAGCTCTTCGCGCGGCTGGCGGCGGTGGGCGTGCACATCTCGATCGACGACTTCGGCACCGGCTATTCGAGCCTGGCCTACCTGCGCAAGCTGCCCGCCAGCGAACTGAAGATCGACCGCAGCTTCGTGCTCGACCTGGAGACCTGCAACGACGCACGCGCCGTGGTCGACGCGGTGATCAAGCTGGCTCAGGCGCTGAGCCTGAAGGTGGTGGCCGAAGGGGTCGAGACCGAGGCGCAAAACCAGATCCTGCGTTCGCTGGGCTGCGACGAACTGCAGGGCTACCTGTTCGCCAAGCCGATGTCGGCCAAGGCGCTGGCGCAGTGGGCGATGAGCGACGTCGGGCCGCGCTCGCTGTTGTTCCGCGAATCGCTGTTCAAGGGAACCGTCGCCGCCGAACTGGGGCAATTGCGGCTCCCGCCGAGGGCTGCATCTGCTCCCATGGCAGCCCATCAAATCGCCAGCCACTGATGCGGCCGCGCTGAAAGTGCCATCGGGCATGGGAACCAGTTCCTACAATGGCGACATGAACGCAGCCCTTCATTCAAGCTACACCCGAGCCCGCCAGTTGCCGCAGATCCTGAAGCAGCGCATCGCCATTCTCGACGGCGCCATGGGCACCATGATTCAGCGCTACCAACTCAGCGAAGCCGACTACCGCGGCGAGCGCTTCAAACACCACACGCAGGACGTGAAGGGCAATAACGAGCTGCTCCAGTTCACGCGGCCCGACGTGATCTTGCAAATCCACGAGCAGTACCTGGCGGCCGGGGCCGACATCGTCGAGACCAACACCTTTGGTGCCACCCGCATCGCCCAGGAAGACTACCGCTTGGCCCATGTGGCCCACGAGATGAATGTGGTGGCTGCCAGGCTGGCGCGCGAAGCCTGCGACAAATACAGCACGCCGGACAAGCCGCGTTTCGTGGCCGGCGCGCTCGGCCCCACGCCGCGCACCGCCAGCATCAGCCCCGACGTGAACGACCCCGCCGCACGCAACGTGAGCTTCGACGAATTGAAGGATGCGTACCTGGAACAAGGCGCGGCGCTGCTCGAAGGCGGCTGCGACCTGTTTCTGGTCGAAACCATCTTCGACACCTTGAACGCCAAGGCCGCCATCTTCGCGCTCGACGAGTTGATGGAGCGCAGCGGCGAACGCCTACCGGTGATCATCTCGGGCACCGTCACCGACGCCTCGGGGCGCATTCTCTCGGGCCAGACGGTGAGCGCGTTCTGGCACAGCGTGCGCCATGCGCGCCCGCTGGCGGTGGGCCTGAACTGCGCCCTCGGCGCCACCCTGATGCGGCCCTACATCGAAGAGCTGGCCAAGGTGGCCGGCGACACCTTCATCAGTTGCTACCCGAACGCCGGGCTGCCCAACCCGATGAGCGAGACCGGCTTCGATGAGACGCCCGATGTCACCGGAAGCCTGCTGGAGGAATTCGCCAAGGCCGGTTTCCTGAACATCGCGGGCGGCTGCTGCGGCACCACGCCAGAACACATCGCGCAAATCGCGAAGCGGGTCGGGCGCTATCAGCCGCGCTGCCAGCACGAGGCGGTGTTCACCGAGTTGCTGGCCGACTGAACCCAGCCGCCGGCTATCGCGTCAGACGCAGCAACTGCGACAAGGCCACGCGCACCCGCAGTTGGTGCGGCAGCAGGCCGGCCACCACATCGTGCTCGGGCAAGCCGCCGCAGCGCCGCTGCGGGTGACTGAAGGGCATTCCCTGTCGCGTGGCAACGCTGGCGACCAGCGGCTGGTTGGCCAGCTCGCCGCGCCGCACCACCACGGCCACGTCGCCGTTGCGCAGGCACACGCAACTGCCCGGCAGGTACAAGCCCACCGCCTTGATGACGGCGGCCCCGGCTTCGTCAGGGGCCTTGCGTTCGTCGAAGTAAACGCCTTTGGCCGCGTCGTTGGCGGCCAGCGCCCGGCGGGCTCGGCGCGGGCTGAGCCGGGCGGCGTAAATGTCGGCCTGCTGAATCAGCCGGGCCAGTTGCAGACCCTGCGCCAACGAGGCCAGCGGCCCCGGCGGCGCGGCGTGGTGGTGCTCGACCGCTTCGAGCCACAGCGCGTCGTCGATGCCAGCTTCGCGCAACTGGGCCGTTGCCCGGGAACCGTGGCCGTCGAGGCCATCGCGCTGATCGTCGCTGGGCGGGCTGTGTTGTTGCGCCAGCTCGTCTTGCAGCCGGGTGATGCACAGGTTCATCGTGAGCGCGGCGCGGCGCAAGGACAGGCGCATTTGCGGGGTCACATCGGCCAGGAAATCCGCCGCCAGTTCGCACACCACCGCCACCAGCAACGAGTGCAAGACGCTGTAGTTGTGCGGCTCGGTGGTGTTGTGATGGACCAGCCACAGCAAGGAGGCGTCGGGCTCGCTGACCGCCAGCTCGTGCACCTGCTCGTCGAGCCGATGAATGCGCGGCTTGAGGTCGGGCGCTGCTTCGTCGCGCAACAGCGCGCCGGCGCGCAGGGCGATGCCGCTCCAGGCGTCCATCAGCGCGTCGGGCGACATGCCGCGCCGGGGCTGCGCAGGCGGGTCGGCGGCCACGAACGAGTCGTCGGCAGACGACAGGATTGAACTCACAGGTCACCCCGCAACAGAAAAAAGGCACGCTGCATGCGCAGTGATTTCGGCGCTGCAACCGAAGTCTTGAGCGCGGGCCTGAAGGCCGCCGTTTAGAATGCGGATTGGCTCAAGGAGCGCTGCGACAGCCCCGTCCGATCCCGAATCCGGACCGCGTGCTTGCCAGGCTTGGGCTGACATCCGTCAACCGCGCTCACCCGACTTCTGGCCGCGGTGAGTTTTGCGGCCCGCCCCTGGTGCCGTCATGACCGATTCGATTGTTTCCTCCACTCCATCCGGCGTTCGCGTCGCGCCGATGAAGCTGGCCGGCCTGGAGCCGGTGCTGATCGGCGACGGCTCCTTGTTCGTCAACATCGGCGAGCGCACCAATGTGACCGGCTCGAAAGCCTTCGCGCGGCTGATCCTGAACGGCGAATTCGAGAAGGCACTCAGCGTGGCGCGCCAGCAGGTCGAAAACGGCGCGCAGGTGATCGACATCAACATGGACGAGGCGATGCTCGACAGCCAGGCCGCGATGGTGCGCTTTTTGCACCTGATCGCCAGCGAACCCGAAATCGCGCGCGTGCCGATCATGATCGACAGCTCGAAGTGGAGCGTGATCGAAGCCGGCCTGAAGTGCATTCAGGGCAA
>JAYVCL010000202.1:0-7130 GCA_043749975.1 Burkholderiales bacterium
AAGCTGTGCGCTTCCAGCGAGCAGCCTTCAGAGAACGCGGCCGGAAAAAAATACAGCACCACCGGCCCCTTGGCCAAAGATTCTGCGAGCGAGTAGCGATACATCTTGCCGGCCAGTGCGGCCTGCGCAGTAAAGTCCGGTGCAGCATCGCCGACATCCAAGGCCGCCTTCGCAGGCATTCCGAGAACTCCCAGCATCATGAAGATGGCCCCTGATCGGTTCATGCAGTTTTCCTTCGGTTCGCATGCATTGTCGCGCGGCGCGCAGTGGGCTTACAGGCGGCTCGGCATGGTCTTCTTTTTCGCGCTGTTCGCGTTGAGCGGCTGCGGCACGCTGCCACAGCCCGTCGACCGCCCCGTCTCGCTCACGCTGGGGCCGAGCGCCGACGGCAGCCTGGCGGCCATCGCCCGCGCCTCGACGCCGTCGGCCGATTTGTCGGGCTTCCGGCTGCTGCCGCTGGGTCTGTTCTCGCTCGACACCCGGCTGCAACTTGCGCAGCGTGCGCGCCACTCGCTTGACGTGCAGTACTACGTGATCGAAGACGATTCATCGGGGCGGCTGTTGCTGCGCCAGATTCGCGACGCCGCGCAGCGCGGCGTGCGCGTGCGGCTGCTGGTGGACGACATCCACACCGCGAAGACGGATCCGATCCTGCGCGCGCTGGCGGCGCACCCGAACGTCGAGGTGCGGCTGTTCAACCCGTTTTGCTGTGCCCGCTCCTCGATCGTGACGCGCTTCGGCGCATCGCTGTTCGACCTGCGCCGACTGAATCGCCGCATGCACAACAAGCTGTTGATCGCCGATGGCCTGACCGCCGTGGTGGGCGGGCGCAACATTGCCGACGAGTACTTCATGCGCAGCGGCTTGCAGAACTTCATCGACATGGACGCCTTCATCATGGGCGCGGTGGTTAACGATCTGGCCGCCATCTTCGATCGCTACTGGAACAGCAACGCCGCCTACCCGGTGCAAAGCCTCGTGCCCGACGACAGGCCGGCGGCCACCTTGACGCAGCAGTTCGATCAGCTCACCGCCGTTGACAGCGCGCCGCTGACACTGCCGTCGGTGGACGTGCTCGGCTACGGCCCGCTGAGCGAAGAGCTGGACGCTGGCCGCGTCGGCCTCGTGTGGGCACCGGCGCGGGCGTTTGCCGACCCGCCGAACAAGCTCGACCCGATGTCGGTCCAGGAAGCCGCGCTCGAAAGCGTTTCGCGCGACGTGCGCATGAAAATCTGGGGTGCCAAGAAGAGCCTGATCCTGACCTCGCCCTACCTGGTTCCCGGCAAGATGGGCATCGAGGAATTCGAGGCGCTGGGCCGGCGCAAGGTGAAGGTGGTGGTGCTGACCAACTCACTGGCCGCCAACGACAACCCGGTGGTGCACACCGGCTACGCCCGCTATCGCAACCGGCTGCTGGGTGCCGGCGTGGACCTGTACGAACTGAGCCCGCAGCGCACGCGCTTGACCAAGCGGCTGGGCATGTTCGGCTCGTCGCTGGGCCGCCTGCACGCCAAGACGGCGATCATCGACGACACCACGGTGTTCATCGGGTCGATGAACCTGGACCCGCGTTCGCAAACGCAGAACACCGAACTGGGTGTTTTTGTGGAGAGCCCGCAGTTGGCCAAAGAGCTGCTGCGCATCATCAACATCAGCAAGCTGCAAAGCGCCTACCGCCTGCGCCTGAACCCGGACGGCGGCGGCTTGCAATGGCTCACGATGGACGACGACAAGGAAGTGATTCTGGACACCGAACCCGAGTCGTCGCTGTGGCAACGCGTCTACAACTTCATGCTCGGGCCCCTGGTGCCCGAGCAGCTTTTGTAGGGCTTGAAAGAATGGCTCAGCCGATCGCGTCGATCCGGTCGATGAAGCCGTCGGCGTCCACGGTTTGCACCGGCGTGCCGTGGTTGTAGCCATAGGTGACCAGCAGCACCGGGCAGCCTGCCGCGCGCGCGGCGAGGGCGTCGTTGCTGCTGTCGCCGATCATCAGCGTGCGGGCTGGCGCGTGGCCCAGGGCCTCGCAGGTTTTCAGCAGCGGCAAGGGGTCGGGTTTCATGCGCTCGAAGGCGTCGCCGCCGAACACGTGCTGAAAGAATTCGGCGAGCCCCTTTTTCTGCAACAACGGCAGCGCGAACGGGGTCGGCTTGTTGGTCAGGCAGGCCAGCGTCCAGCCTCGCGCGCGCAGTTGCATCAGCCCTTCGGCCACGCCGGGATACACATGCGAGTGGTCGCCGTTGATGCGCAGGTAATGCTGCTGATAGCGATCCCGCGCCTGCTCGTACAGCACAGCGTCGCCACCCACCCGTGCCAGCGTGCGGCGAATCAGGTTCTCGGAGCCCTTGCCCACGGTCTGCGATACGAAATGCGCGTCCACCGGCGGCAGCTTCAGCTCGGCCAGCATCGCGTTCAGCGCCACCACGAAGTCGCCCTGGGTGTCGACCATGGTGCCGTCGAGGTCGACGATGGCGGCGCGGATCGGGTCGAAATTCATGTGGCCGCAAGCGCCCGGCGCATCGCGTCGATCACGCTCTTGTAGTCGGGCTGGTTGAAGATGGCGCTGCCGGCGACGAAGGTGTCGGCGCCGGCATCGGCCACCGCACGAATGTTGTCGACCTTGATGCCGCCGTCGACCTCGAGCCGGATGTCGCGCCCGCTGGCTTCGATGAGGCGGCGCGCGCGCTCGATTTTCTTGAGCGCGCCGGGGATGAAGCTCTGCCCGCCGAAACCGGGGTTGACGCTCATGATGAGGATCAGGTCGATCTTGTCGATCACCCACTCCAGCACGTCCAGCGGCTGCGCGGGGTTGAACACCAGCCCCGCCTGGCAGCCTTCGGCCTTGATGAGCTGCAGTGTGCGGTCGACGTGGGTCGAGGCATCGGGGTGAAAGCTCACCAGGTCGGCACCCGCCTTGCAGAAGCCGACTGCCAGCGCGTCCACCGGGTGCACCATCAGGTGCACGTCGATCGGGGCCTTGCTGCCGTCGGCCCGCACGGCGTGCTTGCGCAATGCCTCGCACACCATCGGGCCGAAGGTCAGGTTCGGCACGTAGTGGTTGTCCATCACGTCGAAGTGAATCCAGTCGGCGCCGTCGGCGATCACCTTGCGCACTTCCTCGCCCAGGCGGGCGAAGTCGGCGGACAGGATGCTGGGCGCAATGCGGTAGGTGGGCTTTGTCATAAGGCAATTCTATGGGTCTGCCTAAAATGCGCCGATGGCACATCCTGAATTCACCTGCACCGTCGTCGTTCGCCACCTGGCCGAGCAAAGCGACCCGCAAGCCCAGCAATATGCGTTCGCCTACACGGTGACGATCCGCAACACCGGCGACGTGACGGCCCAATTGATCGCCCGCCACTGGGTCATCACCGACGCCCACGGCCACACCGAAGAAGTGCGCGGCCTGGCCGTGGTGGGCCAGCAGCCGCTGTTGAAACCCGGCGAGCAGTTCGACTACACCAGTTGGACCCGCATCGCCTCGCCGCAAGGCAGCATGCGCGGCACCTTCTTTTGCATCACCGAAGATGCGCGGCCTTTCGACGCGAAGGTTCCAGAGTTCGGTTTGACGTTGGCGTCCTCGCTGCACTGACCTGCACCGAATGGCAGGCGACGGCGCGTCACCCTGGGACTTGACGGCCCTGCTGAATTCGGCCGCGTTCGCAGCCGATTCCGCCACCTCGCTGCCCGAGCGCCATCTGTGGCTGATCCGCGCGCTGGAATGGCTGCGCCACGCGCCGGTGCCGGGCGAGCCGCAAACCCCCACGCCGGTGCTCCGGCTCAAGCACCTGCTTAACGTGCTCGAGCGCAACCCGGCGCACCGCGCCCCGGTGGCCGCCTTGCTGGCTCGCTTCTGGCAGGACGTGGACATCGCCTCGCTGTTTGCCGATTTCGGCTTTTCGCCGCGCACCAATTTCGCCGGCGAACTGCTGCAGCGCCTGAACCTCAAATTGCTGCCGCAAACACCGGCCACCACCGACCTGGGCGAGCTGTTCGGGCTGCTGTTTCCAGAGCCGGGCGATGCGCTGTGGCTGGAAGCGCTGGACGAGGCCACCTTGCAGCGACTGGTGCTGTTGGCGACGCCGCCCGACACGCACCGTACCGACTGGCAAGCCCCGCTGCTCGATGCCATCATGTTTTTGGGCAGTGCGGTGGGGGCGGCCGGGTTTTCCAGTTCGCTGCGCCAGCGCATGAGCCCCGAGTTGTTGACCGACGCCCCGTTTGCGCAACTCGCGCGCGTCGCCGAATCGGTGTGCGACCAGGCGCGCGAACACACGCCTGGCACCGACAACGCTGCGCTGCTGCGCGACGCGCAGTACCTGCGCGCCCTGCTCGACACCTGCCGCCGCTGCGCCGACAGCGTGCATGAGCACCTCGAAGAGCACGGCGTGTCGATCAACGTCGTGTTCCAGGTCGACCAACTGCGCGAGCGCACCCACCGCATCGAGCAACTGCTGACCTGTGTGCTCAGCACCGACGCATCGCGCGACATGACCCTGCTGCTGGCCGACCTGGTGCGCACCGCCAACGAGCGGCGCAGCGTGAAGGCGCTGTTCGCGCGCCACTACTCGCTGCTGGCGCGCAAGGTGGCCGAGCGCAGCGCTGAAACCGGCGAGCACTACATCACCCGCGACCGCGCCGAATACGCCCACATGCTGCGCACCGCAGCCGGCGGCGGGGCCGTGATTGCCGGCACCACGCTGATCAAGTTCGCGATGGCGGCATTCGGGCTGTCGGCGTTTTGGGGTGGCTTCTGGGCCGGCGTGAACTACGCCAGCAGCTTCGTGCTGGTGCACGCCCTGCACTGGACCGTGGCCACCAAGCAGCCGGCCATGACCGCTCCCGCCTTGGCCGACAAACTGGCCGATGTGTCGGACGACGCCGCAGTCGAGGGCTTTGTCGACGAGGTGGCGCACCTGATCCGCTCGCAGGCCGCCGGCATCATCGGCAACCTGGCTGCCGTGATCCCGGTGGTGCTGGCGGTGCAATGGCTGTTTCGCAGCGTCTTCGGTGCGCCGCTGGTGGGCATCGAGGACGCCGAGCATGTGCTGGACTCGATCACCCTGCTCGGGCCGACCGCGTTTTATGCGGCCTTCACCGGCGTCTTGCTGTTCGCCAGCTCGTTGATCGCGGGCTGGGTCGAAAACTGGTTCGTCTGGCACCGGCTCGACAGCGCCATTGCCTGGAACCCGCGCATCGTGGCGCGGCTGGGTGCCACCCGCGCCCAGCGCTGGGCCGCGTACTGGCGCAAGAACATCTCGGGCTACGCGTCGAACATTTCGTTGGGCTTTTTGCTCGGCCTGGTGCCGGCGGTGGCGGCCTTCTTCGGGCTGCCGCTGGAGGTGCGCCATGTCACGCTGTCGACCGGCCAACTGGCGGCTGCCTTGGGTGCCGAAGGCTGGGCCGTGTTGCAGCGAAGCGAGTTCTGGTGGTGTCTGGCCAGCATTCCGGTGATCGGTGCGCTCAACCTCGGGGTTAGCTTCTTCCTGGCCTTTAAAGTTGCGCTGCGTTCACGCGGCATCCGGCTGGTGGACCGCAGCCGAATCTACCGCGCGATTCGGCACCGGTTCAGCCACCGCCCCGCGTCGTTCATCGTGCCGCCGCGCGGTTGAACCTCGGCTTCCCTTCGAAGGCAAGCGAGCCCCCCACTCGTTACTCATCGCGGCGCTCGCCCTTCTTGCGCCCCGAAAACATCGTCCACCAGACGATGCCGATGAGCAGCGCCATGGCACCAAAGGCTTCCAGCAAAATGACCCACATGTCGACATTCTCGAAATGGCTGTGTGCCTTGATTCTAGGAGCGCTGGGCGCGTGCGCGAGCCCGCCGAGCGAGAGCCAGGCCCCGCTACACGACCCGGCACCCGGCGGCGCGGCGGTCGACCCGGCCGCGCTGCTTTCGAGCGCCGTGATCCAGCGCCCGCGCGCGCGCTGGGTGCCGGTGGCTTGGGCCGATCTGCCCGGTTGGGAGGCCGACCGCAGCGCCGAACTGTGGCCGGCCCTGCTGCGTGGCTGCGAGCGGCCTGCGCCCGACTGGGCGCGAACCTGCGCGCAGGCCCGCAGTGCCGCACCACGCACCGACGCCGATGTGCGCGCCTGGCTGCAGCAGCGGCTGCAGCCGCACCGGGTCGAGTCGCCGGACGGCGTGGCCGACGGCCTGATCACCGGCTACTTCGAACCGCTGATCGAGGCCAGCCGCACCGCGCGGGCCGGGTTCGGGTTCCCGCTGTACGCCTTGCCCGCCGACATCGCCACGCGCAGGCCCTACTGGACACGGCAGCAGCTCGACACCTTGCCGGCCGCGCAGGCCAGCCTGCGCGGCCGTGCGCTCGCGTTCGTGGCTGACCCGCTGGACGTGCTGATCCTGCAAATCCAGGGCTCGGGGCGCTTGAACCTGAGCGAGCCCGACGGCAGCCGCAAGCTGGTTCGGGTGGCCTTCGCCGGCCACAACGACCAGCCCTACAAATCGGTCGGCCGCTGGCTGATCGAGCAGGGCGAATTGCGCGCCGAGCAGGCGTCGTGGCCGGGCATCAAGGGCTGGGCGCAGCGCAACCCGAAGCGAATCAGCGAGATGCTGTGGGCCAATCCGCGCGTGGTGTTCTTTCGCGAGGAAGCACTGCCCGACCCGCAACTTGGGCCCAAGGGTGCGCAAGGCGTGCCGCTGACGCCGGGCCGCTCCGTCGCGGTCGACGCGCAAAGCGTGCCCTACGGAACCCCCGTCTGGCTCGACACGACCGAGCCGCTGAGCCGCGCCCCGCTGCGGCGAGCGGCGATGGCGCAAGACACTGGCAGCGCCATCACCGGGGCGGTGCGCGCCGACTATTTCTGGGGCTGGGGCGACGACGCCGAGGCGCAGGCCGGGCGCATGAAGCAAGCGCTGCGGCTCTGGGTGCTGTGGCCCCGGCCTTGAATGCCCGGCCAAGTTGCCGGGCCCCTTCGGGCCGCAGCAAGCGTTGCAAACACAGACGACGTCAGGGGCCGTTTTCGAGCCCCTGCGGCACCTCGGCCTAGTTCTTCACCGGGTCGCTGGGCGCCCCGTTTTTCTTCATCATGTCGGCGTCTTTCTTCATCATGTCGTTGCACATGGCTTCGTGCTTCATCATGGCGTCGTCCTTCTTCGCGCCGTCCTTTTTCGC
>JAYVCL010000203.1:0-4149 GCA_043749975.1 Burkholderiales bacterium
GCCGCCACCAAGGGCGTGGCGTTCCAGCCATTGGCTTGCCAGGTCATAGCACTTAGTGCTATATCTCAACATGGGGAGACAAGGGCATGGCGATCTACAAGACCCGATGGTTTGACCGCTGGGCGCACAAGCAAGGAATAACGGCTCCAAGCCTTTGCGCCGCCGTGCGCGAGATGACGGCAGGGCTTTGGGACGCCGACCTCGGCGGTGGGCTGCTTAAAAAGCGGATCGCCCGAGCTGGGCAGGGAAAAAGTGGTGGCTTTCGGACACTGGTCGCCACCAACAAAGGAAACCGTTGGATTTTTGTGTTCGGCTTTCCGAAAAACGAGCGCAGCAACATCGACAAGGATGAAGGAGAAGCCTTGAAGAAGCTGGCTGCCCACCTGCTGTCGCTGACGACGCAGGCGCTCGTCATGGCACAGCGTGAAGGTGAACTGACGGAGGTGGATTGCAATGCGCAAAACCAAATCGGCGATTCTTGAAGCGGTTCACGAAACGGCCAGCGGATTGCACAAGGCCGGCGTGATGGATCGGCTCACGCTGCGCGAATTCGATCGCCTGTGTTTGCCGCCGATCACGCCTCTGGCACCCGCGCAAATCAAACAGATTCGCGAAGCCACGCGGGTCAGTCAGGCGGTGTTTGCCCGCCTGCTGAACACCAGCCTGTCAACGGTGCAGAAGTGGGAGATCGGCCAAAAGAAGCCCACGGGCACCGCCCTCAAGTTGCTGCATCTCGTGCAAAAGCGGGGGCTGGAAGTCGTCGCCTGAAACTGCTGCACTGCCTACGGCGTCTTGGCGTGCGCCAGCCCGCTCAGCGCTCCTCGGCGTAGGCGTCCGCATCAGCCTCTGCCTCCGGCCACAGCGCCGGAAAGTAAAAGCGCAGCGCGTGCAGCGGCAACCCAAACCGCAGCTTGTCTTGCGGTGTGTCCGACTTCAGCAGGACATGCTTTGACATCGCAGTGCGATCACTGTATCTTACCGAATCTTACTTTCGTTGATGAGCTGATTGCCATGGATACCACCACCCTCTCCAGTCGCGGCCAAATCGTGATTCCAAAGACTTTGCGCGAGTCCCGGCACTGGCATGCGGGCACTTCTTTCGTGGTGGAAGAGGTGCCGCAAGGCATCCTGCTCAAGCCCGTCAGCACGTTCACGCCTTCGCGTCTTCAGGACGTCCTAGGCTGCACTGCGTACCGTGGTCGGGCGTTGTCAGAGGCCGACATCGCGGCCGCGCTGCACGCCGACGTGGTGCGGCGCTTCGGCTCGAAGTGATGCAGCGGCGTTGTTGCGATGATCGCCCTTGACACCAACGTCCTCGTCCGCTGCCTGACGCTGGACGACCCGAGCCAGGTGCCTGCGGCCAAGGCGCTGCTCGCGCACCGCGATGGCGTCTTCATTGCAAAGACGGTGCTGCTGGAACTGGAGTGGGTCTTGCGTGCGGCCTACAAGCTGCCGCAGCCGACCATTCATTCAGCCCTGAGCAAGTTGTTGGGTCTTCCGAACCTCAGCGTCGAAAACCCGGGCCAGGTCAGCCAGGCGCTCGATGGCTATTCACGCGGGCTCGACTTCGCAGATGCCCTGCACCTTTTTGCCAGCGCGGCCGACGAAGGTCTGTTCACTTTCGATGAGTCATTTGCCAGCGTCGCAAGCACAGCGGGCCACAAGGTCCAGGTGGCCGGCGCATCGCGCGGGTTGCCTGGCTGACGCCCGGGAAGCGGTGCGCCGGCTTCATTCCCCCTCATCAGCCGCATCGGCCTCTGCCTCCGGCCACAGCGCGGGAAAGTAAAAGCGCAGCGCGTGCAGCGGCAACCCAAACCGCACTTTGCCTTGCGGCGTGTCCGACTTCAGCAGGCCGCGCTTGACCAGGGCCGACAGCGCCGAGACGGCGGTGCGGTCGCCCAGGGAATTCATCCCGCGCAACAGCGCGCGAAGTTCGGGGGCCACGGGCAGCCCTGCGAGTTGCGTGGCGGCCCGGGCCAGGTCGTGCGCCTTGGCCAGCAAGGGCTGTTGCCGCTTGGGCCCAGGCAAGAGGGGTTCGAATTGATGCGGCGCGTGGTACATGACGACCGCAATTGTTTGCCAACATCAGGTCGCGTGCAAGTCATTGATGCAAAACGCATATATGCCAAGACTGCGACTTTTAGTGCCAACTTTATTGCGTACCTTCGCCAACAGGTGTCCGGTGGCGCAGTGGCGCGTGCTCGACGATCCCGGGCATCCCCTGCACGCCACTTCGCGCTCAGTTGCCTTCGAGCCGGCGCGGACTGCCGCGCAGCGCGATCGCCGTTTCCCACTGCGCCTCGAGCCGCGTGATGCGACGGTCATGCTCACGCAACTCCCTGGACAACTCCTTCAGGGTTTCGCCCGTTCGCTTCACGTCATAAGCCAACTTCAACGCTTCCCTGATCGCCCCGAGCGCTTCGCTGATGACACTCATGCTGGCGTTCCGGCCGATGGTTTGCGGGGCTTGCGTGGCTGGCGTCGAACCAGCGTCGTGCCCCCGGCAGCGCCCTCGCGCCTGGCGCGCAACTCGGCCAACACCGAATCCGCTGCTGCCAACCCACCCTTGAGCGATGCATGCGCCTCACGCACCGCCTGGCGCAAATCTGCCGCGAGGGACGCCAAAAGGGCTTCTTCGGCATCAGGTCGTTGTTCGCATCGGCTGCGCACCAGTTCCGCCACGCTCACGCCTTCACGCGCCGCTTCGACCCCCAGGAATGCCTTGAACTGAGGCGTTGTCAGCAGCGTCACACGTTCGGTCTTCATGGATAAATCCCCGGTGTCGTCAATATGCACATGTGCAGGGTAATGCACAGTGGGTGCAAGGTCAAAACTGACCGCGGCCATGGCAGACTGCTGGATCGGGGCGTGAGAAACGACATGGCAAAGCGCATGATTGAAGGCATCGAGATCGAAACCAGTTCAGGCAACGTATTTGCCGACTTGGGCTACCCGCAGGCCGACAAACTCAAGCTCAAGTCCGGCCTGGTGATCGAGATCACGCGTGCCGTGCGTCGCCTCGGCCTGACCCAAGAAAAGGCCGGCCGGCGCATGGGTATTGCACAACCGAAGGTGTCGGGCTTGCTGCGCGGCGATTTCGCGAACTTGTCTGAACGCAAGCTGATGGAATGCCTGAACCGCCTCGGCTACGACATCGAAATCAACGTGAAACCGGCAGCCTCGCCGCGCGGCCAATTGACTTTGGCTGTTGTCTGAGCCGCTTACGTTCCTGGGGTCCGCTCGAGCAAAAAGTCAGGGCGCTCTTCTCGCACGACGAACGCTTTGCTTTCCAACGTACTCACGAAGCACGCCGTCCATCCGTGACTGCCACCCTTCGCCCGTGCTCTTGAAGTAGTTCAGCACCTCTGGGCTGTAGCGCACTGAAACGAGAAGCTTCTTGTTTTCGGACTTCGGGCGCCCACGAACAGCCTTCAGCGGCACCATGGCCTTGAGTTGTGCGGAAGTAAGTGGCCTTGCGTCTGGGTCTTGCTTCGCGGCGGCGACGATCTTCCGGTTCTCTTCGGCCGTGGGCATGACCAGCGTGCGCCCAGGGGTAGTCTTCGACATAGTGCTTTATCTCTCTGCGCTCGGCGAAGCGAAGGCTTACAACCCTTCGAACTTCACCACGATCAACGAACGCGACGTAGTACAGCCGATTTCCTTCGGGTACCAGTCCCACCATGCGCAACTCGCCGTACTCGAACCGGTCATCGACCCAGACAAGAGCCTCGTCCCAGATGAGTTTCTTGGCTAAAGACAGCGACAGGCCGTGGTCTGCTCGGTTGAGCTTGTCTTTGGCTGGGTCGAAGTCGATGCGCACGCCTTAATGTAGCTACTAAAAAGGCGTGCGTCGAGAGGTCGCGAGCGGGTGATTCTCGGGGCGAGCCAACCCTCGCATCGAGCGAACAGCAAGTGCATGGCCAGGAACCAGCGCGCCAGGCAGCAGGCTGCCGGATCGGGGCCACAGCCAGCCGATGAAGTGGCCGAGGCGCTGGCACAGGAGCAACGACATGGCAAAACGCATGATTGAAGGCATCGAGATCGAAACCAGTTCAGGCAACGTATTTGCCGACTTGGGCTTCCCGCAGGCCGACCAACTCAAGATCAAGTCCGGCCTGGTGATCGAGATCACGCGTGCCGTGCGTCGCC
>JAYVCL010000204.1:0-20081 GCA_043749975.1 Burkholderiales bacterium
CATGGCAACGATTTGCTGCCGATTGCGTTCAACGACGCTTCGCTGGACATCCTGTGTGCCAACGTCGCGCGGGTGCAAGACCGCTTGCAGCGGCCCATGCTGGTCGAGAACCTGTCGGCTTATCTGTCGTTCAGCGACGACGCGATGCCCGAGCCCGAGTTCCTTGCGGCGCTGTGCCGGCGCAGCGGCTGCGGCCTGCTGCTCGACGTGAACAACCTGATGGTGAATGCCTTGAACGCCCAAGTGGCCGACCCGTCAGCGCACTGCCAGGCTTTCGTCGATGCGCTGCCCGCGGGCAGCGTCGGCGAGATTCACCTGGCCGGCTATTGCGAAGCCGATGGCATCGCCGTCGACGACCACGGCAGTTGCGTCCGGCCCGATGTGTGGCGCGTCTATGCGCATGCGCTGCAACGTTTCGGCAGCGTGCCGACGCTGGTCGAGTGGGACACCGGGTTGCCGGCGCTGGAAGTGCTGCTGGGCGAGGCCGAGCAAGCCTCGGCGTTGCTGGCGCGGGCCGCTGCATGAGGTTGCACGCCCAGCATGAGCGGGAGGCCGATCGGCAACGCTTGTTGCTGGCGGCCATCCTCGCGCCGCGACCCGTCGCTGCGCTGTCGGGCCTGCGTGAAGCGCCGACCCGTGCCCAGCGCGGCCTGGGTGCCTACCGCGCCAACGCGCATGCCTCGGCCGCACGCGCCTTGGGATCGACCTTCGGCACGGTTCAGGCCATGCTGGGCGCGCCCGACTTCGAGGCGCTGGCCCGCGCGTTCCTGCAGCAGCAGCCACCCCTTCGCGGCGACCTTGGCGAATGGGGCGCCGATCTGCCCGATTTCATCGCCGCCCAAGCCACGCTGGCCGACTGGCCCTACCTCGCCGACTGCGCGCGCCTGGATTGGGCAGTGCACCAGTGCGAGCGCGCGCCCGACGGCGAATTCGATGCCGGCTCGCTGTCCCGGCTGGGCGACACCGATCCTTCGCTGCTGCATTTGCAGTGGATGCCCGGAACGCTGCTGCTCGAATCAGACTGGCCCATCGCGCTGATCCACGCCGCGCACCAGCGCGACGACGATGGCGGCTTCGAGCAAGTCAGGCAAGCATTGCAGCAACCCCAAGCGCAGGCGGTGCTGGTGGCGCGTTCGAAGTGGCGCGCCGCGGTCCATCGAGTCGATGAATCCGCTGTCGTTTGGACCCGTCACCTGCTGGCGGGTGGCGACTTGGGCCATGCGCTGGCTGGTGCCGACCCGCGATTCGATTTCAGCGCCTGGCTGGCCGACGCCGTCGCCTTGCGCTGGCTGGCAGGAATCACGGCCGAGCCTGATGGAGCGTGATTGAGCGTCGCCTTCGGGAGCAAAAGGATTGCGCAAGCCGATACACTGCCGCTGTTTTTCCCCCGCCCAAATCAAGGACCGCACCATGACCGCAAGCCTACTTTTCCCCCTGTGGCGGCGTGCCGCGATCGTCGCGCTGCTGGTCGGCCTGGGCGGCTGCTCGGCCATGATGGCGCAGAACCCCGGCGGCACGCTGAAGCCGGTCAACGCCTTCAACGAAAGCGGTGAAGACCACCTGATCCTGCATGGCCACGACGTGGTGGCGTATTTCACCGACGCCAAGCACATGTTGGGCACAGCCGAACACAAGTCGGTCTACCAGGGCGTGACCTTCCGCTTTGCCAGCGCCGAGCACAAGGCGCTGTTCGACAAGAACCCGACCCAGTACATCCCGCAGTACGGCGGCTTTTGTGCCAACGGCATCGCCTACGGCATTCCCTGGGGCGGCGACGCCGACACCTGGCGCATCGACGGCGGCAAGCTCTACATCTTCGGGGGCCACGGTTCGAAGCAGGCGTTCGAGATGGACCGTGTCTTGAACACCCAGCGTGCCGACAAGTATTGGGCCGAAGAAGTCAACGGATCGAACAGCTTCATCCAGCGCAGCAAGCGGCTGGTGATGCGCGTGCCGCACTACAAAAGCGGCGAACAACTCGAAGCCGAGTACCAGCAGCGCAAGGCCGCCGGCACCTTGAAGCCCTGAATGAAGCTCTGAACTCAATTTGCTTATGACCACCAACATCACCCGCCGACACTGGCTCGCCATCGGCGCCGCATTGCCGTTCAGCCGCCCTGTGCTGGCCGCTGCCGATTGGCCGAGCATCGAGCGTGCCGCGCGCGGCCAGACGGTGTACTTCAACGCCTGGGCCGGCAGCGAGCGCATCAACGCCTACCTGCAATGGGCCGGGGCCGAAGTCGAGAAGCGCTGGGGCGTGAAGCTGGAACACGTGAAGGTGTCGGACACCGCCGAGGTCGTCAAGCGCGTGCGGGCCGAGAAGCAGGCCGGGCGCGTCAGCGATGGCTCGGTGGACGCGGTGTGGATCAACGGCGAGAATTTTTTGGCCATGAAGCGCGACGGCTTGCTGTTCGGCCCATTTGCCGAGCGCCTGCCGAGTTACGCCGGTGTGGACACGCTCGGCAAGCCCACCACCCTGGTCGATTTTTCAGAGCCGGTCGACGGCATGGAAGCACCCTGGGGCATGGCCCAACTCACGTTCTATGCCGACGCAAAAAAAGTGATGCAGCCGCCGCGCAGCATGACCGGGCTGATCGAGTTCGCGAAGCGCAACCCGGGCCGCATCACCTACCCGAAGCCGCCCAACTTTCACGGCACCACCTTCCTGAAGCAAATGCTGCTCGAAGCGCACTCCGACCGCAAGCCGTTCTATGCGCCGGTGCAGGCCGACGCGTTCGCGCGGCTGACCGCGCCGATGTGGGCCACGCTGGATGCGCTGCACCCTGCCCTGTGGCGGCAGGGCAAGCAGTTTCCGGCCAACAACGCGGTGATGCGCCAGATGCTGGCCGACGGTGAGTTGCTGATCAACCTCAGCTTCAACCCGAACGAAGCCGCGACCGAGATCGCTGCCAGGCGCCTGCCCGAATCGGTGGTGAGCTGGCAGCACAGCGCCGGGGCCATCGCCAACACCCACTTCCTGGCGATTGCGTTCAACGCGCGGGCCAAGGAAGGCGCTCAGGTGCTGGTCAATTTTTTGCTTTCCCCGCAGGCGCAGGCGCGCAAGGCAGACGTCAGGTTCTGGGGCGATCCCACCGTGCTGGCGCTGGAGCGTCTGAGCGCTGCGGACAAGGCCTTGTTCACCCAAAACGCCGCACCCGGCACGGTGCTGCAAAGCGCGCCGGCGCTGGCCGAGCCGCACGCTTCGTGGGTGCCGGCCATTGAAAGCGAATGGCTCAAACGCTACGGGCAATGACCTCGAAGGGCAGGCCGTTCTGGGCCGTGCCTGCCGTCGCATTCGGGCTGCCCTTGCTGGCGGCGTTGTGGCTGGGCGTGGCCCAGGCGTTCGATGCGGCCGCGTGGTCGAACCTGCTGGCTGACTCACAGTTCGCGCCGGCTCTGCGCTTGAGCCTGTGGGTCGGCAGTGCCAGCACGCTGCTGTCTTTGGCGCTGATGCTGTGGCTGGTGACGCACCTGCACGGCAGGCGAGCCTGGGCGCGCGTGCAGGCTTGGCTCGGCGGCCTGCTGGCCGTGCCGCACGCCGCCTTCGCGGTGGGCCTGGCGCTGCTGTTGATGCCCAGCGGCCTGCTGTCGCGATTGGCGGCACTGCTGACAGGCTGGACTGCGCCGCCCGACATCGCCAGCGTGCAAGACCCGTTCGGCCTCGCCCTCATCCTCGGCCTGGTGCTGAAAGAAGTGCCGTTCCTGCTGTGGAACGTGGCGGCGCAGTTGCAGCGCGTGGGGCAGGGTGCCGATTTGACGCGCCAGTTGCAGGTGGCCGCGTGCATGGGCTATGCGCCCGCCAGCGCCTGGGCGCGCGTGATCTGGCCGCAGTTGCTGCCGCGCCTGGCGCTGCCGCTGCTGGCGGTGTGGGCCTACAGCTTCACGGTGGTCGACATGGCGCTGGTGCTCGGCCCCACGCGCCCGCCCACCCTGGCGGTGCTGGCGTGGCAATGGCTGCAAGACGCCGACGAGGCAGTGAACCGGCAAGGCGCGGTGGCGGCGGTGCTGCTGACGGCCGTCATGGCCGCCGCGGCGCTGACCGCCGCGCTGGCCTGGCGCAGCCTGCAGCCTGCCTTGATGCGCCGCTGGACGCGAGGCGACCGGCCTCCGTTGCTGTTGCGCTCCTTCACCACGCTGCCGCTGGCTGCGGCTGGGGTCTACAGCGCCGTGCTGGCCATGCTGGTGTTCACCTCGCTGGTCGGTGTGTGGAGCTATCCCGCGCTGCAACCCGCACGCTGGTCGCTGGACGCATGGCACAGCGTGGCGGGCAGCCTGCCCACCTTGGGCGTCACCGCGTTGCTGGCCGTGCTGTCGGCCAGCACCGGGGTCTTGCTCGCGGCGGCCTGGATGGAAACCACGCCGCCCGGCTGGGATGCGCGCGCGGCCTGGCTGGTCTTCGTGCCGATGCTGGTGCCCGGCGTGCTGTTGGTCAGCGGGCTGTACCGCGTCGCGTTGGCGCTGCGCGTGGACGGCACGCTCGGCGGCCTGTGGCTGGCCCACAGCCTGTTCACCGCGCCGTATGTGCTGGTGGTGCTGGCCCCCGCGTATCGCGGCTTTGACGTGCGCTTCGAGCAGACCGCGCAGGCGCTCGGCCGCAGCCACGGCGCGTTTTTATGGCGCATCAAATTACCGATGCTGATGGCTCCGCTGGCGGCCGCGTTCGCGGTCGGGTTCGCCGTCAGCGTGACGCAGTACCTGAGCACGCAGTTCGTCGGCGCGGGCCGCCACGCCAGCGTCACCACCGAGGCGCTGACCTTGGCCTCAGGCGGGCAGCGCAACCTGTCGGCGGCGTTCGCGCTGCTGCAAGGGCTGCTGCCCGCGCTGGTGTTCGGGCTGGCGTGGTGGCTGGGCCGGCAGCAGGCGCTGCGGCTGGCTGCAAATCGACCGGCCAGCGCCTGATGCTCGAACTCGACGACATCGGCATCGCCATTGCCGAGCCAAAGCGCGTGCTGTTGCGCCACCTGTCGGCCCAGGTCGCGCCGGGCGAGGTGCTGGTGGTGATGGGTGACAGCGGTTCGGGCAAGTCGTCGCTGCTGGCCATGCTGGCCGGCACCTTGCCAGCGGTGTTCGAGGCCAGCGGCTGCATCCGCTTGAACGGGCGTGAGGTGCAAGCCTTGCCCACCGTGCAGCGGCGCGTGGGCTTGCTGTTTCAAGACGACCTGTTGTTTCCGCACATGACGGTGCTCGACAACCTGCTGTTCGCGCTGCCCGCCCAAAGCCCGCCGAACCGAAGCACCCGCGCCCAACGCATCGCGCAGGCCGAGGCGGCGCTGCTAAGTGCCGACCTGAGCGGCTGCGGTGGGCGCTGGCCGGCCAGCCTGTCGGGCGGCCAGCGCTCCCGCGTGTCGGTGCTGCGTGCGCTGCTGGCCCAGCCCGCGGCCCTGTTGCTGGACGAGCCCTTTTCGCGTCTCGACGCCAACCTGCGCCAGCGCTTTCGCAGCTTCGTGTTCGAGCGGCTGCGCGCGCAGGGCATTCCGGCCGTGCTGGTCACGCACGATCCGCACGATGTGCCGCCCGGTGCCAAGGTGATCGAACTGACAGCGCAGCCCCGCCATGCTTGACCGTGCCGCCATGAAACTGCTGCGCCCGGGTTTGAACGCCGCCGCGCGCGGCCTGGCGCGCATCGGCCTGCATGCCGATCACGTGACCTTGATCGGCTTTGGCATCGGTCTTGCGGCTGCGCTGTCGATCGCATTCGAACAGTTCATCGCGGGTCTGCTGCTGCTGCTTGTCAGCCGCCTGTGCGATGGCATCGACGGTGCGCTGGCGCGCCTGACCGCGCCCACCGACCGTGGCAGCTTCCTGGACATCACGCTGGACTTCTTGTTCTACGCCAGCATCCCGCTGGCCTTTGCGGTGGCTCGACCTGCGGTCAATGCGCTGCCTGCCGCCGTGCTGCTGGCCGCCTTCATCGGCACCGCCACCACCTTCCTCGCCTTCGCCACCCTGGCCGCGCAGCGCGGGCTGAAGAGCGTGGTCTACCCGAACAAGGGCATCTACTATCTGCGCGGCCTGACCGAGGCCACCGAAACGCTGACCTGCTTTGCGCTGATGTGCCTGTGGCCGGCGCTGTTCCCGCTGTTCGCCTACGGCTTCGCCGCACTCTGCGGGTTGACCATCCTGATGCGGTTGTGGGCGGGTTGGCGGGCCTTTTCGGCGTAAATTCCAGCGTCGCCGGCTGCGTAAGTTTGCACACCGCCGCGCGACTGAAGTGCGCATGCGGCACACCACGACAACAAATCACGAGGAACCACCATGTCCCGCAAGAAGCTCCTGCTGATCGCTGCGTTCGTTGCACTGGTGGTGCTGTTTTTCGTGTTCGACCTGGGCCGCTTTTTGAGCCTGGACTACATCAAGCAGCGGCAGAGCGATTTCGCCGCGCTGTATGCCGAAAAGCCCGCGCTGGTGATCGGTGCGTTCTTCGCGGTCTACGTGGCGGTCACGGCCTTGTCGCTGCCCGGCGCAGCCATCATGACCTTGGCGGGCGGGGCCATTTTCGGCGTGCTGGCGGGCACGCTGATCGTGTCGTTCGCGTCCAGCATCGGTGCCACCTTGGCGTTTCTGGTCTCGCGCTACGTGCTGCGCGACAGCATCCAGTCCAGGTTCGCAAGCAAGCTGGCCGAGATCAACAAGGGCATCGACAAAGACGGCGCGTTCTACCTGTTCACCTTGCGCCTGGTGCCGCTGATCCCGTTCTTCGTCATCAACCTGGTGATGGGCCTGACCCGCATCAAGACGGGTGTGTTCTACCTCGCCAGCCAGATCGGCATGCTGGCCGGCACCGTGGTGTACGTGAACGCCGGCACGCAGTTGTCGCGAATCGATTCTCTGCGCGGCATCTTGTCGCCCGGGCTGATCGGCTCGTTCGTGCTGCTGGGCATCTTCCCGATCATCGCCAAGAAGATCGTCGAAGCGGTGCAAGGCCGAAAGGTGTATGGCAAGTGGGCGCACCTGAAGCCGAAAACCTTCGACCGCAACCTGGTCGTCATCGGTGCCGGCGCGGCCGGGCTCGTCACCAGCTACATCGCCGCCGTGGTCAAGGCCAAGGTCAGCCTGATCGAGGCCCACAAGATGGGCGGCGACTGCCTGAACTACGGCTGCGTGCCGAGCAAGGCGCTTATCAAGTCGGCCACCCTGGTCAGCCAGATGAAGCATGCCAGCGTCTACGGCATCGCCAGGGCCGACGCCACTTTCAGCTTTGCCGACGTGATGGAGCGCATCGCCCGCGTGGTGCGCGAGGTGGAGCCGCACGACTCGATCGAGCGCTACACCGGCCTGGGGGTCGACGTGGTCACGGGCTACGCAAAAATCGTCAACCCGTGGACAGTCGAGATCGACCTGGGCCAGGGAAAAAAGCAGACGCTGACCACCCGCAGCATCGTCATCGCCACCGGCGCGATGCCCTTCGTGCCGCCGCTGCCGGGGCTCGATGCCGTGGGCTACCTGACCAGCGACACGCTGTGGGGCCTGCGCGATTTGCCGAAGCGCCTGGTGGTGCTGGGCGGCGGCCCGATCGGTTGCGAACTGGCGCAAAGCTTCGCGCGGCTGGGCTCCGAGGTGGTGCAGGTCGAGATGGCGCCGCGCATCATGCTGCGCGAAGACGAAGAGGTGTCAGCGCTTGCACAGAAGGCCCTCGAGGCCGATGGCGTGCAGGTGCTGACCGGCCACAAGGCGCTGCGCTGCGAGAGTGACAACGAGGGGAAATTCATCGTCGTCGAAACCGCAGGCATCGAAAAACGAATCCCGTTCGACCAACTGCTGTGTGCGGTGGGCCGGGTCGCCCGCCTCAAAGGCTACGGCCTGGAGGAACTGGGCATTCCGGTGGGCCGCACCATCGAGACCAACGACTACCTGGAAACCATCTACCCGAACATTCTGGCCGCCGGCGACGTGGCCGGGCCCTACCAGTTCACCCATGTGGCGGCGCACCAGGCCTGGTACGCGGCGGTCAACGGCTTGTTCGGCACCTTCAAGAAGTTCAAGGCCGACTACTCGGTGATCCCGTGGTGCACCTTCATCGATCCCGAGGTGGCGCGAGTCGGCCTGAACGAGCAAGAAGCGAAGGAAAAAGGCATTCCGTATGAGGTGACGAAGTACGGCATCGACGACCTCGACCGCGCCATTGCCGACAGCGCCGCGCACGGCTTCGTCAAAGTGCTGACCGTGCCAGGCAAGGACAAGATTCTGGGCGTCACCATCGTCGGTGCGCACGCCGGCGATTTGCTGGCAGAGTATGTGCTGGCGATGCGCCACGGCCTGGGGCTGAACAAGATTTTGGGCACCATCCACACCTATCCGACGATGAGCGAGGCCAACAAATACGCCGCTGGCGAATGGAAACGAAACCATCAGCCGCACAAGCTGCTCGAATGGGTGGGTAAATTCCAGACGTGGCGGCGCGCCTGATCTTCTGCTGAGTCCGCCGCTGAATCCACCGCCACAGTTTTGACGTATCTCCGACGACACTTCTCGAACATCCGCACCATGAAAAAAATCATCCTCCTTTGCCTCGGCTTGCTGCTGGGCACCAGCGCCTTCGCGCAGTTCGACCACAGCTATTCGGCCTGGGACGCGCTGACGAAGAAGCACGTGAAATGGCTGCCCGACAACAAGCAAAGCCGGGTCGACTACGCCGGCTTCAAGGCCGACCGGGCCGATGTCAAGAAGGTGCTCGATGGCCTGTCGGCAGTGCCCAAGGCCGAGTTCGACGGTTGGAGCAAGCCGCAGCAAATGGCGTTTTTGATCAACGCCTACAACGCCTACACCGTCGTGCTGATCCTGACCAAGTACCCCGACCTGAAGTCGATCAAAGACCTCGGCTCGTTCACTCAATCGCCGTGGAAGAAGAAATTCTTCAAGCTGCTGGGTGAAGAGCACACCCTCGACTGGATCGAGCACGAGCAACTGCGCCCCAACTACGCCGACCCGCGGGTGCATGCAGCCGTCAATTGCGCATCCATCGGCTGCCCGGCGCTGCGCAACGAAGCCTTCACCGCGGCCAAGCTCGACGCCCAGCTCGACGACGGCTTTGTGCGCTTCATGGGCGACCGCACGCGCAACCGCGTGAAGGGCGGCAACCTGGAAGTCAGCATGATCTTCAAGTGGTTCAAGGAAGACTTCGAGAAGGGCCACAAAGGCTTCGGCAAAGTCGAGGATGTGTTCGCGAAGTACGCCGCCCAACTCAGCGATGATCCGGCCGAGCAAACCAAACTTCGTGCAAGGAGCCTGCCTGTGAATTTCCTCGATTACGACTGGTCGCTGAATGGGGTGGGGCGCTGATGCTTGCCACCCGAGGGTGGTGGTCAAGCCTGACCGGTGCCGCCGTCGGCATGCTGCTGGGGCTGGCGCTGGTGATGACGGCCGTGCCCGCTGTGGCTGCAGGCAACTTGCTGCAGCCCTTCGCCGCCAGCGGCAGCGTGCCGGCCGCGCCGTGGCACGTGGTGGGCTTGCCGGGGCAGAAAAAGCCGTTCACGCGTTTCTCGGTGGTCGACCTTGACGGCAAGCGAGCCCTGCGTGTCGATGCCGAAGAGTCGTACGGCAACCTGGTTTTCCTGCTTCCGTCCGATCAGAAGGCGGAGCGCCTGTCGTGGCGGTGGCGCGTCGACCAGCTCAACACTGCGGCCGATCTGCGCATCCGCGAGGGCGACGACACCACGCTGAAAGTTTGCACGCTGTGGGACGAAGCGCTCGAACAGGTCCCCTTCGTCGAGCGACAGATCCTGAAAATCGCGCGCACAAAGACGACCGAGCCGATTCCCGCCGCCACCGTGTGCTATGTGTGGGATGCCAACCTGGCCGAAGGCACCGAACTGCACAGCCCCTTCACGCACCGCCTGCGCTACGTGGTGCTGCGCAGCGGCGAGCGCGGCCACCAGTGGTCGACCGAGAAGCGCGACATCGCGGCAGACTTCATGCGGCTGTTCGGCGACGAGGTCAAGGAGTTGCCACCGCTGCTCGGCATCGCCATCGGTGCCGACTCAGACAACACCCACACCAAGAGCGTGGGCCATGTGGCGGGTGTGGTGCTCGAATGAAGTTGCGGTTTGCACGCTGATGGATTGCGTCAAAATCGGTTGACGCACCGCGTTTTGCCTGCGTCAGGGTGAAGCATCTCGTCTTGTTGGGTGGTGGTCACGCCCACGTCCACGTGTTGAAAGCGCTGGCCGGGCAGGGCATGGCCAGCGCCCAGGTCACCCTCGTCTCGCCGTTTCCGCGCCAGATGTACTCCGGCATGGTGCCCGGCCTGGTGGCGGGCCACTATGCGGTGGACGACTGCGTGATCCCACTGCCGCCGCTGGCTGCGGCCGCCAAGGCCAGCTTCATCGAGTCGGCCGCCACCGCCATCGACGCGGCCCACAAGACCGTGGCGCTGGCCAACGGCGAGACGCTGGCCTACGACGTGCTGAGCCTGGACACCGGCCCGGTGATGGACCGCGACGGGATTGCCGGTGCGCGCGAACATGCGCTGTTCGTGCGCCCGATCGAGCACTTCACGCAGCTCTGGTCGGCCTTGCTGGCGCTGGCGCAAACGCGCGTGCTCGACGTGGTGGTGGTCGGCGGCGGTGCGGCCGGTGTCGAGTTGGCGATGGCCCTGCAGCACCGCCTGTGCGTTGTCGCTGCGACGCCGGCGCGCGTCAGCCTGGTGACAGGCGGACCCGCCCCGCTGGCCTCTCATCCGGCGGCGGTGCAGGCCCGCGTGAAGCGAGCGCTGAAGCGGCGTCAAGTCACCGTTTTCGAAGACACCTGCACGCAGGTGCGGCAAGACTGCGTGGTGCTCGGCAGCGGCGCGCGCCTGGCCTGCGACGCGCCCGTAATGGCGGTGGGCACCTCGGCGCCGCAGTGGCTGCGCGGCAGTGGGCTGGCGTTGGATGCGCAGGGCTTCGTCAGCACCGCCGCGACCTTGCAAAGCACCTCGCACGCCGAAGTATTTGCCGCTGGCGACGTGGCCAGCCGCCCGGACGTGCCGCACCCCAAGAGCGGCGTCTACGCGGTGCGTGCCGGGCCGCCGCTGGCGTTCAATTTGCGCCGCTTCATCGGTGGCGGCGAACTGCTGCCGTACCTGCCGCAGCAGCGCTCGCTCAACCTGCTGGCCTGCGGCGAGCGTTTTGCCATCGCCTCGTGGGGGCCGTGGGTGGTGCAGGGGCGCTGGGTGTGGCGCTGGAAAGACCACATCGACCGCGCCTTCGTTCAGCAATACCGAGTGGGCTGAGCGCGTCTCGAAGCCCGTCAGCCGCATTGAAATCAGTTCTGTCCGAACGCCTTCGAGGGCTCGCCCACGCAGGCCACCGGGCACGCATCCTCACCCACGAAACCCACCACCGGTTGCCCCCCGTGGCCCTCACGCGCGCGCCAGCCCGGAGACCTGACGAACAGGTTTTGCCACATGCTGCCCACGTCGAATTTCGGCACCGGCTGGCCCGGGTGTTTTGACTCGAACTCGCGGCGAATGTCGGCCCCGGTCTTGTACCAGGCCACCTTGGCTGCGTAGCGCTTCAGCGTCTGCCAGCGCCAGCCGTGGTCTCTGGATTCGGGCCACACTTCGTCGGCGTGACGGATGTTCCAGGCAGGGTCCAGCTCCCACGCGCTGCGGCCCAGCACATCGCCAAAAATATAGAGCTTCGCGTCGACGATGCGCCACTCGGTCGGGTCTGAGCCGAGCTTGAGCGCGTAGGCTGCGCCGCTGGCACAAAAGCCGCCGTACTGCGGCTCGAATTGGTCGGGCGCGGCATCGAATGCGCGTTTGTTCTGCGTGTCGATGAAGTAATACGTGCGCCCGGGCAGGGTCGATTTGATGGCCGGGTTGCCACGCACCGACTGCGACCGGCTGAAGTACGCGACCGGGTCGTGGCCGAGCAGCATCACGTCTTCGCCGCTGCCGTTCTTCATCGTGGCGTAGGGCGTGCCGCAGGCGGTCAGCAGGGCCACGGCACACACCAGGCACCACCTGCCGAGCCATTGCATCGCGTTCATGGCATTGCGTGCTCGGCCGCGCTGCGCAACCGAGGCTTGCGCGTCACAGCGGATGCCTCGATTGCATTTCACGCGGCCTCACGTCAGGGCGTTGTTCCGTAGGCCTCGATCTCCGTGATCCGGCTGTAGCCGGCCCGCGCGCCGCGCACCACGATGCGAATGCTGTTCGTCGGCACGGCGGAGAACGTGAACTTTCGCCACACCTTGTCGTTGGCCGTCACGCTGCCTCCCGGCACCGTGACCCAGGCCGATCCGTTTGAATATTGCACGTCGAAATCGGTGATGCCGTATTGGCTGAAGATCATCGACTCGGTCGGCTCCAGCGGCGCCGCGGCGGTGTCTTGCAGCGTGAACACGTCGATCTCGGTGATGCTTTTCGTGCCGCTGAAATTGATCTGCATCACGTCGGGCCAAACGCCCGCTGTGCCATCGTTCCACCAGCCGCGCAGCGAACCCGAACTGAGCCCGCGCCGGTCGCCGTTGTTGACGGCGGCGGCTGCGTAGGCAGAGTAGTAGGTGCTCGAGGCCACCGCGCTGCCGCCGTTGGCTTGCAGCGCAACGTTGATCGGCGTTGATGCCGGTGTGTCGGCCACCGAATAGGCTTCGAGTTCGGTGATGCGGCTGTAGCCGCCAAGCGCGTTGAGCACCAACACACGCACCTGGCGGGTCGAAACCGGCGTGAAGGTGAATTTGCGCCAGACCTTGTTGTTGCCGGTCACGCTGCCACCCGGAACCGTCTGCCATGCCGAGCCGGTCCAGTACTGCACCTCGAAGTCGGTGATTCCGTATTGGCTGAAGGTCAACGTCTCGGTCGGCTCCAGCGGATTGGCCGAGGCGTCTTGCGCCGTGAACACGTCGATCTCGGCGACCGTGCGCAGGCTGCCGAAATCGGCTTGCAACCAGTCGGGCCAGACGGCCGAGGTCGCGTCCTGCCAGACGCCGCCAGCCCCTGGGTTGGCACCGCGGCGGTCCCCGTTGTTGGCTGCGGTTGGCGGGAAAGCTGCGCTGTAGGCGCTGGATGCAGTGAGCACCGCACCGCTCGCAGGTAGCGCGAGATTGACTCGGCCGGCTGTCGGAGGTGGAGGCGGTGGCGGCGGTGGAGGCGTCACCGGTGCCGCGCTGGCAACCGCAGCCGCCGCGTCGACGATGCCCGCGCCGCACAAAACCTTGCTGCAATCGGAGCCCGTGCCGGTGGGAAAAGCGCGCGCGGTTGCTTGCAGTTTGGCGAGCACCTGCGCCGGTGTCAGCGCCGGGTTGACCGAGAGCATCAACGAGACGACGCCCGCCACGTGCGGTGAGGCCATGCTCGTGCCTTGGTACAGCGCATAACTGTCGGCCGCGGGCACCGTGGAGCCTGCGTTGAGTGTCGACAGGATCGCGCTGCCACTGCCGCCGCCAGGTGCTGCGATGGCCACCTTGGAGCCGAAGTTGCTGTAGCTCGCCCGGCCCCCGTTGCGCACCGTTGCGGCCACCGCGACGACCCCCGCGCAACTGGCTGGCGCGGTGTTCACCGCATCGGCGTTGCTGTTGCCTGCGGCCACCACCACCACCGTACCGCGCGCCGTCACGTCGTTGACGGCGTTCTGAAACGTCGCACCGCAAGCGCCGCCGCCGCCCAGGCTCAGGTTCAGCACACGCGCCGGCGTGGCGTTCACCGGCGCACCGGCGACGGTAATGCCGGCTGCCCAACGCATCGCGTCGACGATGTCTGAGGTGTAGCCGCCGCACTTGCCGAGCACGCGCACCGGCTGGATTTTCGAGGCCCAGTTGACGCCGGCCACGCCCGCACCGTTGTTGCTTGCAGCGCCGATGGTGCCGGCCACGTGCGTGCCGTGCCACGAACTGGTGCTGCCATTGCAGCCGTAGTCGCCGGGGTCGCTGGCGTCGGTGTCGCGGCCGTCGCCGTCGTTCGATGTGGCGGTGTCGGTGATGAAGTCATGGCCGGCAACCAGCCGCCCGGCCAGGTCGGCGTGGTTGCGCACGCCGGTGTCTATGACTGCAACGGTGATGTTGCTCGAGCCGACGGTGATGTCCCATGCAGCCGGCATGTTGATGCCGCCGGCCGTCTCGAACAAGTCCCACTGCTGCGCGTACAGGGTGTCGTTCGGAACGCGCAGCGGGTGCATGCGCAGGTCGGGTTCGACGTAGGCCACATTCGGGTCGCTGGCCAGGCTGCGTGCAACCGCACTGGCTTCGGCGCGTGACATCTGCCGCGACAACTGCACCACGTGGGCACCGCCCGACATGCCCCGCAGGCGTTGCAGCGCTTCGCCCGTGCGCCCTGCGATCTCGGTGATGCGCCGGCCAGGATCGCGGGCCACCGGGTCGCGCAGCTTGACGATCAGGCGGTCCGTCGTGTCGGCTGTGGCGGACGATTCGGCCGACATCGTGAGCGCCGTGTCTTCCCGCGCGCCGGCTGCGGCGGGGGGCGACAAGACGGCAAGCAGGGACAAGGCCAGCACGGGCAGTGAAGTCAGGAAAGGAATCGAATTCATGCGGGTGAGGTCCAGACCGAAATCAAGGCGGGCAAGCCGATGGGCGTCGCGAGCTGAGGCAGATTCAGCGCCGCGCGGAAAAAACGGGATTCTGTCATGACGTTTGTCAATCCCCTGTTTGAAGGTGCAAGGGAATGCGTCTCGCACACAGTGATTGTTCGACAAGGGGCGGATTTGCTGGCGAAATTTCACTCGTCAGCCCCGGTCACAATTCACGTCCACCCGCGCCATCGTCAGCGGGTTTTCGCCCCTGACGGGGGCGGGGCATCTCAGGAAAGAAGCAGCGCATGGCCATCCAGTGGTTTCCGGGTCACATGAACTCGACCAAGAAAACCATCATCGACCGCCTCAAGGACATCGATGTGGTGATCGAGTTGCTGGACGCGCGGCTGCCCGGTTCGAGCTTGAATCCGCTGCTGGCCGAGCTGACGCGCGGCAAGCCGGCGTTGAAGCTGCTCAACAAGCAAGACCTGGCCGACCCTGACCGCACCGTGCAGTGGCTGGCCCATTACAACGCGCTGCCCGCCACGCGGGCCATCGGGCTGGACGCCAGCGTCACCGCGCCGGCGCAGCGCCTGATCGCCGCGTGTCGCGAGCTGGCGCCGTTGCGCGGCGGCATGACCAAGCCCTTGCGGGTGCTGATTTGCGGCATTCCCAACGTCGGCAAATCCACCCTCATCAACACCCTGGCCGGACGCAAAGCCGCCAAGACCGGCGACGAACCCGGCATCACCAAGCTCGAACAAAAAATCGTGCTCGCCAGCGATGTGTATTTGTTCGACACGCCGGGCATGCTGTGGCCGCGCATCACGGTGCCGCAAAGCGGCTACCACCTGGCGGCCAGCGGCGGCATCGGGCGCAATGCCTTCAATGAAGAAGAGGTGGCGCTGGAGTTGCTCGACTGTCTGAACCGCAACTACGCCGGCCGGGTCGAAGCGCGTTTCAGGCTCGGCGATGTGTCGGGTTTGAGCGATGAACAACGGCTGACCGAGATCGCGCGCAAGCGCGGTGCGATTCAGAGTGGCGGGCGCGTCAACCTGCAAAAGGCGGCCGAGATTTTGATCGGCGAATTTCGCACCGGCGGCCTGGGCCTGGTCACGCTGGAAACCCCGGCGGAGTTTGTGCAGTGGTGGGCGGCGGGGCAGGTGGCGGAAGCCGAGCGCAAGGCCAGAAAGAAGCGACCTGCCGCCCTCAATCCCGAGGCCGGTACACGATGATCATCGACGGCGGCACGCGGCCGGCTTCGTCCTTGGGCAGCACTTCGGTCTTGCCGATGGCGCGCAGCACGGCGTCGTCCCATTCCTTCACGCCACTGGTCTTGACGACGCGGCTCGGATCGATGATGCGGCCTTCGGGCGTGAGCCGAACCTCGATCTCGACGGCCGGGTTGCCGGCCACCGTGTCGGGGAACGAGACGTTGGGCTTGATGCGCGCCTTGATGCGCCCGAGGTAGCTGGCCGAAGGGCCGGCGTTCTGCGCCGCGGTGCCGCTGGCCGTGGCGTCGCCGCTGGCACCTGCCTGGCCCATGATGCGTTTCAAGTTGGCGTCGCGCTGCGCGGCCAGCTTGGCAGCGTCGGCTGCATCGGCGGCGTCGGATTCCTGCTTGCGCTTCGCGTCCTGTGCCTGCTGCTCCTGCTGCTTCTGCTTCTGCTGCTTCAGCACGGCCAGCTTGTTCTTGCGCTCTTGCTCGTCACGCTGCGCCACTTGTCGTTTGGCCTCTTCACGCTCGGCGCGTTCGGTGGCGATTTTCGCGTCGGGGCGGGGCGCTGGCGGGGCCACGGGCTCGGCACGTGGCAGCGACTTCGGCGCGGGAACCGGCAACGGCGGCGGCGTCGGTCGCGCCACCGGCGCAGGCGGAATCTCCACCGCGCGTGGCGCGGCGAATTGCGGCACCGCTGCCCACAGCTCAGCCTCGACGCCTTCGGGCGTTTGCGCGGTGTGCCAGTTCACGCTGAAGGCCAAGGCGATCACCAGCAGCACATGCGCCGCCATGGCCAGCAGCAGGCCACGGCCCATGCCGCCCGGCGGGCGCGGCATGAACAGGTCGCGCTGCATCACGGCGGCGTTCATCGTGGCTGCGCTTCAGTCGCCGTCTCAGTTGCCACTCTTGACCGACAGCCCCACGCGCTGCACGCCGGCGCGCTGCAGGCTGTCCATCACCTTCACCACCGCCTCGTACTTCACCGTGCGGTCGGCCGAGATGACGACGGGCGTGTTGGCGTCGCCCTTTTGCAGCTCGCGCACGCGGGTCGCCAAATTGCGCAGGGGCACCGGCTGCGGCTCTTTGCCGTCGACGCGCAGGCGCACCGATTCGTCGCTGCCCACCACCACTTCCACCACATGCTCGGGCCGCTGCTTGCTCTTGCCCACGCTGGGCAGGTCGACCACGCCGGTGGTGATGAGTGGCGCGCTGACCATGAAGATGATCAGAAGCACCAGCATCACGTCGATGAAGGGCACCATGTTGATCTCGCTGATGGGGCGGCGGCGGCCTCCGCCGCGGTGGCTGACGGAAGGCATCTCAGCGGGCTCCAGCGGCTTGCGCAGCCGGCGCAGCAGGTTGCCCCGCGTTGCGCTGCAGGATGTTCGAGAACTCTTCGATGAAGGTCTCCAACTGAATCGCAATGCGGTCGATGTCGCGCGCGAAACGGTTGTAGGCGATCACCGCCGGGATGGCCGCGAACAAACCGATGGCGGTGGCCACCAGCGCCTCGGCAATGCCGGGGGCCACCGTGGCCAGGGTGACCTGCGTCAGGTTCGACAGCCCGATGAAGGCATGCATGATTCCCCACACGGTGCCGAACAGTCCCACATACGGCGACACCGAGCCCACCGAGGCCAGGAAAGACAGGTTCGATTCGATGGTGTCCATCTCGCGTTGAAAGCTGGCCCGCATGGCACGCCGCGCGCCGTCGAGCAAGCCGCCGGCGTCGGTCAGCTTGCGTTCGCGCAACTTCAGGAACTCGCGCATGCCGGAGGCGAAGATGCGCTCCATCGGCGCAGCGGCAGGTTTTTTGGAGGCGTCGTTGTAGAGCTCGTTCAGGTTCTTGCCGGCCCAGAAGTCACGCTCGAAGCCCTCGTTGTCGGCGCGTACCTTGCGCAGCCCGAACAGCTTGCCGAAGATCACCGTCCAGCTCGCCAGCGAGGTGATCATCAAGCCCGCCATGACCAGTTGCACGACCAGGCTGGCTTGCAGGACGAGGGTGAAGATGGAAAGGTCTTGGTTCATCGAATGGTGTCGAGTATGGCGGTGGGAATGCGCCGCGGCCTGAAGCTTGCCCCGTCCACGCAGCCGATGCGGATCTGGCCTTCGCACAGCAGGCTGGGCCCGGCAGCGTCGACGCGCCAGGCCTGCTGCGCCAGGGTCATCGAGGCGCGGCCGGCTTGCGTCACCACCACGCTCACGTCGAGCAGGTCATCGAGCCGGGCCGGGCTCAGGTATCGAATCGACGTTTCGGCGACGATGAAGACGACACCGGCGTCGATTCTCAAGCGCTGCTGCGAGAAGCCCAGGCTGCGCAGCCATTCGGTGCGGGCGCGCTCGAAGAATTTCAGGTAATTACTGTGATATGTCCGTCGAAACATTAAACGACTATCCCAATTCGCGGCTTGTGGTGTCGTTGATCTCGTCATTTGTTAAACGACATGGCGGATTGCTCAGATTTTTGGCAGCTGTCATTTAATAGGCAACAGGAGACCCTTGTCACCCGCGCATTGTCGCCTGCTGCCCCTCATGGATACTGAGGTTTTATCCAGCATATTGACGGGCCGGAAGCCTCCGGGCCGGGCTCTCGCCCGCTGCGCCATCCCTGGGTTGGGCTGAAATCCAGTCCCTCGATCAATCCCGATACCGGGCATCGTTTATCAAGCCGGGGTCCAACAGTTCTCGCGGATCGACCTGCAGCGCCAACGCCAAGCGCTGGATGTTCTGGATCGAAAGATTCCGCAAGCGTCGCTCAATTGAGCTGATGTAGGTTCGATCAAGCGAAGCGCGGTCGGCCAACTCCTCTTGCGACAAGCCTCGCGCGACACGGACTAGACGCACGTTGGTGGCAAAAAGTTGTTGCAGGTACAGCGGGTGCGGTCGGCCTTCTTCGCTCGCCTGTTGTCGCGGCGACGGCCGAGACGACGTTGGAGCAGCCCTGTTCAGCTTTGATGACTTTGACGATGGCGCTGACTTCACCCATGGATGCTCGATCCACGATGACTTAGAGACCACGGACTTTGGGTCTCATTTAGGTACACTACAAGCTCGGCTCCGACCTACGTCGCTTGAGCCTTGAACGATCCAACAGGCCGAGTCGAGGCCCAGCACCTCGTCCAGAATGAGACTCAAAGGCATCAAGAGCGACCGGCGTACGGCTCCTGGCGCATCACACCTCCAAAGTCTGAGCGTTCGTCGACGGACGACATGTGCATGCCGTGTCAGCGATGTCGTCGAATAGTTGGAGCGTTTCCGGCAGGGACGTTGACCCAGAGATCGCCACTTTCAAGTTCGTCGTTACGGAGATCAGGTACCGTGCAGAAATTCAAACTTTGGGCCGCTGCCCTCATCGGCGCGGCGCTCCTCGGAGGTTGCGCTGTACCCGCGCGACCCGCGATCGATTCGACCTTGCCGCCCGAGCAGATCGTTCAAGCGCTGAGCAATCGCAAACTCACGGCACGCGGAACCTCAAGCGATCAGTTCGGGTTGGAGTCCTTCAGGCAGTTTCTGCTCCCTCTTGAGCGGCGCTGTCAAGCCGACGGAGGGCAGTTGTCGCCCCTTTCTCCCAAGGAAGTTGGCTTCACGTTCCGCGACACAAACAGCGTCCTCCGGGAGGCACGCGTGTCAATGCCGCAGCGGCTCGCCTGTCGCAACAGCGCGGGCACGCTGTGGGGCGTCGCGATCCGGTACAACGAGACTACGTTCTTTCCGAGCGCTTGGGCGGAAGCGGTCTTCTACTACGCGACTATCCCGCTGGCGTTCGAGCCCGGCGCCACGATAGACAGAGGTGATCCAAACAGTCCGACGAACATAGCCGCGCGCGTCAAGGAGGCCAATGACTGTCAGCCCTTGCGCGAGCAATACACGAAGCGACTTCGGAACGACCCCCATGTCGGGATGAAGGTGCAGCACGGAGTGATCATCGACGTTCGATTTCCGCTGGTCCTAGTTCAGTTCGACGAGTTTGGCCGCCGAATGAAGAGCCGTGATCAGGAATGGGTCCAGGCCTCGACACTCGGGCCGTGGACGAACTGTCCACAGTGACGTGGAACCCCGCATGCCAGATCAGCTCGGAACCAAACCTGTCGATACCCGCGATCCTGTGACGTCACTGTTGGGGAGCATCAAGACGTTTGGTCCGGTTGGTCCACCGTATGAAGTGGGCGAACCGCTACGTCAGCTGGACGACGGAGACTGGTTGGTCCAGGTGACGATCGTTCAGACCGGCGAACTGGCCGAGTATCGTTTGAGCCGCATCGTCTGCGACCCAGATGCGGTGTGACGCAAGCCAACGACGAGTCCCGGGCGAGCATCACCGGCTTGCTACTTCTCTTGACCTCGTGACTTGGAAGAGCGCAACAGCATGACGGCTGCCGAACTGCTGGATCAGCTTCGATTGATTCCCGCCGACA